>JAKSNZ010000004.1 GCA_024405855.1 Paludibacteraceae bacterium
GGAGCCACGACAGCGTCAATAACAGTTAGTGATGGTGGTACATACTATGTAACAGTAACCAACACAGCCAATGGATGTTCGCAAAAATCTGATGGTTATGTTGTAACAAAAGATATAACCAAGCCAACAATAATGAATAAAACTCCTGCATCGGGTTGTGTTAATAGTGATGTAACAATTAGTGCTTCCGCAAGTGCGGGTGCTACGGTCAGATGGTACTCACAGCAAACAGGTGGTGATGTATTATCAACAGGAGCCGATTATGTTATTCGCAATCTTGCTTCTTCTGCAACTTATTGGGCTGAAGCATACAATAGTACTACGGGCTGTGTATCGGAAGGCAGAACAAGTGTCGAGGCTACTGTTAAGGCTCAGACAATTGCAAGAACCGATGCCAACTCATTTAACACAGTAGTTGATGCATCTTCTGAAGCAAAGGATTTGAAATTTACACAGTGCGGTTACACAGTTACTGAAGGTAGTATTACACTTGTGGGTGTTGATGCAGGTGATTTCACTATAAATAGCAAAACCATAAGTGGAGAGAATATTACAGTTAATGTAACATTCCATCCTACTACAACAGGCTCTAAGACTGTGTATGTGCAGATACTTGATGCTTCTCATCAATTCCAGATTACAGCAACAGGTGCTTGTAAGAGTGGGGTGGCTGCATCTAATTTTGACTTTACAAATACTAACGTTACTTACAATGGTAATGAGCAACATCCAACTATAACGCCAAAAGATGCAACAGTTGGTGCTGTAACTACCGTATATTATGCAGGAACAGCGGCTACGGGCAAGACTGATGCTGGCACATACGCCATTACAATAGACTCAGAGGCTGGCACTAAGTATTGCGGTGCGTCCAAGCTTTCACTTGGTGATTTTGTTATTAACAAGGCTCCTCAAGCCACACTTACATTGAATAAGAATAAGGCTTATGCGTGCGTAAACGGTGGCTCAATCCAATTCTCAATAGAGGGTGGTTCTGGTGATGGTGCTGTAACTTATACAATAAATAGTGGTACTGGTGGCTCTATCACCAATGCAGGAGTTATGACTGCCACACAGGCTGGTGAGTTTACAGTTCAGGCTACAAAGGCTGCTTCTGCAAACTATCAGGCTGCAACTTCCGCTAATACTTTAACTGTTAATTTCTATGCAGACCCAACATCAGGTAACATTACCGCTTCTCCTGTATCACCAATATGCAAGGGAACTTCAACTACACTCACAGTTGCAGGCTTTACAGATGGTTCTACATTGCAATGGTACAAGGGTTCTTCAGAGCTTACTGGTAAGACTTCTGCGTCATACACTACAGAGGAGCTTTCAGAGGCTGCTACATATAAGGTGGTTGTTTCAAAGAATGGATGTACATCAGAGACTTCACCTATTACCATCAATGTTCAGGAGCCTACCCTTACAGTTGCTCTTACATCAGCGGCAGGTGCAGATAATGTATATGTTTGGGAACCTGCAACATTTACTCCTACAACAAATGGTACTATCACAGCCAAGACTATTACTCAACAGTCTGGTTCAGGTAACTTCATAGTAGAAGATGGTGCAAATGATGCCAAGATAGTTAAGGCTGGTGGCAATGGTGATGTATTCCGTGCCTCATTCACAGCAAACCTGAATGGCTGCACAAAGACAGTAACTAAAGATGTTACAGTAATAAAAGCCACTGAGTCCTGCAACTAAGTAGTACGCAGTAGTCATTTACATTTCAAGAGCCAGTCCTAATAACAGGGCTGGCTCTGCTGTTCTCCCCTCCACACCACCGCACAAGTGATGGGGATATTTTGTTTAAAATTATGCAACATCGTTGCATTCTAAAAAATAATTCATACCTTTGCAGATATTGATTGCAAAAGTTTATGCCTAAGGTCTTGATATATATTTCAAAGAGACTAACATGGATTTTTTTGTTCTATGGTTCTGACTTTAATGAGAATAGAGCACATGTTCATGTGGGTAAAAGAGATACCGACAAGTATTGTAAGTTATGGTTAGAACCAGAAATTGAAGTTGGTAGTAAGGGAGATTTGACAGATTCTCAGATAAATGATATAGTAAATATTGCAGAAAAGTATAAGGATTTGTTACTAAACCAGTGGAATAAATTCAAGGCAGGAGACAGTATTAGAATAATAACAATTAAAGCATAACATTATGTACAAGGTTGAAGGTTATTGGAATGTGGTTCCTAAGATAAAGAATGTGTATTTTCCCGTAAGAGGAAAGTTTGCTGTTGCGTTAGAGGATGGTAGACAAATAGTTATGCCTATTTCTGCTTTCCCATCAATAAAGAAAGTTCCTGTTGTAGAGAGAAAGAATTGGTATTTAACTGCTGGTGGAGTTACTTGGGACTCTTGTCCTGAGGTAATTCATATTGAGCAGTTGTTAGGTAATTTTGACAATTACAGACACTCGTAATATATACATTTTACATTAGAATTGCCGTCATACGATGGCAAACCTGATGAAGAATGTAAGACACAAATTGATTACTGGCTTTATAATTTAGCGAATATGGAGACAATGCAAACCGATTTGAAATTCAAGGACAAGCAGCCTGCGTTTGAGAAAATGCAGAAGTTGTCAGAGCTGTCCGCAATGACTAAGGCTGAGAGCGACCAATACTTTTGGGAGCAGGATTACTACCGTACCATAAAGAACGCCGATGGTTATGAGCGCGAGCTTGGAGAGAAGCAAGGTAGAGAGGAAGGTCTTGCAGAAGGTCTTAAGGAAGGTCGTAAACAGGGTCATGAACAAGGACTTGAGGAAGGTCTTGAGCTGGGCAAACTGAGTGTGGCTAAAAATATGAAACAAGAAGGTCTTGATGCAATACTGATTTCAAAAGTCACAGGTCTCAGTGCAGATGAAATAAGTAAACTATAACTATCAACTTTTATACTTCCAGAGCCAGTCTGCATCCTGTGGGCTGGCTCTTGGTGTCTCTGTTGTGCTGGATTTTAGATGTTAATAATTTGTAAATTTATGTTTTGGATTTATATAAAAATGTTTTTATATTTGCAAAGACTTATAGTTACAAAATTATATGGCACAACATAATTACTATCGGCATTTTAAGGGTGGGGAGTATGAACTTTTGGCAATAGCTCAAGAGAGTGAAACAAAAGAAAAGGTAGTGGTGTATAAGGCACTTTACGGAGATAATTTGGTTTGGGTAAGACCTTACAATATGTTCTTTAGTAATGTTATAGTTGATGGGAAAGAGTGTCCTAGGTTTGCTAAAATTAATAAAAGTGAAGTGTGTGCTTTATGAGTAAAAGTGATAGTAATTATTTGATGCACAAACATACTGGTGGGGTAAGTAATAGTAGAGGTAATACTTATGAGAACTATTATGTTGTCAAAGAGATATTGTTGCTGTCTCTGCAATATTCAAAATGTTTGGAATCTGTATTTTTGACACAGCAAAAATCAGATTGTTTTGTTGATGACTTGGTAATAAGAAATCCTGATATAAGAATATATTGCCAACTAAAAAACCAACAATCTTTAACATGGTCAAGTGGGAAGGGTGATAGAACACTGCTTAGTGATTTTAAGAGACAAGCGGAACTTTGCAGGAAAAATGGAGAAGTGTTTAAATTGAGGTTGGTATATTCAGCATCTGATGCTGATATAAATGGAGTGCCGGCTGATATTAGTGATTGTACTGAATGTGAGTTTTTTAATGGTTATAGCTCATTATCACAGATGGTTCAATCAGATGTATTTAATGGTTGGAGAAAAACTTGCCCATTAGATAAAATGGATGAATATGCCACTATGGTTTTGGGAACATGGTGCTCTCAAGATAGAAATGATACAGAGGTGTCTATTTCAAAATTTTTTACACAGGTTGAATCCAAATTTCATGCAAAGATTCCCGCTATTGGGTATGATGAGTCAGCACATAGTATTATTGCAGCAGTGCTTCCTAAAATTGCAGGTATTGAATATCAGATAGCAGATGGTTCATTGCTTATTAGTTATCAAGGAACACAAGTAAGTTGTTTAATCAATAGTAAATTGTTGGATATGTTAAAAGGTCTCACTGATTACAGGGCAAACAATTTATTGCTAAATATTTTCAAATTATGAGAACATATTCAGAATACGGCAATACCGACAAATCACAAACATATCTCAATATTATAGCAGATAAAAGCACTGATAAGAAGTCTTATAGAGACGCCTTTACTAAATTGGGAGAGATTTTAGGGAATAAGGTTCTCTCTGATAATAGTTCTGGCAATGATAAGATATTGGTTGCTTGTGCTAATGAGGATGCTGATTGGCTTGCCAAAGGTTTTATTAAAGGTTTGTCAAGATTAAACGTTAAAGTGGCAGTATTTTGGAATTCAAGAATAGAGATTCAGGTAGGTGAGGAAAAACTGCCTATAGCACCTATACAAAAAATGTATATAGAATCAGATGGAAATGTTGATAATCTGATAATCGTTAAATCTATAATAAACACTTCTTGTGTAGTTAAAACGCAATTGCTTAGATTATTAACTAAATATAATCCCAAAAATATATTGATTATTGCTCCAGTAATGTTTAAGGATGCACAAAACTCCTTAAAGAAGGAATTTCCTGCTGATGTTTTTTCTAAAATGAAGTTTTACTACTTAGCTGAAGATGATGAATGTCAAGATGGAATTGTTGTTCCTGGCATAGGAGGGAATGTGTATGAACGTCTTGGACTAGAAAATATTAGTGTTAAAAATCAGTATATTCCGGAGTTGATAAAGGAGCGTTTAAAATAAACGTTTCACCATGTCTAATACTAATTCCAGAGCCAGCCCTAAGAACAGGGCTGGCTCTGGAAGTGTTTAGGATGGGAAAAATAATTTTAATATTCACTTAAAAGTGAACACTGTATTGAAATTTTGTTTATCTTTGCAACAAAATGGGTATGTGTTGGACCTTAAGCAGTTTAATAAGTTGTTAAAAGTGGCTCAAAAATCAGGAAAGGTGACAATAGAGGGGAATATCATTAAATCAGTTGAGTTTGAAACTATAAAATTGTAATTATGGGTAAATCATTGTTTGATGAATGTGTAGAATGTATTCCTGCAGGCTTAAAAAGCAAGTTGGATTTGTCTTTTGCTGTGGCAGACAGGATTGCTATGATTTTAGAGACTAAGGGAATGAGTCAGCGTGAGCTTGCAAGAAGAATGAATAAACGCCCGTCTGAGATTTCAAAATGGTTAAGAGGTACACATAATTTTACTCTCTCAACTATTGCAGATGTTTCCAATGTATTGGGAGAACCTATTATTGAGGTGGTAAATGGACGTGCATGTGTTATAGGTTCATGCATTGCCGCAGAGTCTCCTGCAGAGTATAAGACTTCCAACCCTCACCGCACAAGGTGACGGGGAGGGTAGCTGTGAACACAAAACATTTACATTTACAAAGATGGTGGCTTGTTGCAAATTATAAAAATAATTATTACCTTTGCAGGGTACTTTTATTTCAATACGTTGTATATGAATATCAACCCAATGTTAAGTCATATAGAGAGTTTGTCTGGGCTTAGTGTAGCACAAATCAGAAGTTTTACACCTGAGGAACTAAGGTCTCATCTTGAAAACAAGAATGGGAAGCCGTTTCAATATATGTCTGAATTTCCTGTTATTGGAAGAGGCAATGTTTTAAGAGATGGCTTATACTCAAGAGAGGATATTGATAGGGATATAGATAAGATTCTTGCGTTGCAATGAAGGAGTGTGATGTATATGAGTTTTACAATAAATGGGTGAAACCTCTCTATTGTGAGATAGAGGCCCGTAATAATTCATTGCCGGTTGAGTTGTTATTTGAGGTTTCGTCTGCGTTTGACCATCTAAAAAGATTTCATTTAAGTGAGGATGTGGAGGATAGTGCCTGCACAAAAGCATATTCTCATTTAAAAAGAGGTGCCTTAGATGCATTCAAACTTAAATTGAAGTATTTTAATGACGATTGTAACAAATTGTGTGGTAAAAAAGGTGAACTTAGGTTGATAGATAATGGTAGTTTCCTACCGAAAATGCTTAAAGACAGAACCGATATTTATGAGTGTGCTAAACAGGCAAGATTATGTGAAGGGAACAAAGATGTGGATGCGGCCTTTGATAATTGGTGCCAAGTTTCTATCTTGATAAATGAATTTGGTGAAAATTATTTTGATGAAACTAAATTGCAATGGGCAGAGAAACAGGGCTTTATTAAAAACAAGAGAGATTTTTGGATAGGTATTACGGCTGGAGTAATCAGTTCGTTGCTGGTTTCTTTCATTTTTTATATCATAAAATTATTTTTATAGTTTACATCAACGCCGCTTTGGCAGAGGTTTGCCAATAAAAAATTATTGCTGAATTTTCATTTCAAGAGCCAGCCCGTCTTCAGGGCTGGCTCTGCTGTTTTTGCATATTCTTGTGGCTAAATTCGCTACACTAATGCGTATATATCCGCTACGCAAGTTATCAACATAACACAAAATTACTTTCTACCTTAGTACCTGTAGAGTGTTCTCTATGGGTGCCTGTGTTTTCAGTTGCCTGTGGCGATGCCACCAGTTGGCATAGGTTTTGGCTATAACTATTTAGTAGTCAAATTGTTGTAAATGTAAGGATTTGGCATTGCAAGCATAAAATTCAGGGTGATTTATACACTCAATTTTGCACAGAATTTGTGCATCAAAGAGTGCGGATTTTGAAAAAAATGATTAAAAACATAGATGTCAGTTCCATTGAAATCGGCATCTGAAAAATGCACAAAATGCATAAATTTTGCATAAACTTTAGATTTAGAATTAACTAAAATACCGATAATAACTAAAACAAATAATTATGAAAAATCAAAAATTACTAAAAAATTTAATTACCCGATGGTTATTGTTGGGAGCAATGCTGTTAGGGTGCAGTGCAAGTGTATTGGCATATACAGGTGCAGTATATCTTGCACCAAATGACAATTGGAAAAAAGATAATGCTTGGTTTGCTACATATGCATACAATGGTACAGATAATAACAAATGGTATAAAATGGAAGATAATGGGGATGGTCATTATGTTGCAAATATAGACGAGGATTTTACCTCTGTAATCTTTTGCAGAATGAATCCTGCAAAAGAAGATTTGTCTTGGGATAGTAAATGGAATCAGACAAGTGATTTAACATTTCCAACTAATGGTGATAATTTGTACACTATAGCAGCAGATGCGTGGGATAAAGGTGATGGCACTTGGTCCACCTACACTCCGCCTACAAAGTGCGTAACCTTCAGCACTCAACCAAGTGGTGAAAGTCATTTATACAATATAGGAGATGCAGCGGCAACATTGACTGTTGCGGCATCAAGTAGTGATGAAACAGCAGTAACTTATCAATGGTATAGCAATACAACCAGAAGTAATACAAGTGGTACAGTAATTTCTGGTGCCACAAATGCGTCATACACACCTTCAACCTCTACATTAGGTACATTGTACTATTATTGTGAGGCTACAGGCTGTGACCCGGAAGAGACAGTAGCAAGTAGTGTCAGTGGCAGTTACACTGTTTACAAACCTAATATTGTAATTAGAGTTAAGAAAGATGGTCTCTTTTCTTCAGGCACTCCTTATATTTATGCTTGGTATTATGATGGTTCAGACCACGAGTTAACAGGAGCCTGGAAAGGAGCTGCAATGGAAGTAGACCCTGAAAATGACGGTTGGTATGTATATACAGTAACTACACCGTATGCACCAATTAAAGTGATTTTCAACAAAAATAGCGATTCAGATAAAACTGCTGATATAACAGGTATTGTTGATGATGCTTGTTATTTAGTAAATAGTGATAAGTCATACAGTTCTGTTGATTGCCCAGCCCCGTCTGGTGATGCCCCAACAGTACTACTTGCAGAGGCACCAACGGTAGAGGGAGTGAATGTTACACTGTACGGTTATCTTAAATATACAGGTTGTCAACCTGTTAAAAATGGAGACTATGGTTTTGTTTGGAGTGCTACAGAGGCAGACATCAATAAAGAGGTGCCAACAGGTACAAAAACTCCAGCAAATCAGCCAGGAACAGATTTAGAGCCTGAAACTGGTGCTGGCACAGAGTTCACACTCAGTAACCATACATTTGACATAGGGCACACCTATTATTATAAGGCGTATGCAACTAATGCGGTAGGTACCGGCTACTCTGATGAGTATAGGGCATTTACTGTAGAAGACGGTTGCGGAGACACCTTTGAAATGCAGACAAATTATGAGCAAACTATCAATGCTTGTGATGCAAACAAGGGATTGGCATTGGTTGCTACAAAAGGTAACTTTGATGGTGCCACAATTACTTGGACACCAGAGAGCGGCTTGAGTGCATATAATATTTACAATCCTACATTTAACGGTACAGAGAGCAAGGTTTATAGCGTAAGAGTTGAAAAATCCGCTACTTGCTACAGAAACGCCACATACGCCGTTACCTATAATGATAATGCACCAAAAGCATCAATTCTTGGTGCAGGTAAGGTTATGCAAGGCTCAGATTTGAATATTACAGGTAATGCAACACCTGCTACAGGGTTCACTTGGCAGGTACTTAACAGTGAATCAGAAGATGTTACATCTACCGTTCTTACAAACGCAAACACACTTACTCCTACATTTAATTCTTCAGACCTTGGAGCATATACAATATCTCTTACCACTGCAACCACAGGTGAGTGCCCTGCTGCCGTAGCAGAGGCTACCATTACCGTTACAGACGGATTCATAGTATATTTCAAATACCCGGCAGCGGATCATGCTTTCTATGAAGCCTCAACAGATAAGAAATCTGTTTGGATGTTGACAAATGCAACTGGTGATGTGGCTGACAATACCGGTGGTACTCAAATGAGAGACACTACAGATTGCAATGGAGTGAATTGGGCATATCTTAAAGTTAAGGAGACAAGCATAAGTAATGTAAGTTTCCACGCTAAAAATGATAATGCACAAAATTGGTGGGCTACATTTACTAGAAAGTATGAAGGTCCGGTTACAGAAGACACCTATTTTGAAACAGATGCATTTGAAGAAGGAGTTAGGGGTACTCCAATGCATGTGGTTCCAACTGGCGTATCAGTTTCTGCAGTTCGCAATAACTGGACATTTAACAGTAACAGCCAAAGAGACTTTGTAGCATTGTATGCAGTTTCATCTAATATATGTGTAGATAAGAATTCCACATATCAGTGGCAGTTCTCAACAGATAACTCAAACTGGAGCAACTATAGCACCACATCAACCTTGACAGGTGATGCAGGTGTATCAGATAACATACGTGTACGTACTGCAGGTTGGTACCGTATAATAGTTACTACCGCAGACGGCACATACACATCAGATGGTGTACAGGTTAATAGTGAATCTGGAACTGCTCATACTATTTGCAGCCAGTTGCCTGTAATTATAGTTAAGACAAATGCAGACTTCCCTGTTTGCAATGACCACTATATGCCTTGTGACGCATGCACAAGCGGTGACTGTGCTGATATGAAACGCAAGATTTCTTGTGATGTACAAATATTCTGGAATGCAGAGGGTGAGACATCAGCTTCTAACCTATACTATGACCGCAAGGCTCGTATGAACTATCGTGGCTCATCAAGTATGAATTTCAAGAAAAAGTCTTACGCATTTGTATCGGGTAAGGATAATTGCAAGAACGGCAATCCTGGATTTGTAGATACAGGCAAACTTGCAATGTTTGGCTTAGGTTCTAACGCTAAGGATTGGGTTCTTTATGCAGCAGCCCCAGACGCAAGCCTAATGCGTAATAAGATTACATACGATACTTACGCTGATATGACAGGTCTTTGGGCGTCACACAGTACATACGTTGACCTTTACATTGATGGTGAGTATAAGGGTGTGTATGTATTTATGGAGAAGAACACACAAGGTTCAGACCGCATAAATGTAAGTAAAGACGGATACATATTTAAGTTTGATAAGACAGATATAGCCGACAGGTATGACAAACTGAATCCAACAGACGATGACAAGATGTGTACATTTATGTCTAAGTACAGCGGACGTAGGGATATAGAAACGTATGAGGGTCATGTTGACCAGATGTTTGAGATAGAGTATCCTGAGCGTGAGGATTATATGGACACTTGGCCTGCAAAGGTATCTGCCCTAAGAGACAGAATCAATGCCGTAGAAGATGCCATTAAGGAGGGCAAGTGGGAGAAAGTGCGTACAATGATAGATTATGAGTCTTGGGCAGACTGGTTTATTATGACAGAGTTTACCAAGAACATAGATGGATTCCGTGCTTCTAACTACTTTGCTGTGGATAATGCAAGCGCACCTATCAAGGCTACACCTATTTGGGATTATGAGTTAGGTTTGAACAATGATACCAAAAATGATAATGGTAACAGAGACCCTGAGGGTTGGTTGCATCAGAATGCCAATATGCATAGTGATGCATTCCCAATTGTATTCTGGCTTGACGGTAATGGTAGCACAGGAGAACCTACAGGTACAGAGAGTGTTAAGAATACCAAAGGACTTGGATTCTACGGCTTGCTTGATGACCCTTGCTTTGTAAACACTATTAAGAATCGTTGGGCTACACATTATGCTACTAACGGAGCATTGAATGCTACCACGTTAAGCGGAAAGGTAGATGCCATAGATGCTGTACTTTCAGCTACAGGCACTTGCGGTAAGTCTGCCGTAACTAAGGAGTTTGAGAAATGGTCTTGCTCTGAACGTGTAAAGTCAGTTAAGAATGTGGAAGCAGGGTATGGAGTTCCAGAAGATTATAATTCTCAGAAAACCAGACTAAAAGGTTGGTTCTCAAGCAGAGGTACAGGTTTGAATACATTGGTTGGTAACTTGTCTGGCAAAGCCATTATAGTTACTCCAAGTGAACTTACAACAACCCCATACACCCCGGTTACATTTAGTGCAACTGCTGTAGGTGGCACACCTATAACTTGGAGTGTGACAGGTACTAACAGTTACTTGATGAATGTAGAAGACCATACGGTTTATGATGAGAATCCTGAAACAGATACAGTAATTCTGAAACCTGCTACAAACGGCACCGCCATTACCGCCACCACTACAGATGATGTTTGTGGAATGGGCGAGGTTAGTGAGACCGTAACAGTAACCGTAAATGCAGACAGTGAGGTATGTGATTAATATAGAGAAACAAAAAAATCAATTATATGAAAAATCTATTTAAAATTAAAAGTTCTTTTGCCGGCAGTGTCAGGCACTACGGCAAAGTGATGTCATTGATAGTGGCATTTACGGCATTTAGCAGTGGTGCGTGGGCAGATTGGTACTTCTGGGGCTATAATAATAATAGTCCTCAACCAGATAGTCCTACAGTTACTAAGAAAATGGATAATCCAAGCACTAATGTTTATACAGTAACTCTTAGTGCTTCAGAATCAGTAGGTGACTATTATTTCTTTATATCATCTGCAGGAAGTGGTTCAGGTAGTAGTGCCTATAATTCCTCTATAGATATATCTTCTGTTTCAGGTGATTTTTATCTAAAAAAACAGACAGGTGGAAATTTAGGTAAGTCCAGTAACACATACCATTTTTGGAATGACCAGCAAAAAGATGTTACAATAACATACAATGCACAGAATAGTACATTGGTGGCTTCATCTGGTTCAGGTCCTACACCTTCAGCTGATGTGTGGACTTTAAGAGGAGGTTTTAACAGTTGGGGCAGTGGAGATGTGTTCCAAGATGTAGATGGAACTCTAACCTGTGCTGTTACACTTCCTGCTAACACCACTTACCAAAAAGGTAAAGACACCAATGGTTTCAAAATAGTAAAGACTACTGATGGTGTTGACACTTGGTATGGCTGTGATGCAGAAATCACCACTTCTGTTGTTGACTATATTTTTTATAGTGATAAAGATAATTGCGGACTTACTACCAAGGCGGCAGGTGTTTATGTGTTCACACTTAAGCCTGAGGGTAATCCTCAGTTATCTATAACTTATCCGCAAGCCAAGCCGCAGGTTTGGGTGGGAGATGAGCCTATAGTGGAGACTGGCATCAGAGCCACAGTCTCTGCATATATTAAATCTACGGGTTGTTCTACCGTAAATGAAATAAGGGCATATTTTGATAAAGAGAGTTTTGATGAGGAGCCAGAGCATTATGTAAGTTCTGTAGGAACATTTGCGTTAAGTTCTGTAACACCTATTGTGTTATCTGCAAATGAACTGAATAAGGTAATTGTAGGTGAGGGTATGTGCCACGTAAAGTTTAAGATTCACAATGAAGGAGGTTGGTCAGACTTTAGTGATGAGGTTGCGTTCCATTGGATGGGTTGTACCTCTCCTACGGCAGTAATTGATTGTCCGGGTACACTTGAGAGTCCTATGGTGGTTTATCCGTATGAGCCATTTGAAATGACAGTTGAGGCATCTTGTTTTGAGGGTGCCATTGAGTGGAGTTCTACAAATACATCTACAATGGGTAGAGAGGCAACATTCTATCCTGTAAATGAAGAGGCTACTGTGGTTAATGTTAAGATACCACGTCCAACAGGTACAGAGGGTATTGAGTTCTCAGATATAACCTATACTATTAAGGCGCAGGCTAACAACAGTTCAGAGTCTGCAACCAGCACTTGCGTAGTAATATTATCTGATATTACAGAGGAGTGCCCAAGTCCAAATAACTAATAATAAACTTGTTTAACCAGATAAAAAAAATACGATATATGAAGAACATTTATTTAAGCAGTAAACATAGCAGATTGGGCAAGTTACTTGCCTTGCTGCTAACGGTGATGACAAGTTTTGCATTCTGTGGTAGTGCGTATGCAGTAGATGATTTGTCATATTGGAATTTGCACTATTATAATGGAACAGACCAGTGGTTGCCTAATGGTGATGGCTATGGATTCCCTTCAACTGTTGATGTTGCGGGTTTTAATGAGTCATTTATTGTAAAAGGCTTTTGGTTGAAGTTCACT
This sequence comes from Paludibacteraceae bacterium, assembly GCA_024405855.1. GTDB lineage: Bacteria > Bacteroidota > Bacteroidia > Bacteroidales > Paludibacteraceae > Enterocola. The sequence goes on from JAKSNZ010000004.1 coordinate 13,030, forward strand.
TTTGAAGGTGGGTATATAGACGGAATAAATGTAGTTTTTACATTAAATGACACCTATATTGCAGATTATTGGTGTCCATACGTATGTGATAAATGTGGATATGTTAACTATGAGACCCACAAGGATGATTTTAACTATGACCTTCTTAGTTATGGGTCAATAAGAAATCCCGGGCTAAATACATTAAAAATCACATTTGAGGCTAAGGCTAATAATAGTGTATGGATAACAAAAGAGGCGTATGTAAACTTTACTATCCCAGGTTTCTCTGTTCCAAGCGGAACAATGACGTTTGGTACACTTCCTACAGGAGGTTCCAAAGAATATACATTTAACTATTACCACTATGGTGAGACGCTTGAAGGTCAAGCGGGAACAGCGTGTGCAATTACAGGTGCTGATGCGGCTGATTTTACCGTTACAGGCATTTCAAATAACGGAGTATCTGTAAAATTCACACCAACTGGAGAGGGAAATAAAACCGCTACACTTACAGTAACTGATTTCCGCAAGAACAAATGTGTAATTACACTCACAGGTTCCGCTTACCAGAAACCTGTAGTACGTATTGCAGATGATGCTTTGGTTGACGGAAACAGTGTGAACCTTAAAGGTTACTTGGAACTTACAGGTTGTGTTGATATTAACACATACGGTTTTGTTTATAAGCAGGGCGATGTAGATAATCCTGAAGTGGGTGGAACAGAATTACCTGCCGAGGGTTCAGGCTCTATAGTGCTTAACAGAGGTAAGGTTTTTGAGAAGGCTGGGGAGTACACTTTTGACCCACAGGCAGGTACTTGGTACTCTTACCGCTCATACGTAAAGGTTAATGGTGACACATACTACTCAGATGAGGTAGGCAAGTTCTTTGTGGACCGTGAGTGTGACTACCCAACTGCTGAGCCTATAGTGTTCCATATTGATGCAAGTTACGCTACTAATAACAAGTGTAAACTTACATATAAGAGCCTTGAGCAGGCTATTAATGACTTAAAGACTATTGGTGTCTATTATGATGGTGGAACCACAAGATTGCTTAAGAACATAATATTTGAGGTGGCAGAGGGTACATACGTATCTACTTCACAGATAGGAGAAGTTACAGGTGGAGATGTTACAGATGCTACCGTATTCTTCTTTGAGCATATAAATGAGGTGGAGAATCCTGACAAGTATCTGACCGTTACTGCGGCTAATCCGTTAAAGAAACCTACAATACAGCACGTTGTAATACGTAACAGTAGAAACATAATTTTTGATAATGTTACAGTTAAGGGTGATGACGTAAAGAGGGACAACGCATTTGATATTGATAATGGTGTTGGTGCTTGGAACACTAATGATGTGGGTGCGTTTGAGAATGCCAATATCCTTATTAAGAATTGTGATATTGAGTCTAACGGATTTACCTGTCTGCACGTTTCCGCCATTGACGGCATTACTTTTGAGAATAATGAGATAGTTGCACATGTTGATGCAACAGATAAAAACACGAGTAACTGGGGTGCTTCAGCCAAGTTTATAAATGCAAAGAATGTTAAGTTTGTGCGTAACAGCTTTACAGGTGCTCACGTTACATCTGTGTTTATGCAGTGCTGCGCTAATGTTCTGCTTATGAACAATGTGTTCTGGCACGATAATAACATAGCATCTTCTGCCGCAGACTATAATAAACCAGCAATTATAAGGCTTGTCTCTTACTATGATAAGGGTAGCAATCACGACTTGCAGAACATAGGAATCTACTATAACACATTCTTCTATGCAGATGGTGCTAACAAAGATGAAAAGATTGATTTCTTTAAGATAGGAGGCGTAGATAATTTCCAAGCAGAGCATCATGATGCTATTATTGCTGATAAGTTGGCTATGCAGTATAATAACTGTTATTCTTACAGTTCTACAATAGAAGGTCATACAGACGCTCCGTTTGGAACCCGTACCCCTTCAGATTTCTGTGCTTCAATTTGCAAAAACAACTTCTGGAGCCGCTATGATGAGGATCATAAGGGTACTGACCCTGCATATCAATCTGTGTTTAATTTAGGTTGCAACAATGCATTTATAAATGTGGAGCAACAGGTTTGCCAGACTGGTGCATTAGACCCAGCAGGTCTTGTAATTAAGGGTTCTGCTCTTAACTCAGGCGTTGCCATTGCAAATGATATTTCTGGTTTGGGTGCAGAGTCTATAGATAATGACCGTTTGCATGAGGGCTCTATACGTCCATCGTCTCAGGGTGAAACTCCTGTTATAGGTGGTGGCGTGTTTGGGCAGTTGATTCTAAATGTTAATTCTAATGTATCTTCAGCATCTGCTAAGGCTAAGGTATCGGCTGTAAATCTTACAGCGGGTGCAATAGTAAATTGCTCTATTACGGGTACAGGTGCTGCATACTTTAGTGTAACTCCTGCCTCTCTAACAGTAGCAGGTGACGGTACTTTGAACTCCGATGTTACCGTTACATTTAACAAGCCTGCCTCTGAGGGTACATATCCTGCTACAGTAAGCATATCGGGCGATGGAGTATCTATGAGCATTGCCGCTACAGGCAACTATTCACAAACTGCTCCTGTAGAGGGTGGCTGGACACTTGGTGCTTACCAACAATATACAGCAGGTCAGGGCTCTGAAGAAGAGGTTCTTAAAACAATAGTATGGTTTGGTGGTGCAGACGGTGATGAGGATAACTGGGATAACCGTAATAACTGGTTTAAACTTGATGGTACGCGTGTAACCTGCGTGGATAACTTGAGTGATGACCTTACTGTAATTATTCCTGAAGCCAACTCTACCAAGTATCCTACACCACAAGGTGGTATTACATACTATCCTTATATTCCTGTTTTTGGAGAGCAAATAGAGGCTCATAATATAGAGGCCGTGCGTGCAGGTATTATGGAAGATAACACTCAGTATCTGACCAAGTTCTTTGAGACTATGGAGATAGAGGAGGGTGCTCCTGTATTGGGTGTTGAGAATCTTATGGATGATGTACGCCACTATGGTAGTGCTAAGAATCAGTTTACTGCCGGTCGTAAGGAGTGGATTCTTGTAGGTACAGTAATTATGCCATTTACTGATGGCACAAAGAGTGCAGCCCGTAATATTAATTCAGGTGATTACTTTATAGAAGGTCATACGCCTCATGTATATATGCATCAGGCATATATCAATGGTGATAAGGCTGATTGGCACACTCCGTTTACAAGCCTTGAGGAATCAGTTGATCCAGATAAGGTGTTTGCTATAAGAATTCCTGATGAGTACGGTAATTACAAACTATCTGCTCAGTGGTACTATTATGGTCAGGACAAGGCTGCCACAGAGGGCGATGCACCTAAGACATTCTCTCATGAGGGTTGGTTCTATAATGAGAGTGGTTTGCCATCTTACAGTGGTATGGTTGCAGGTCAACTTGCTTTACTGTCTAATACTTATCCTGCTAATATTTCATTGGAAAATCTGGTGGATAAGAAAGGTACTTTCCAAATTTGGGATTATGATGATAAAGGATTTAGACAAGCAATTAGCACAGATGTTATAAAGAGTCAGAATGGCTTTGCCTTTAACCCTTCAGCATCGGGTTCACTTGATATTACTAAAGATGATTTGTCTTATTCCAATACTAAGTACAAATCTGCTGAAGTTGCAACACCAAGCATCTTTATAAGGCTTGCAAATATTACAGGCGAGGGTGGTAATAAGGTGCTTATTAAGTATGATGAACTTAAAGAGGATGAGTATAATCTTAATACAGATGCACCTCACATTACTAATGCTATGAGTGAGTATAATGCAGTTCCTGAAATGTACGCTATGCGTTATGGCAAGAACTTGGCAGGAGTTACGGTTCCTACTCTTACACAGTCTATACCTCTTGGTGTAAATATTAAGCAGGATATGACTGTAGAGTTCTCAATGTACAGCAATAGTGGTTTCTCTAAGGCAACATTGTTAGATGCTGTTACTGGTAATCTTTATGATTTGCTTGCTGGTGAGAAATATCAGGTATCTCTTGCAAAAGGCTTGTATGATGACCGTTTCTTCTTAAATCTTGATGTTGAGAAGGAGGTTGTTACAGATGTTGAAGAGCAGGAGGAGAATTCAGGTTCAATCATAAATATTGATGCTATGGAAGATGGCTCAGTTATAATTTCATCATCTGATGATGAAATTTTGAAAGAGGCTGAGATTACAAGTATGAGTGGTAACACTTGGAAAGTTTCACTTAATAACCCACACTATAACATAGTTAAGATTGATGGTGTACAGGGTGCATACATAGTTAAGGCAATAGGTGAAACTCAGTCTAAGACTGCTAAGGTGATAGTGAAGTAAACACCTTAACGTCATTTCGAGCGAAGCGAGAAATCTTTAAGAGAGTAATAAACAAATTAATATAAAAAATGAAAAAATTATTATTTATTGGAATTGTAGCGTTGATGGTACAGAGTTTGGGGGCAGTTACTCTGCCAAGTACATCGTACAGTCCTTATGCAGGCGGGTCATCCTCAGGCACCGAGCAGTCATTACTTTCAGGTGGCACTATGCTTACGGGTTCATACTCAGTATTAGGTGCGTATGATGAGTGTACAAAATTTGATGAGGGTGCTTGTGAAAGTTGCTGTGATTCATACTTGCAACATCCTTGTTTTGAAATCTGTTTGTCACAAGGTGGTGACCCTGATACTTGTGCATCACAGTGCGGTGGTCAACAGGTTAAGGAGTGTAAGTCGGCTTGCCATGGTGGCGGCTCTCTGCCTCTTGACGGCGGACTCTCCATCTTGTTAGTATTGGGTATTGCCGGTGGTGCGTTCAAGGTATTCAGAGCAAGACAAAATCAAGTTAAATAATTAAATTTTAGATACTATGAAAAAATTATTAACAATCATAACTGCAACCTTGCTATTGCTTGGTAGCAGTAGTGCGTGGGCTGGTTTATATGATGATGTTTACGAACTTGTGCTTGGTGGTGCGGGAATAACTGTAAAGTTAAGAGACTCTTCTTTAACTGAAAAATATAGCAATAATGCTGAAAATTGGAGTTTTGTTAAGATTAGTGGAGATATTGATGTTGCCAATGATGGTAAACCACAAGCTTTTCCAGATGGAAAGAATGTTTTTGTTACATTACTTAGTGCTCCTTCAGCAGGCAGTTATAATGGAGAATATTCATTAACATATACTCCTATGAGCGAATGTATTAAGTTAATTTTTACAAATGGTGATTTGACTCATACTACATGTGCAGCTCCAGAGCCTACAGTATCTTTGGCTGAAGGTGATATAACAATGAACAGTATTCAAGTAACGGCAACCACTAAGAATTTTAGCGGTACGCCATCATACTCTTGGAGATATAAGCAAACAGGGGGCAGTTATACTTCAATTGCCGCTACTACAAGTACTATAATTCAGTCTGGTCTTAAAAAGGCAACATCTTATACATTTGAGTGTACTGCCACATATCAAGATGAGACCGATACTAAAGATATTGTAATAGAAACTGCTGATGAGAAGGGGGATATTGATGTTTCTGTTGATAGAATTCAGTCAGATTTGTGGATTTTTAAAATTTCCGGGACTTTTAACTATGGTCATACATTCACGCTTACAGCAATAGAAGGAAATCCAACTGGGCTAACCTTTGAAAGATATAATTCTGCAGATGCAAGTTTTTTAAATTTCAAATGTTTGCAAGGTGGATCTGTAGCAGTTGATGCTGGTGACTACAAGTTTAAATTATTAGATGTTACTACTAATGAATGCTCTGTTCTTAACTTTAATTGTGCTGTTGCAGGTACTCCTGAGACTCAGATGAAATTTAAGTCTGCTACCGCTTGTACGGTTCCAGAAACAGAGGCAGAGTTCCCATTTACAAAAACATCTCTTAACCAAAAGACACTTGCAGTTTCAACTACAGGTAACATTAAGAGTGTTGCAATTAGTCAGAACGGTGAGCAGAAACGCTATTTTGAAGGCAGTGGTGCTACATCACAGAATGTTGATATAAGCAACTTAGCCAGTGGCACATACACTGTCACTCTAACAGCAGAGGGTTCTGGAAACTTAAAAGTTCTGAATTCAGTATATTAAAAATATATTCCTAAACTTACAATCCACTGCACCCTCTATTTGAGGGCTTGCAGTGGTTTGGTGTGTTTACTGGTGGCATTGGGTGGAAATTTTGGTTAAAATTTTGCATATTGAAAATATTGTCTTACCTTTGCATTGCAAGAAATTATTGTTTTTATGAAACCTGCTACGCGTGTACAACAAATTAAAAAGGATTCCTCTCCTTATGACTTTCGCCCTGTAACTAAAACAGAGCATGAGTCTTGGCGCGTTGGCACTTATGGCTACATCAAATTATAAATTTTCTCACTATCCTTATTCCTTTGTAATGAGTTGCAAAGGTGAAGTTCCTTATAAATTATTTAGATTCAGGTCATCTAGGTCTAATCAGGTTCCAAAAATCAACAAGTATTTTACGGAAAATTATTCTAATTTTGATTAGGTCTCTAAGTAGAAGAAAAGTATTGGTGGTATTAGATTGAAATTTTGGAGAAATTATGTTAAATATTTTAACATATTATGGTTTAGTTTTTGTATTTGTAAGATAAATATATGTGCTTCTGCTCTGGTTTGATACTTTAATTTTTATACTATTTGCCTAAGTTTTAGGGAATTAGTGGGATTTATGGATTTGGAGAATGAGAAAATATTTTTTATCTTTGCAGGTGAAAATCATTATTTGATAGATTATGGGAATAGTAAAACTTTCTAATGCTGGAGAAAAAAGTCAAGTAAGAACTTCCGGTTATGTAAGAAGTTCAAAGAAATTTAACGCTTCTGTAAGGTTTATTCCAAAATCTGAATTAGATGGGCGTTTTCAGTAAATATTTTGATTGTAGAACTGATGCAATTGTTACTAATGCAGAGGTGTTTTCTCCTGTTGATTTGTATGATACTACAGATAAACCATTGAGGTTTAATACTTTTAATGCATTGTGGGATACAGGAGCAACTCAAAGTCTTATTTCTTCAAGAGTTGTAAAAGCGTTAAAATTGAAACCTATTGATGAGGTTGTTGTTTCAGGTATTGATGGAGCAGAAAATCATTCTGTATATTTGGTTCATTTGGGTATTCCTGAAGGGTATGTTGTTCCTGAATTAGAGGTTATAGGGCAGGATGGTATTGATTATGATGTGGTGATTGGTATGGATATAATGAGTTGCTGTGATATTGCTTTCTCTAATAAGGATGGTGTCAGTGTGTTCTCTTTTAGACTTCCCAGTAAGGAGCATATTGTTTTAAGGGATTGATTATAGTTTGGTGTGTTTATGGTGGTATTGGGTTGGAATTTTTGGTGAAAATTGTTGTAGAATAAAAAAATAGTTGTATCTTTGTGGTGTGCTTTGGGTTGAAAGCCACTGAGTGCACGTTTGTAGGGTCCTGTGAGGGATTCTATTATTTTTTGTTACTAATTTAATTTACTATATTATGGCAGAAACAATTTACATGACCCAAGAGGGTTACAAGAAATTGATTGATGAAATCACTCAACTTGAAAGTGTGGAGCGTCCTAAAATCTCTCGTCAGATTGCTGAGGCAAGGGATAAGGGAGACCTTTCTGAAAATGCTGAATATGATGCGGCTCGTGAGGCTCAGGGCTTGCTTGAGGCTAAGATTGCTCAAATGAAGGAGATGGTTACTAATGTGCGTATCATTGATGAGAGCCATCTGAAATCGGGTGAAATTCAGATTTTGAGTAAGGTTACCATTAAGAATGTGAAGAATGGTCAGCAAATGACTTACACTCTTGTATCGGAGGCTGAGGCTAACTTGCGTGAGGGAAAGATGAGTGTGGGCACTCCTATTGCCAAGGCTCTTATTGGCAAGCATAAGGGTGACAAGGTGCAGGTGTCTGCTCCGTCAGGAACTATTGAGTTTGAGATAGTGGAAGTGGGAATGTAAAGAGAGTGAATTATTATGTCTAGTATATTCAGTAAAATTGTAGCGGGTGAGATTCCTTGCTATAAGGTTGCGGAGACTGATAAGTTCTTTGCATTTCTTGACATCAACCCTCTTCAAAAGGGGCATACTCTTGTAATTCCTAAGCAGGAGGTTGATTATATTTTTGACCTCAGCGATGAGGACTTGGCTGGTTTGCAAATTTTTGCAAAGATTATTGCCGGTGCCATAAAGCGTGCTTTTCCTTGCAGAAAGGTGGCACAGGTGGTGCTTGGGCTTGAGGTTCCTCATGCTCACATTCATCTTATTCCTATGCAGAGCGAGAAGGATGTGAACTTCTCCAACCCAAGACTAAAATTGAGTAATGAGGAATTTGAGGAGATAGCGGGAAAAATTAGGAAAGAACTAAAATTAGTATGAAAGTATATAAATATGCTAAAGACCTCGGTGACTTGAACACCGCGTTAAGGGAGGCCTTTGAGGTTAAGGCAAATCCTTACAAGTGGGATACATTGGGCAAGAACAAAACCTTGCTCATGGTTTTCTTTAATTCAAGTTTGCGTACACGTTTGAGTACACAAAAGGCTGGTATGAATCTTGGCATGAACACTATTGTGCTTGATGTAAATGCCGGTGCTTGGAAACTTGAGACTGAACGTGGTGTTATTATGGACGGCGACAAGCCTGAACATTTGCTTGAGGCTATTCCTGTTATGGGTAGTTACTGTGACCTTATCGGGGTAAGGAGTTTTGCCCGTTTTGAGAGCAAGGAGTTTGACTATAATGAGGTTATTCTGGAACAGTTCATCAAGTATTCTGGCAAGCCTGTGTTCAGTATGGAGTCTGCCACTTGTCATCCTTTGCAGGCTTTTGCTGACCTTATTACTATAGAGGAATATAAGGAGAAGGAGCGTCCAAAGGTTGTGCTTACTTGGGCTCCGCATCCAAGGGTTCTGCCTCAGGCTGTGCCTAACTCTTTCTGTGACTTTATGAATGAGGCAAATGTTGATTTTGTAATAACTCATCCTAAGGGCTATGAACTTTGCCCTGATTTTGTGCGTGGTGCTAAAATAGAGTATGACCAGCGTAAGGCGTTTGAGGGGGCTGATTTTATTTATGCAAAGAATTGGTCTGCTTATAATGATGGTGTTTACGGTCAAATTCTGAGCAAGGATATGAATTGGACTGTTGATACTGAGAAGATGGCACTTACAAACAACGCTTTCTTTATGCACTGTCTGCCTGTTCGCCGCAATATGATTGTAACTGACGATGTTATTGAGAGTGAACGCAGTATTGTTATCCCTGAAGCCGCAAACAGAGTTGTTTCCGCACAGACGGTGATAAAACGGATGCTGAATGAAATTATTTATTGAGACATACGGATGCCAAATGAACTTTGCTGACAGTGAAGTGGTGGCGGCAGTCATGCAGACTGCTGACTATGACCTTACTGACAACATTGAAGAGGCAGACTGCATTCTCATAAACACCTGCTCAATTCGTGAGCACGCTGAGATTAAGGCTATGAACCGCCTTGAGTATTTTCAGTCTTTGAAAAAGAAACGCAAGGGGCTTATTGTGGGTGTCATAGGTTGTATGGCAGAGCGTATGAAGGATGAACTTCTAAGCAATAAGGTGGTTGACATGGTTGTTGGTCCTGACTGCTACCTTGATTTGCCAAACCTGGTGGCACAGGCATCGGAAGGACATAAGGCAATAAATGTGGAGCCTTCTCTTACTGAAACCTATAAGGATGTGATTCCTAAACGCATTGCCCCTGGAATATCGGGGTTTGTGTCAATTATGCGTGGGTGCAATAATTTCTGCTCATACTGCATTGTGCCGTACACGCGTGGACGGGAACGCAGCCGTGAGTATCAGAGTATTCTCAGTGAGGTGCTTGACCTTAAAAGTAAGGGGTACAAAGAGGTTACTCTGCTTGGGCAGAATGTAAATTCATACAATTTTGAGGGGCTTACTTTTCCAATGCTGCTTGATAAGTTGGCTTGCGAAGTGCCTGAACTTAGAATTAGGTTTACAACTTCGCATCCAAAGGATATGAGCGAAGAAACGGTAAAGGTCATAGCAAAGCATCATAACTTGTGCAAGCATATACACCTGCCAGTGCAGAGCGGAAGCAACAGAATATTGCAGCTGATGAACCGCAAATATACCCGTGAGTGGTATCTTGACAAGGTGGCAATGATACGCTCCATAATACCTGATTGTGGCATAACCACTGATATGTTTACCGGTTTTCACAGTGAAACGGAAGAAGACCATCAGCAAACGCTGAGCCTTATGCGTGAGGCTGCCTTTGACAGTGCCTTTATGTTCAAATACTCTGAGCGTCAGGGTACTTACGCCAGCAGGAACTTGCCTGATGATGTGCCTGAAGAGGTTAAGGTACGCCGTCTTCAGGAGGCAATTGACCTTCAACTTGAACTCTCGCTTGAAAGCAACAGACGTGATATAGGAAAGCAGTTTGAGGTGTTGGTTGAGGGTCGCTCAAAACGCTCCGCTGACCAAATGTTTGGGCGTACTTCACAAAACAAAGTGGTGCTGTTTGACAAGGGAGATAATAAAGTAGGAGATTTGATTACCGTCACCATCACCGATGCCACTCCCGCCACCCTTTTCGGAACGGCTCTCCGTCATTCTGAGCGAAGCGAAGAATCTCAAACATAAAATTGTTGATAAATTTTTTGCAAGTAACAAAATAATTCTTAACTTTGTCGCCTAATAGTAGTTAGGAAAATTAAAAAATCATAATTATGAAGAAAATTCTTACTCTGATGTTTGCTGCTCTGTTTGCGGTTTATGCATTTGCAGCAGAGGAAAACAGTGCCGATAAGGCAGACAAATCAGATAAATCTGAAGCGGTTAATGTATCCACAAATGAGGATGGCAAGATACTGCACCCGTTCAAGGACTACTCACACTGGTCTTTATCTGTAAACGGCGGTCTCTCTCAGTTTGACGGTGATGCCCAGCAAAGGTATAATCAGCTGCTTTCAAGTTCACACATTATGTGGACTGTAGGTGTTGAGGCTGAGTACTCATTTAACCCTGCATGGGGTCTTATATTGGGCTTCCAATATAATCCTTATCAAGGTTATACCAGCACCACTGACTACGGAAAAAACTACTTCCGTGGCAATATGTACACCATTCAGCTTATGGGGTCTTTGAATGTGCTTAACCTTTTTGGTCAGTACAGAAAATCTTGGCGTTGGGCTTGGTATATTAATGGTGGTCTTGGCTTTACATTCTATGACAGCAAGACACAGCGTGACGGAGACCAAGGTGAATCACCAATGAAACCAAAGGATGTTAAGGATGGTCGTGCAATGTCATTCCCTATAGGCACACAGGTTGAGTACAACATTACAAAGTGCTTTGCCATAGGTATAAACGCTTACTACCGTTTCAGCAATAAGGACAACTATGAGGGTGAGCACTATACAAAAGGAACAATGAATGATGGTGAGTTCTATGCCACCATTAATGCCCGTGTAAAATTCCTACAGAAAAGCAGAGAAGGCGGTCACATGCGTAATATAACAATGTATGAGTTCAACAATATGCAGAGTGGCAAGGGTGTTAACTATCAAGACCAAATTGACTCTTTGAAACGTAGAGTTAAGATGATTGAAGATACTCTTGAGCATCATGTATTTGTTAGATTGGATACACTTGAGCATTATCACGCAACCACACCTGATGATGATGAGGACTCTGTTCCAAACTTCCGTGACCGTGAGCCAAACACTCCTAAGGGTTCATTTGTAAACTATTGGGGTGAGAGTATCAAGCCCGACAACACTTGTGCTGAGGAAATCAGAAAGATTAAGGAGGCTATGAATCTTGGCGTTGACTATGACCTGTCAGTTTACTTCCCATTTGATAAGTACACTTTGACAGCCGATGCTAAAGACAATATAGAAAAGGCTGCCAAGAAACTTCAAGAAGATTCTGAATTGAAGGTTGAACTCCGTGGTTACTGTGACTACCCAGGTAAGGCTGACTATAACTTAAAGTTAAGCGAAAATCGTGTTAACATAGTTGAGAAAACTCTTGTTGAGAAGTATGGTATCAGCCAAGACAGAATTACAAAGACAGGCAAGGGTAAGTTACCTAACCCACCACAAAAGGAGTACAAGAATCGTAGGTGTGACTTCTATTTCTACAAATAATTGTAAATTTTTCATAATTGTTGAAGGACCTCGGCATTTTGTCGGGGTCTTTTTGTAATATATTCAATAAAATTTCATATATTTGTAGTTATGAATCAGAGTGGCATATTAAAGAATCTCTATTTGAAGGACACCTCTTTTGCTCAGTTAATGAAGAGGCGTATCTACAATATTCTGCTTGTGGCAAGTAAATATGATTCATTCACCCTTGAAGAGGACGGCAGAATTGATGAGCAGCTCTTTAATGAGTATACCGCTCTTAACTTAAGATACCCACCACGCTTTACCCTTGCACCTACGGTTGATGAGGCTCGCGAGTATTTTGAAACCCAAAATTTTGAGTTGATTATTGTTATGCCTACCGGCGATAGCAGTGATGTTTTTGAATGGGCAAAGGAGTGCAAGGTTCAGAATAGCCATGTTCCTATTGTGCTGCTTACCACTTTTCAAAAGGAGGTCTTTAATAAGGTGTTCAATGACAAGGACTTTTCAGGTATTGACTATGTGTTTTCATGGCTTGGAGAGACAGACCTTATGCTTGCCATTGTAAAGCTTATTGAGGATAAGATGAATGTTGATGATGATATAGCATCGGTGGGTGTGCAGACAATACTTTTTGTTGAGGACTCACCTCATTTCTATTCAACTATTCTGCCGTATCTTTATAAGTATGTGTTTGTTCAGTCACGCTCATTTATGACTGAGGCTCTGAATGACCATGAACGTATGCTGCGTATGCGTGGCAGACCAAAAATTATGCTTGCACGTAGTTATGAAGAGGCCATTGAAATATATAATAGGTACTCCAAGAACATTCTGGGATTGGTTACTGATGTCCGTTTCCCAAAGAACGGTGAGATTTGTGAGCGTGCAGGCATTGACCTATGTACCTACATAAGGTCAGTTGATAGTTTCCTGCCTATTGTAATTGCTTCTACTGAACTTAATAATAAGGGGGCTGCTGATGTATTGAGGGCTCATTTCATTGATAAGAGTTCTGAGCGTTTTCATATTGAACTGAACAGTGCAATTACCCATAACTTTGGTTTTGGAGACTTTAAGTTTCTTGACCCTACAACTAAAGAGGCTGTTGCAGTAATACGCAATCTTAAGGAGTTGCAGGACAATATATATAAGATACCTGCTGAGTCACTATATTATCATGTTTCTCATAACCACCTTTCACGCTGGCTATATTCAAGGGCTATGTTTGTGTTGGCTGATTATCTGAGAGACATACGGGTTGCGTCAATTTCTGATATTGACTATGTTAGAAAAAAGGTTTTTGACGCAATAGTAATGTATCGTAGGGTTAAGAATAAGGGTGTTGTAGCCACATTCAGTAGAGATGTTTATGACATGTACTCAAACTTTGCACGTATTGGAGACGGCTCTATGGGAGGCAAGGGTCGTGGCTTGGCGTTTCTTGATGTTGTATCAAAGCGTAACCTTGAGTTCTTTGATTTTGAGACAACACAAATCATTGTACCAAAGACAGTTGTAATATGTACTGACAAGTTTGACGAGTTTATGGAGATGAACAAACTCTATGACGTTGCTCTTAATGACAAACTCTCTGATGAGGAGATTCTCTCATATTTTATTGCCGCTCCGGTGCCACCTGCCTTTGATGATAATGTCAGGGTGTTTTTAGGTGCCATACCTGAAAACTGCCCAATTGCCGTACGTTCTTCAAGTTTGCTTGAAGATTCCCATTATCAGCCGTTTGCAGGGGTATATACCACATATATGGTGCCTAATTTGGCAAATGACAGAGAGGCTACAATAAAGATGCTTGCTGATGCTATAAAGGCTGTGTATGCCTCTGTATATTACCAAGCAAGCAAATCATATATGATGGCAACAAAGAACGTCATAAACAGGGAAAAGATGGCAGTGGTGCTTCAAGAGGTTTGCGGTACTGACCATAACGGACGGTTCTACCCGTCATTCTCAGGCGTTGCACGCTCACTTAATTATTATCCAATAGGAGATGAAAAGAGTGAAGAAGGTGTAGTAAACATTGCCTTAGGCTTGGGAAAATATATTGTTGACGGAGGTCAAACCTTAAGGTTCTCTCCAAAACACAGCAAGAACATTCTGCAAACCAGCACTCTTGACCTTGCCCTCACTCAAACCCAAACATACTTTAATGCCATTGATATGAAAGCCATCAATGCCAAACCAAAGGTAGATGACGGCTTTAACCTGCTTAAACTCAACCTTAAGGATGCTGAGGCTGACGGTACACTTAAGTATATTGCATCTACATTTGACCCATACGACCAAACCCTATTGCCAGGCATTTATGAAGGTGGCAGAAAGGTCATTACCTTTGCAAACATACTTGAGCATGAGGTGTTCCCGCTTGCTGACATACTGGATACGGTGCTGAAAGTGGGAGAGCGTGAGATGGGACGCCCTGTAGAGATAGAGTTTGCTGTAAATCTTGATTATGAGCATAATGAGGACAACAAGTTCTATCTGCTTCAAATACGTCCTATTGTTGACAGCAACAAGACCATTGATGAGGATTTGCTGCAAATCAAGCCTGAAGAGTTGTGCATTAAGAGCCGTAATGTGCTTGGAAATGGTATAATAAATGACATTCATGATATTGTGTATGTAAAAAGGGGAATGTTCAACCCTTCAAACAACCAACTTATATCATACGATATAGATTCCTTTAACCGCAGGCTTTCAGCGGAGGATAAGCCATATATTCTTATAGGTCCGGGCAGATGGGGTAGCAGCGATACGTGGCTTGGCATACCTGTAAAGTGGCCTAATATAGCCGGTGCAAAGGTTATAGTGGAGGCTGGAGAGACGTCATATCATATTGACCCCAGCCAAGGCACCCATTTCTTTCAGAATATGACATCGTGTGGTTGTGCATATTTTACAGTTGAAGACCCCGATACAAGTTTCTGCAATTTTGACTTCATTGAGGGAGGCAGACTTGTGGAGGAGACAAAATATATAGCCCATGTGCATTTTCCGAACCCACTTGTAGTCAAGGTGGACGGCAAAAAACACATTGGGGTGGTATTCCGTCCGTCATCCTGAGCGAAGCGAAGGATCTAATAATGTAAGCAATATCTAAAATGAAAAAATTTTGGTCATTACTTTTAAGATTCATTCCCAACTACCGCAAATCAGTGGCAGGGGTATTGATTTTCAGTCTAATCTCCACAATTCTCAGCCTTTTCTCTTTTGCAATGATAGTTCCTATCCTTGAGATTCTCTTTGGGATAAGTTCTCCTGTTATGGTGGCTCCTGTATATGAGACCGGGCATCTGTTTGACTTCCTTAAAAACACACTCTATTTTCTTGTTACGCAGTTTATGCTGACACATGGGCAGATAACAACACTTGTAGTGCTTTCTGTGGCTTTTATTTCCATAACCTTGCTAAAAGTCCTTACATATTACATAAGTACTATGTGCATGGCTTTTATGCAGACAGGCGTTGTCCGTGACTTGCGTAACTCAATGCTTGATAAGGTTCTTGACCTGCCGCTCAGTTTCTTTACAGAGGAACGCAAGGGTGATATTATGTCAAGGGTGAGTGTAGATGTGGCTGAGGTTGAGGCTTCAATTATGGGTTCTCTTGAAATGCTGGTCAAGAATCCTATTATGATTGTAATATATCTGGTTGTGCTTGTGGCTGTTAGTTGGGAGTTGAGCTTGTTTGTACTTATTATGCTGCCTATAGCTGGTTTTGTAATGGGTGGAGTTGGAAGAAACCTTAAAAGAGATTCACTTGAGGTTGGTGTTGAGCAGGGCATATTGGCCTCCCAACTTGAGGAGATGCTTGGCGGACTGCGTATTATCAAGGCATTTAACGCGGAGGGGAAAATAGGAGCAAGATTCCATCGTCAGACAGAACGTATCCGTGATGCCATAATAAGGGTTATACGTCGTCAGTATCTGGCTCATCCTATGAGTGAGTTCATTGGTTCAACCATCATATCAATAGTGGTATGTTACGGAGGTTTCCTTATAATAGGTACAAGCAGTGGTTTGCAAGCGTCAGTATTCATATACTATCTGCTTATATTCTACAGCATAATTAACCCTATAAAAGAGTTGTCACGTGCAAGTTACAACATAAAGAAGGGTTCCGCCTCACTTGAGCGTATTGATAAGATTATGGCGGCTGAGAATCCTCTTACTTGCCCTGAAAACCCTAAACATCTTAAGAATTTCACAGACAAAATTGAGTATCGTAATGTATTTTTCAAATATTCCAATGATTGGGTGCTGAAGGATATTAACCTTACTATAGAAAAGGGTAAGACCATTGCTCTTGTGGGTCCTTCCGGTGGAGGTAAGTCCACTCTTGTTGATTTGCTCCCACGATTCTGGGACGTTCAGCAGGGAGAGATAACAGTTGACGGAATTTGTGTGAAAGATGTGAATCGCCACGAACTGCGTGAACTTATGGGGAATGTTAATCAGGAGGCTATCCTATTTAATGATACATTCTTTAACAACATTGCTTTTGGCGTTGATAGCGCCACTCAGGAGCAGATTGAAGCGGCGGCTAAGATTGCCAATGCCCATGACTTTATTATGGCTACAGAAAACGGCTATCAGAGTAACATAGGGGATAGGGGCTGCAAACTGTCAGGCGGTCAGCGCCAGCGTATAAGCATTGCCAGGGCAATTCTTAAAAACCCTCCTATACTTATTCTTGATGAGGCTACGTCAGCATTGGATACTGAATCAGAACGTTTAGTGCAAGATGCTCTTGACAATCTTATGAAGAACCGCACCACCATAGTCATAGCCCACCGTCTCTCAACTATTGTAAACGCTGATGAGATTTGCGTTATTGAAGGTGGAAAAATAGTGGAGCGTGGCACACACAGTGAACTGATAGCACTTAACGGGGCATACAAAAAACTGCAAGACGCACAAAAACTGAAATGAAAAAAATAGCAGTCATAACAATGGCAAGGAATGATGAGATGTTCCTTAACAAGTGGATTTCATATTATGGTTCCATATTTGGTGAGGAGAATCTCTATGTCTATCTTGACGGCTTTGACCAACAGGCACCGGCAAAGGCAGGCAAGGCTAACATAATTAAGTGTGAACGTATAGACGGGAACGTTGTGGGGGCAGAGAAGCGGCGTTTGTCTCATTTGTCAAAGATGGCGGCGGAGCATCTGAAAAAATATGACCTTGTGATAGGCTGTGACGCAGATGAGTTTCTTGTTGTTGACCCTGCGTTAGGAGTAGGTCTTGATGAGTATCTAAGTGCTGTTAAAATAGATTACTGCTTGTCAGGATTAGGATTGGACGTTGGTCAGGATTTGAATACAGAAAGAGAGATAGACCCATCAAAACCGTATCTTATGCAGAGAGGCAAGGCTTATCTGAGTTCAAGGTACACAAAGCCTGTCATAGTGGCAAAACCAGGTTTGTGGGGTTCAGGATTTCACCGTTATAAGGGTCACAATTTTCACATTGACCCTAATCTATATCTCTTCCATTTCGGTTGTTTTGACAATGCTATGCTTGAGGCACGCTTTTCTGACAAGGACCGTATGGCGGCAGGTTGGGGCAGGCATATACGTAAGCGTTTCCGCACCATAAGATATTGTACAGAGATTAAGCCAAAGGGTGAGGGTGCTATGCGTGCCGCACGCATTATTCAAACTATTCTAAGACCAATATACTCACTTAACAAACCATCTATGGGCTGTCTTAAGTGGGTTGTAAATATTCCTGAAAGATTTAAAAACATTTTATAATATGGATTTTATAAGTCAAAGTATTAAGATTTTTAGAGAGGCAATAGATTGCTATCACATTACAGACAGTGTTGATGCAGAGTTCAAGAACCCGTATCAAAAGGGTACAATAGAGGCTGTGCTTTATCTTAAAGCGTGGATTGACACCGTACAGTGGCATTTTGAGGATATAATACGTGACCCTCAGATTGACCCTGTGGAGGCTCTGAAACTGAAACGCCGCATTGACAAGTCAAATCAGGACCGTACAGACTTGGTTGAGATGATAGACAGTTATTTTCTTGACAAGTACAAGAGTGTGAAGGTTCTCCCTGATGCCACCATTAATACTGAAAGTCCGGCTTGGGCTATTGACCGTCTCTCCATTCTTCAACTGAAGATATATCACATGCGTGTTGAAACAAGCCGTACAGATTGCTCAAAAGAGCATCTTGATACCTGTACAAAGAAACTGAATGTTTTGCTTGAGCAGGAGAAGGACTTGTCACAAGCCATAGCATCACTGCTTGTTGATATTGAGGCTGGTAGAAAATATATGAAGACCTACAAGCAGATGAAGATGTATAATGACCCCGATACTAACCCTGTTCTTTACGGTCAGAAATAGTGGCTAATATTCTTGCTATACGGTTTGGTGCGTTGGGCGATGTTGCCATTGCTCTGCCTGTACTGTATTCTGTTGCCAAAAATTACCCTGAGCATAACTTCTTTCTGCTTACAAGAAAGAGTTACGCCCGTATGTATGTCTCACCTCCTGCCAATCTTCATATTATTCCTGTTGACCTTAAGGAGTATGACGGTGTAATGGGTTTGAATAGGTTATATTCTGAATACTTGAAGGGGCTCAGAATTGATGCTGTAGCAGATATTCATAATGTGCTACGTTCATGGATTCTTGATTTTAGGTTTATGTTGAGAGGTGTAAAGGTTGCAAGACGAGAGAAATCAAAGGCAGACCGTGCCAGACTTCTTAGAAAAACCAATAAAGACCTTACTCCGCTAAAGCCATATTATCAGCGTTTTGCTGATGTTTTTGAGCGTTTGGGCTATCCTGTCCGTTGGGAATTTGAGTCACTTGATGTTGTAGTTCCCAATGGTTTCTCTTCAGAATGTAAGTATATTGGGGTGGCACCATTCTCTGCCAACGCAGGAAAGGTTTATCCGCTTGAAAAGACAAAGCGTGTTGTTGAACTATTGAGTGCCATTGATGGTGTTAAAGTTCTGTTGTTTGGTGGCGGTGCTGAGGAGAGAAGTGTTTTGGAAGAGTGGGCGTCAGAGTTTGAGAATGTGGAGTCTCTTGCCGGCAGATTTTCAATGCAGGAGGAGTTGGGTATAATGAAAACACTCAAGGTTATGTTCTCAATGGACTCCGCCAATATGCACCTTGCCTCACTTGTAGGTACGCCGGTGGCATCACTTTGGGGTCCGTCACACCCTGCAGTAGGTTTTCGTCCGTGGGGTCAGAGTGCTGATAGTTATATTCAACTTGATTTGCCTTGTCGTCCTTGTTCAGAGTGGGGTGCAAAGCCTTGTTATCGTGGTGATTGGGCTTGTATGAAGTTTGAACCTGAATTTATTGTAAATAGAATTAAGAGTTTCCTATGAAAAAGATTCTTATTGACCTCTACATGCTAAAGTACCCTAACTGCGGTTTTGGTCAGATTGCCTGGAACTACGCCCGTTGGTTCCGTGATGAGTATGTGCCGTCAGATGATTTGGAGGTCACGCTTCTTGTTCCTGCCAAATATAATGGTGCTTTTGGCAGTAAGGTTAAATATCAGTCCGCTCTTGTTTACAAGAAATTGTTTCCAGCACTCTTTCCTAAGTATGATATATGGCACTCCACTGACCAGATGCCGCGTTTCCGTCCATACTCCCCTGACACTAAGTATATACTTACTGTTCACGATTTCAACTATGAGTATGAGAAGAGCGGGGTAGAACTTGAACACGCACGCCTGCGTATGGAACGTCGCTTGAAGCGTGCTGACCATATTGTCTGCATATCACATTTTACAGAGGCTGAAATGTCTCATTATGCAAAGATTGATGGTACTCCAGTTACCGTTATTTATAACGGTGTAGAGTCATTGCTGCACCAAGATGCAGTACGTCCCGCTAATCTTCCGTCAAACAAGCCTTTCTTTTTTACCATAGGTGAGGTTAGAAAGAAAAAGAACTTCCATACTCTGCTTGATGTAATGAAATCATTTCCTGAGTATGAACTATATATAGCGGGTACTCACCCTACAGATTATGCCTCAACTATACAGAAGCGTATTGATGAGGAGAAAATAGATAATGTCCACCTCATTGGACGTGTTGGTGGTGCGGAACGTGTGTGGCTATATAAGAATTGCTCTGCGTTTATGTTCCCTTCACTTTTTGAGGGATTTGGACTTCCTGTAATAGAGGCTATGCAGTTTGGCAAGCCAGTATTCTCATCAGACAAGACATCTCTTAAGGAGATAGGCTCAAAGTATGCCTTTTTTTGGGAGCGTTTTGATGCTGACTATATGGTTGATGTTGTAAAAAAGGGATTGACTGAATATAACGCAACCCCTAAACTTGCATCTGAGATTGCCGCTTACGGAAACTCGTTCACTTATGAGAAGAACATTGCCGCTCTTTTTGAGTTATACCATAGCCTGATGTAAACCATCCTGTAAAGAGCAGAAATTGTATTACTCCTTTATGCAGATAGAAGGGCATTTCAATATTTGCAATAAGTAACATAACCACCATAGTTGCAAAAAGCATAAAATCTTTGCGTTTAACAGCCGTATAGAACAACAATGCAAATATTGAGAGACTAAGTGTCATGCCTATTATGCCTGTTTGCATACAGTCTCCTATGAATTGCTGATGCGGGTTTGCAAGTCCCTTGTTAGCGTATTGATAGCCAAGTTGTTGTGCTATCTCATTTGAATCCATTACCTCCCTTATGCCTTCAATGCCACTTCCAAGAAGAGGGTGTGAGTTTATATAATATTTTGCGGTGGTTAGGTTTTGGATTCTTATGGGATCATTTACAAATCTCTTGATATATTCTTCCCCGATAAATGCTCCTGCTATACATATGAGTATTATTGAGAACGCTGTGACAATTTGTAATGTTTTATTTTCTCTTAATAGATAAAGTGTACCTATAAAAGCCATTAGAAGCCATCCAATAAGGCATATTCTGCTCTGAGATAATATTATTACCAGAAGTGCTGACAGTGAGTAGATTATAGTCTCAATGTAGTGAGGTTTATCCCATCCTATTTTGCCACTTGTCTTGTATATGCCTATAGCCATTCCAATTAGTATAGGCACTCCGTTATATGTGGGATGTGTGTAATTAGACCACGCATAAATAATGGAATATGATGGTTGCATATCATACATACTCTTACGTATTATCAACCACTCAAAAATCTCTGAATTGTTGCTTATGCACCATATTAGCCAGGTACAGATTGTTGCCGCAATAAATATGGACATTGCACGGAAAAAGCCTGTCATTATGGTTTCTTTCTGCTCTTTTGACAACTCAAAGCAGCAGAATGTCAGAGGAATGAATACGAATAGTGAGTATACTCGTAGTTGAAACACTCCTGATTTTAAGTCAGTAGTCCATAACAAGGAGACGGCGTGCCACGCAAAATATGCGAAATACAGATAAGTCCAAATTCCAGGTGTTTTGAAGTGTCTTTTTTTTATGGCGTATATTAGTGCAAAGAGAGCGAATCCGCAAAAGAACTGAACAGCCATGTGACGGGAGAAACAAGATGCGACAGCCCATACAAGCAAGCCACCCATAACCAATTTTCCAGCGTAATCAGACTCTCTCCACGCATTTGATTTTACAATAAACAGGAGGGGAAGTAATGATAGGAGAGCCAGAATATAGTTATGAATTTGGTCCATCTATTAGGCATCGATTCTTGCGTATGTGGCGTTCTCTTCAATAAAATCTCTACGTGGTGCTACATCGTCACCCATAAGCATTGAGAATATGTGGTCTGCCGCCGCTGCGTTTTCAATGGTTATTTGGCGTAGCATACGGTTCTCCTTGCTCATGGTGGTGTCACGCAGTTGCACGTCTGACATTTCACCAAGACCTTTGTATCGTTGTACGTGGATAGCGTCTTCCTTACCTCCGCTGTACTTGTCAATGAATGCACGGCGTTGCTGTTCTGTCCAGCAGTACTCCTCTATCTTGCCTTTTGAGCATTTGTATAGTGGTGGTGTTGCCAGATAAACGTGTCCGCCCTCAATAAGTTCCTTCATATAGCGGAAGAAGAATGTAAGAATAAGGGTTGCAATGTGGCTACCGTCAACATCGGCATCGGTCATGATTATTACCTTATGATAACGCAGTTTCTCCATGTTAAGTGCCTTAGAATCATCATCAGTGCCTATGGTAACGCCAAGTGCAGTGTAGATGTTCTTGATTTCCTCACTCTCAAATGCCTTGTGCTGCATTGCCTTTTCAACGTTCAGAATCTTACCTCTAAGTGGCAGAATGGCCTGTGTTCTACGGTCTCTGCCTTGTTTTGCAGTACCGCCTGCTGAATCTCCCTCCACAAGGAACAACTCGCATTCTGAAGGGTCTTTTGATGAGCAGTCAGCAAGTTTGCCGGGCAGACCGCCGCCAAGAGGAGATTGGCGTTGCACAATCTCTCTTGCCTTGCGTGCCGCATGACGTGCCGTTGCGGCAAGAATAACCTTGTCAACAATGGTTTTTGCCTCACGCGGATGTTCCTCCAAATAGTTTGTCAGAGCCTCGCTTACAGCCATATCCACTGAACCCATAACCTCATTGTTGCCAAGTTTAGTCTTTGTCTGCCCTTCAAACTGCGGCTCCGCAACCTTTATTGAAATTACGGCAGTAAGACCCTCACGGAAATCATCGCCGTTAAGCTCTATCTTAGCCTTTTCAAGTTTCTCAAGCATCTTGTTGTCTTCAGCATACTTTTTAAGGGTACGTGTAAGACCACGACGGAAACCTGCAAGGTGTGTACCACCCTCAATGGTGTTTATATTATTTACGTATGAGTGTATGTTTTCATTGAATGTGGTGTTATAGGTCATTGCAATGTCAACAGGGGTGTCATACTTGTCTGTTGTAATGTGAATTACATCAGGAAGCAGTTTCTCACGGGACTCATCAATGTAAAGTACAAACTCTTCAAGTCCGTTCTCTGAGTGGAATGATTCTGACCTGTAGTTGCCGTTCTCATCTTTGAAACGCTTGTCTGTAAGTGTAAGGGTGATACCTGCATTAAGGAATGAGAGTTCACGCAAACGGTTTGCAAGTGTCTCATAGTTATACTCTGTAACTGTAAAGATGGAACCGTCAGGTTTGAAGGTTACCATTGTGCCGGTATCATTGGCATCGCCAATGACGGTAACAGGGCATGTAGGCTTTCCTTTTGAGTACTCCTGCATGTGTATTTTGCCGTCTCTTCTGACTTCTGCCCTAAGGTATGTTGATAGTGCGTTAACGCAGCTTACGCCTACACCGTGCAGACCGCCTGATACCTTGTAACTGCCTTTGTCAAACTTACCGCCGGCATGCAATACTGTCATTACAACCTCAAGAGCGGAGCGTCCCTCCTTCTTGTGAATGTCAACAGGTATACCACGTCCGTTATCTTTTACGGTTATGGAGTTGTCTTCATTTATTATTACATCAACGTGTGTACAATAGCCTGCAAGAGCCTCATCAATAGAGTTGTCCACTACCTCATAAACCAAGTGATGCAAGCCTCTTACGCTAATATCACCAATGTACATTGCAGGACGCATGCGCACTGCTTCCAAACCCTCCAGCACGGTAATGCTGCTGGCGCCATAATTATTGTTCTGTTCTTCCATAAATATAAAAAAATATAGTCTAAACAAGGGGTTTTTAGTGTCCCGTTTAGACTACAAATATACAAAAAAAATGGGAAATGTACAAATAATAGTGAAGAGTTAATAGTGAATAAAGAATAGTGAATAGTTAATAGTGAATAGTGTTTCCCCCTTTAGGGGGTTAGGGGGCACTATTCTTTATTCTTTCTTCACTATTCACTATGGAATTATGACGTCCTCATCAGTATCAATGTACCCACCTTGCAGTGCCTGACGTTCCTTGCGGCGAAGGTAATATACAACACCAAACTTCTTTGCCTCCTCCTGCATTGCCACAGTACCCAAGTCCTTGTAGTGAGCCTCAATCTGATTCCATAATTCAAGTATCAGTTGGTCAATCTTTTCACGAAGTTGTTTAATTGAATCCTGTGCTCTGTCAGATGTTTTTTGGGTAACTTTCTTAAGTTGGTAGGCATCTTTGAAAAGTTCATAATTAACCCTTACTTTTGCTATTGTAGGGTTGTAGATAGGGGAACCTCCGTTCATTGTACGCTCAGTTTCTCCGTCAATGATGTTCTTTCCCCACTCAAGAATCAGAGATTCTGTGCTTAAATCAGGAACTGAGTAGTTATTAGGAAGCAGCTTATAGTAAAGTTTTTTCTCAGGCTTTATCTCATTTCTCATACATGAGAGGTTCAGCACCTGTATGAAATGTGAAATGTACATACGGGTGGTCTTTACTATATTCTGATATTTCTTGTTTTTTGCAGCCTGTTCAGTCTGTTGAGCCTTGTACTCTTCAACTGCATGCTCAAATTGTGGTATAAGCACGCTAATATCATGAATAATCTTTGCCTGAAAAGGTGCATTCGCACCAAGTACATCGTATTTTTGCTTTGCTATTTGCATTGCCCTGATACGAGCGGCATCTGTGTTAGGAAGTCTTCTATATGGCATACATGTATCTATTTTAATGCGAATAGTTAGATAAAACATATTTTTTACTAACCATTCGGCACAAATTTAGATACATTTTATAAAAAATGCAAGGGTTTTGTCAAAAAATTAGCAGGATACTATTTCTTTCTGGTTGATAATGATTGAGAAAATTTGAATAAAGGGTCTGTTTTTTCTGCAGAAAGCCCTAAATTTTCAAGACATTTTTGGGCTTTTTCAGTATAAAGTCTGACCTTTTCCGCACATATTTTGTCAATGCCCATTTCTCTGTAGATTTCAAGCACTCCTTTAATTTTTTCCTCCTTGTTTTTTTTGCTGTCAAGTGAAAGAAAGTCATTAAGTTTTGCTCTTGATTGAGCATTTGCAAGTTCTAATGCGGTAAGTAGAGGGAAACACTTCTTTCCACATAAAATATCGCCTCCTATGGCCTTCCCAAACACTTTTGGGTTACCAAAGGCATCAAGGTAATCATCTTGAAGTTGGAATGCAAGTCCCATGTAAATGCCAAAATTATAGAGTAGTTGAGACTGCTCTTCAGATGCACCTCCAATGAGTGCTCCTATCTTTAGACTGCCTGCCAAAAGTACCGCAGTTTTGAGCCTTATCATCTCCATATATTCATCAATGCTGACGTTAGTGCGGCTCTCAAATTCCATATCGTACTGCTGACCTTTGCAAACCTCATCTGCGGTAGTGTTAAAAATTGTTAAAATTTCAGAGAGGCGGTCACTTTTTACATCTGTAATCAGTTTATAGGCTTCAATAAGCATGGCATCGCCGCTTAAAATAGCGGTGTTTATATTCCAGCGTTTATGAACTGTGGCGTAACCGCGGCGGGTATCGGCGTTATCCATTACATCGTCATGAAGCAGGGTGAAGTTATGGAACACTTCAAGTGCAATGCCAGCCTTCAGGGCTTCTTTCAAATTGTCAGTGAACAGATTGCAAGCCATCAGGGTAAGGCATGGTCTAATCCGCTTTCCCCCAAGTGACAGCACGTACTCAATTGGCTCATACAGTCCTTGTGGCTCACGCTTCCACGCACCAGCAACTATCGCCTGCTCAACTATTGCTAATAATTCTTCTTGAGATTTCATAATATAAATAATATAGTGAATAGTGAATAAAGAATAAAGAAGAGTGCCCTCCTAACTATTCACTATTCTTTATTAACTATTAACTATTGAAAATTCATTTTCAATAATGTCTGTCATAACTTCCTTGATGTCAAGCCCGGCGGCACGCACCTGTTGCGGTACAAAGCTGGTGGCTGTCATGCCTGGAGTGGTGTTGGCTTCAAGTACATGAGGGACACCGTCAATTATAATATAGTCTATGCGTACAATGCCTTTGCAACCAAGCAGTGAGTAGTATTTCTTTGTCTGCTCCTGAACATCTTTTGTAACTTCAGGACTGAGGCGTGCAGGGGTGATTTCCTGTACCTGACCGTTGTATTTGGCATCGTAGTCAAAGAATTCATTTGATGTAACAACCTCTGTTATAGGGAATACCACGCACTTGTTTTTGGTCTTGTACATTCCGCAGGTTATTTCAGTACCTTTCATAAATGACTCAATTATAACCTCGTCGCCCTCTTCAAATGCACGCTTAATGGCAGGTACTATCTGCTTACTCTCCTTAACTTTTGTAACGCCAAAACTGCTGCCTCCCACATTTGACTTTACAAACATTGGCAGGCCTAACTCTGCCTCAATATTAGCGGCATCATACTCTTCTCCAGCACGCAGAAGCACAGACTTTGCAATTTTTGCTCCAAATGCCTGTAAGTATCTGTTGCACACAAATTTATTGAATGACACCGATGCGGCAAGAGGTCCGCAGCAGGAGTATTTCATACCTATAAGTTCAAAGTAGCCTTGCAGAATACCATTCTCACCTGGAGTGCCGTGAATGGTGATGTATGCAAAATCAAATGTGTGACGCACACCACCTGCATCGGTGTAGGAGAAATCATTTTTGTCAATGTCAAACTCCTCTTTCTCAGATGGTTTGGCATACCAACGCTCTTTCTCAATAACTACAACAGTGGAGTTGTAACGCTCAGGGTCAAGAAATGACTTTATACCTGCCGCACTTTTTAGGGATACCCCGAATTCTGATGAATAACCGCCACAAACAATGGCTACTTTTCTTTTTTCCATTTCTTTAATGTATTTGTTGTTTTTTAATCTCTTATAAATGTAGATACACAGAGCCGACATTGCTAGTGCAAAAGCAACGGAGTCAAGTGAGAGTTCCATGTGGTCCATATCAACATTCTTAACCTGTTCAATTTCAGGCCAATTGACTGTAAACCACAGCACAATAACGGCAAGTGTGTTATTTAGTGCGTGAGCAATGGCATTTACCCAAACAGAACCTGTGTATAGCAGAATATAGCCCAATACGGCACCAAGCACCATTCTTGGAATAAAGCCGGCAAATTGAAAGTGAATGAATGAGAAAAATGCGGCTGTTACCCAAACGGCTACATGTCTTGATTTGCAAAGTTGCATCATAACCCCTTGAATCTGACCACGAAAGCAAAGTTCCTCAACCACTCCCGGAATTATTGCCATAACCACTATTTCAGTAAGCAGAACCCAAACGCTCTTCCCCGTAACAAACAGCGTGGTGGCTTGTTCCGCCTCTTTTTCAAGATTGTCAATCATCTCTTGTAGCCAGCCCAGCGATGCAGGCATCTTTATCATCTCATTCAGTTGGGTGGTAACGCTTACAAACGGCAGTGCCGTAAGCAGGAATACACAGCACAGAAGTGTCAGTTTCCAAGGCACTCCGTCCTTTCCTCCTATACCCCTGTCAGCGTGCAGGAATGCAAACGGCTTATTGCTTACAAGACAGGCTGAGAGTATTGCTCCTCCTCCAAATACAATCAACGATACGGAGGCTTGCAGAATGTTCATCCATGCCCAATCAGTGTTGGCATAGTCTGTTGAAATGCCGGCACATTTTAATACTATAGCCTCAATTGCCGCATAAATGCACAAGAGGAATAGTGGAACCAAAATGCTAATCAGCAATTTGCTCCAGGGTGAAGATTTTTGAAACGTCAGAAACATTTAATTTATATTTTGCCCCCATAAGCAGTGGCATGTTGTTTGTTGAAATATGACCTGCAGGAAAATTATAGGCTACAGGAATGTCAATGTCCTTAACGGCTTCAGCCACAATGCCGTATGCTCCGTCAGGATATGATGTGTCTTCATCAGTATCAGTGAATTGTCCTACAATAAGTCCGCTTATTTGGTTGAAAACGCCACCAAGTCTAAGGTTCTGAACCATACGGTCAATATGGTAAAGGCGTTCTCCCACATCTTCAATAAAAAGTATTTTGCCTTTGTAGTCAAGGTCAAACGGGGTGCCGCGCAGGGCATAGAGTATGCTTAGGTTGCCGCCAGTGAGAATGCCTTCGGCGGTGAATCGTTGAATCGGTGAATCGTTGATGTGCTGATACGATGATACGGTGATGCGGTGATGCGGTGATGCGAGTATTTTGCGTAGTTGCTGTACAGCAGGGCTGTCAGGCTCTGTAGCAATGTGTTTTGCCATTGGGGCGTGCAATGATTTTAGCCCAAGTTTGCTTAGTGCGTTATGAATGGCAGTGATGTCACTGAAGCCCACAAATAGTTTGAATCTCTTTTTAAGTGGGGTGAAATCTATTTTGTCAATTATTCTGCTTAGTCCATAACCACCTCTGGCACAAAGAATTACATTACACCAATCATCATTTATGGCATTCTGTATGTCAGCGATGCGTTCCTCATCAGTACCTGAAAAGCGGTTGAATTTTCCTTTTGCGTGTTCTGATACACGAACATCAAAACCCCAACCACGCATTACTTCCGCTGCACCATCAATGTAAGCGGTGTCTACTGCTCCAGATGGCGAGATAATTGCAATATTTATTTTTTTCTTCATTTATGGTTCTTATTATTCCTATAATAACTATGAGGTCTTTGGACTCATAGTTATTATAGGAATTATCATTTCTTCCATTGAAATTCCGCCATGCTGAAAGGTGTCTTTATAGTATTGAACGTAATAGTTGTAATTATTAGGATATGCTAAAAAGTCCTGATTTTGAGCAAAAATGTAAGCACTGCTTAGGTTAGGGCAGGGCAAGCCAACTTTTTCAGGGTGTGTGATGCTCAGCACCTCATTTTTGTCGTATGCAAGGTTTTTGCCAACCTTGTATCGGAGGTTGTCATTTGTAGCCTTATCGCCAATAACCTTAACGGCATTCTTAACTCTGATGGAACCGTGGTCAGTGGTAAGTACAATCTTGACTTTCTGCTCAGATAGGATTTTGAACAACTCTGAAATGGATGAGTGTTTGAACCAAGATAGCACTAATGAACGGTAAGCCGCTTCATCAGGGGCAAGTTCACGGAACAGTTTTACCTCTGTACGGGCATGAGACAACATATCTACAAAGTTGAATACCACCACATTAAGGTCATTGCCAAGCAAACTTTTTAGGCTTTCATTGTACTTCTCTCCAGCCTGATTTGTGTTAATCTTGTTATAAGAGAACTTGTAGTTCTTGCGGAAACGCTCAATCTGTGTCTTGATAAGAGCCTGCTCATTAAGGTTCTTGCCCTCATCCTCATCTTCATCAACCCAAAGGTCAGGATACATTTTCCTTATCTGCGATGGCATAAGTCCTGAAAAAATGGCGTTTCTGGAGTATTGGGTTGCGGTTGGCAGAATGCTGAAGAAAGTTTCGTCCTCATCAAAGTTG
This sequence comes from Paludibacteraceae bacterium, assembly GCA_024405855.1. Lineage (GTDB taxonomy): Bacteria > Bacteroidota > Bacteroidia > Bacteroidales > Paludibacteraceae > Enterocola. Next base: position 42,534 of record JAKSNZ010000004.1, read on the forward strand.
AACAGGGTTCCAATTTCATTCTGTATTATACGCCATTGGTCTTCACGCAGATTATCAATAAGTATGAAAAATACTTTCTCACCCTTGTCAAGCAGCGGGAAAACCTTGTTCTTAAATATATCAGGGCTCATCATAGGGCGGTTGCCACTCTCAAACCAAGATTCGTAGTTTTTGCGTATGTATTTGCTAAACTGAGAGTTAGCCTCCGTTTTTTGCATGTTGAGCATCTCATCCATTCCACTGCCGGCATCGGAGAGACGCATTTCCCAATATATCAGTTCATTATAAACATTACGCCAATCGTCCGATGTAAAGGAATCGTTGATTTTCATTCCAAGTTTCATAAACTCAGATTGGTACCCCGATGTTGTCTTTTCCTCAATAATGTCCTGAGCATGAACAACTTTCTTTATTGACATAAGAATTTGGTTAGGATTGACAGGCTTAATAAGGTAGTCAGAAATCTTTTGACCTATAGCCTGCTCCATAATGTTCTCCTCCTCACTCTTTGTAATCATTACTACAGGCAGTGAGGGTTGTGCCTTCTTAATCTCCAAAAGGGTTTCAAGTCCGCTAAGACCAGGCATGTTCTCATCAAGAAAAACAACACTGAAATGATTCTCCTTACAAGCGTCAATGGCATCTTGTCCGCTGACAACAGGTGTTACGGAGTATCCTTTATTTTCCAAAAAAATTATATGCGGCTTCAGCAAATCTATCTCATCGTCCGCCCAAAGAATGTTAATCATAATTGAAAGTTGAAAAAGAAATATTATTCTTTTCGTCTGCGAAAAGAATAATATTTCTGCATTATATAACTGAATATTGTTGTAAATATTGTTGTAATCATCTTTGAAGGTGTAGCCCAGAAGCCGCAAACTTCGCAGAAGAGTTTCATACAGAAATAGGATATAAAGAAGTTGGCTATAAGGATAAGGGCATATCTGTAAAGTTGGCGATGAACCTTAACCGTTGAGCCTGTGAATGTTATATGTTTTGACAGTAGAAAACCTATTGTAAATGTAATGGGGGTTACAATTATAAGTGAGGCAATAGGTGCTGAAATGACCACAAATCCAAGGTCAATCATCTGTTTTGCCACTATATAGTTGTATATAATAAAGTAAAGGAACCAATCAGACAGTGTGTTGATGGTTCCGCAAGCCAAATAATAATAAACTTCCCTGCTTAGGAATTTGCTAAACAGGGGGTAGAAAAAATCCAGTATGTACTTTATTAACTTAAACACAGTTAAAATAGTTAAACCCGTGATTAAAGGCTTCGGCTATTCGCCTCGCACTTTAATTTCCCATCTCTGATATGAACTTGACGCGGATAAGTCTGATTTCCTCTTCAGTAAAGTCTCCTCCAAGTTCTGTCATGGCATCGTCAATGTTGTCTGTTTTGGCATCGCGGAAGTATTCATAAATATCTTCTGCCTTGTCAGGGTCCATAACGTCATCAATCATATACGATATGTTGATTTTGGTGCCTGAATTTACAATTGCCTCAAGTTCATCAAGCAGTTCCGGAAGGTCAAGGCCACGGGAAATGGCTATGTCTTCAAGGCTTACACGGCGGTCAATTGCTTGAATTATATATACTTTTTGGGTTGATTGGTTAGGCTTGGTGCGTACACGCATATCTTCAGGACGCTCAATCTCATTCTCGTCAACGTGACGCTTTATAAGGTCAATGAAATCCTGTCCGTATCGTTTGGCTTTACCTGCACCCACACCCGGAATGTTCTGTAATTCCTCAAGGGTAATAGGGTAGGTGGTTGCCATTGACTCAAGTGAAGGGTCTTGGAATATTACAAAAGGAGGTACGTTAAGGTGTTTTGACATACGCTTACGCAAATCCTTAAGCATTGAGAAAAGCACCTCATCTGCCGCACCTGAACCACCGCCACGCTTAATAGGCTCTTCATCATCATCTTCAAAGTCATTGTCCTTTGTAATCATGAATGAGGTTGGGTGGTCAAGGAAATTCAGTCCTGCAGGTGTTATTTTAAGAACTCCGTAGTTTTCAATTTCACGCTCAATGAAACCCATAATCATGGCTTGGCGAATTACTGCCTGCCAAACGCTGGTACTCTCACGTTCACCTGCACCAAAATTCTCAAGTTCATCATGGTGATAGTCTGAAATTTCAGCGTTCTTCTTGCCCATTATAACATTTATAATGTGTTCTGCCTTGAATTTTTCTTTAACTGCAACAATGGTTTCAAGCACTGTACACAGGAAATCCTGACCTTCAACCTGTTTTTTAGGATGCAGACAGTTATCACAGTTTCCACAGTTCTCTTCAGGATACTCCTCACCAAAGTAGTGGAGCAGTAGTTTACGGCGACAAAGATTTGACTCTGCGTATGCTGCTGTTTCAGCAAGCAGTTGTCTGCCAATCTCCTGTTCTGCAATAGGTTTGCCTTGCATGAACTTTTCAAGTTTCTGCAAATCCTTGTTTGAATAGAAGGCTATGCAAAGCCCCTCTCCGTCATCACGGCCTGCACGTCCTGTCTCCTGATAGTAGCCTTCAAGGCTCTTTGGAATGTCATAGTGTATTACAAAACGCACATCAGGCTTGTCAATTCCCATACCAAAGGCAATGGTTGCAACAATAACCTGAACTTTTTCCATAAGGAAACTATCTTGGTTCTGCGTTCTTTCAGAAGCGTCCATGCCTGCATGATAAGCAAGTGCACTAATGCCGTTAACTCTCAGAATCTCAGCCAAATCTTCAACTTTTTTACGGCTGAGGCAATATATGATACCTGATTTTCCCTCTTGCTCTTTAATGAACTTGATAATCTCTCTATCAATGTTCTGTGTTTTAGGTCTTACCTCATAATATAGGTTTGGACGGTTGAATGATGACTTAAAGACTGTGGCATCAAGTATTTCAAGTGTCTTTTGTATGTCATGTTGCACTTTTGGAGTAGCAGTTGCTGTAAGTGCAATTACGGGTGCTTTGCCAATTTTTTCAATGATAGACCTTATACGCCGATACTCAGGACGGAAGTCATGCCCCCATTCTGATATACAGTGAGCCTCATCTACTGCGTAGAAAGAAATTTTTATACCTTGAAGAAAATTTATATTCTCCTCTTTGGTCAGGGATTCAGGAGCAACATAAAGCAGTTTTGTTCTACCGCTAAGCACGTCTTGTTTGACTTCTTCAATAGCACCTTTTGTAAGTGAGGAGTTTATGAAGTGTGCAACTCCGTCTTCCTCTGAAAATGAACGCATTGCGTCCACTTGATTCTTCATCAGGGCAATAAGCGGTGATATTACTATTGCCATACCGTCCATAAGTAGTGAGGGCAACTGATAACACAGTGATTTGCCTCCTCCGGTTGGCATAAGAACAAAAGTGTCTTTGCCATCCAAAAGATTTTGGATGATTGCTTCTTGGTTTCCTTTGAATGAGTCAAAACCAAAATGAAGCTTTAATGCTTTAAGTAAATTATTTCTTTCCATCATATCAATAGCAAATATAATAATATTGCTTTGAGTATAGGCAAAGATTTATGTTTTTTTACATTATTTAACATTTGCCCTGCTTATTTTCTCTTCTGCAATGGCTTTTGTTATGTGTAATTCCTGAGTTTTCATTGAAGGTATCTCATACATGAAATCAACCATAACGCTTTCTGCCAATCCTCTTAACCCTCTTGCTCCCAAATTAAACTCTACAGCCTTGTCAACAATGTAGTCAAGGGCGTCATCGTCAAAAATAAGGTTTACACCATCCATTTTGAACAATTTTATATATTGCTTTGTTATGGCATTCTTAGGTTCTGTCAAAATGCGGCGTAACGCTTTTTTGTCAAGTGGGTTAAGGTGTGTAACCACTGGCAGACGGCCTATAATCTCAGGTATAAGTCCAAAAGACTTGAGGTCTTGCGGGGTTATGTATTGAATCATGTTATCCTTGTCAATCTTTTGTGTTTTGGCTTGTGCTCCGTAGCCTACAAGACGGGTGTTCAGTCTTGAACCTATCTTTTGCTCAATGCCTGAGAACGCACCTCCGCAAATAAACAGAATGTTTTGAGTGTCAACGGGTATCATTTTTTGCTCAGGGTGCTTTCTTCCACCTTGTGGCGGAACGTTTACAACAGAGCCTTCAAGCAGTTTGAGTAGTCCTTGCTGCACACCTTCACCGCTGACATCACGGGTAATGGAAGGGTTGTCTCCCTTGCGTGCAATTTTGTCAATCTCATCAATGAATACAATGCCTCTCTCCGCTGCAGGTACGTCATAATCACTTACTTGCAGAAGTCTGGTAAGTATGCTTTCTATGTCCTCTCCCACATATCCCGCTTGGGTGAATACGGTGGCGTCAACAATGGTGAAAGGCACATTAAGTTTTTTTGCAATGGTTTTTGCAAGCAGTGTCTTGCCTGTTCCTGTTGAGCCTATAAGAATTATGTTTGATTTTTCAATCTCAACATCGTCTCCTTGATTCTTATCCTGAAGTAGACGCTTATAGTGGTTGTAAACTGCTACACAAAGGCTTTTCTTGGCATCGTCCTGACCAATTACATATCCGTCAAGAAACTCTTTAAGTTCCTTTGGCTTAGGAAGTTCTGTAAGTTTTACATCAAACTTTGAACTTTTTTGGGTGTGTTCCTGTACAATCTCCGATGCTCTTTCAACGCAGTCACTGCAAATATTGCCCGTTGCTCCATATATAAGAAAAGGCACCTCTTTTTCTTTCCTTCCGCAAAAACTGCAGTATTCCTCTTTCTTTTGTTGTGGCATTATTTTTTAGGTTTAATTAGCACTTCATCAATCATACCATATTCCTTTGCCTCTTGAGCGGTCATCCAATAGTCTCGGTCAGAATCCTTTTCAATCTGCTCATAAGGTTTTCCTGAATGTTCTGCAATAATGGTGTACAGTTCCTTCTTGAGTTTCTGAATCTCTCTTGCGGTAATCTCAATATCGGAGGCTTGACCTTGTGCACCGCCCATAGGCTGGTGAATCATAATTCTGGAGTGCTTCAATGCTGAACGCTTGCCTTTTGCTCCGGCTGTCATAAGCACTGCTCCCATTGATGCCGCCATTCCTGTGCAGATGGTGGCAACATCGCTCTGAATGAACTGCATTGTGTCATAAATGCCAAGTCCGGCATATACGCTGCCGCCAGGGGTGTTCAGATATATTGAAATATCTTTGCCTGGGTCTGCAGAATCAAGATAGAGCAGTTGGGCTTGTATTACATTAGCGGTATAGTCATCAATTTGTGTGCCAAGGAAAATGATTCTGTCCATCATCAAACGGGAGAATACATCCATTTGAGCCACATTCAGTTGACGTTCCTCTATGATTGTAGGGTTAATGTAACTGTAACTGCTTGTAATTTTCATGTAGTCATCAAGGGCAAGTGAGTTCAAGCCAAGATGCTTTGTTGCAAAGTCCTTAAATTCGTTTTTCATAATATACGTATAGTTTTTTGCAAATATAAGTCAATTATTGATAAAAAAAAAGAATTTTCCTTACAGAAAATTCTCTTTTTCATAATCTCCTGTAAAAGGAGAAATATTTTTAATTAGTTTGAAAAGAATTTCAGAATCAGCTAAAGAATTTGTTAAACTCTTCAAATGATACAGTCTTGTCTGAGATTGTAACTTTCTCTTTAAGGACATCCATAACCTTGTTCTCAAATGCACGCTCAGTGGCAGTCTTCTTGCCGTCTTTGTTGGCAAGCATCTCCTTAACGTAGTTGTCAATAATGTCATCAGGAACACTCAACATACCGTATTGTGCAAATTGTGCAAGTGCCTGTCTTTTTGCAACAGCCTTAACGTCAGCCTCTTCAACTTTAACGTTAGCGGCTTTAGCGGTTTTGTCAGTGTAAAGTTGCCATTTAAGGTCATCAAGAAGTTTTGAGAACTCTGCGGCAATCTTTTCATCAGTCATATCCTTATTGGTCTCCTTAAGCCAGCGTTTCAAGAAATCCTCAGGGAATTTAACATTTTTAAGTCCTTTAATTACAAGGGCTTTCATATCAAGAATAAATTTAATGTCAGAATCTGAAACAAACTGTTTCTCAAGGTCTGCCTTAATTCTTGCCTCAAACTCTTCAGCACTCTTAACTGCATCCTTGCCAAAGCAGTTGTCAAAGAACTCTTGGTTCATTTCAGCCTGCTCATATCTTGTAATCTCCTTAATGGTAAATCTTACATCTGATTTGAAGTTCTTGGCTGCCTCCTTCTCAATTTTAAGCAACGATGCCAACTCAACCTCACTGCTGTCAAATGCCTTTGCAGGGTTGAAGTCAAAACTTTCACCAATCTTCTTGCCGGCACACTTCTTCTGCTCGTCGGCGTTTCTCATATAAGTTGGGCTTACCATAGCGTCTTCAACGCTTACTCCACCCTCCTTAACATTGCCTTTTTCATCAAGTTCAACAAGGTTGCCTTTTATTACATCCTTGTCCTCTGTTTTCTCAGCCTTGACATATTTGCCAAATCTGCCTCTGTATGATGCAGTCTGCTGGTCAATCATCTTCTTGTCAACATCTATTTTATAATAGGTGAGTTTGTCCTTCTTGGTAAGTTCAAGGTCAAGTGCAGGGGCAATGGCAATATCAAATGAGAAAGCAAACTCATTACCCTCAATAAGTTCAGGTGTCTGATAGCCTACGGTTGGAAGAGGCTCTCCCAAAATGTCTATCTTATTGTCAGTGATATGCTTGTAAAGGGCTTCTGAAATAAGTTTGTTTACCTCTTCAGCAAGGAAAGAGGTGCCAAATCTCTTTTTAATCAGCGATGCAGGAACTGTTCCTGGACGGAAACCTGGCATCTGAGCCTTTTTTCTGTAATCTTTGATTGCCTTTTCAACCGCTGGGTTGTAGTCTGCAGGAGTAACGGTTACCAAAAGGGTAGCGTTAACTGCGTCTTGATTGTTTTGAAGAACGTTCATAGTTTATAAATGTTGGTGAATCGGTTAATCGGTGAACCGGTGAATCGATTCTTTGTTTAGTTAATCTAAAAGAAAGCACCCTTAGGTGGGGTAAAACAATGTGCGATAGCACTAAAAAAGTGAAACTTGAGTTTCACTTTTTTAGTGCGGATGACGGGACTCGAACCCACACGTCGCAAGACACTAGATCCTAAGTCTAGCGCGGCTACCAATTACGCCACATCCGCTTTTGGGACTGCAAAGATAAGACACTTTTTTTAATTGTGCAAAAAAAATTGCTAAATGTCTTAAAAATCCAAACACATTCTTACTTCAGTGAACGGTCTGACTTTAGTATTTGCAACCTCAACATGCAGAGGATTAACTGAATATGCCTTTAGAGCGGCATAATCTGTAAATGATGACTCAAGCATTACATCGGCATTTGATGTTTCAAGTCCGTTTATGTGAACCTGAATGTCCACAATGCCAGGAACTTTGCCTTTCAAGCCCTCAAGCCCTGCCTTTATTTCTTTCTTGACTTCCTGACGCTGAGCATCAGAAAGTTCTGTTTTCAATTTCCAAAGTATAATATGCCTAACCATAATGTATACTCCAAAGGTTCAAAACTTTAAGACAGGGTCTTAAAGTTTTGGACCAGCGGCAACTAATGCTTTACCAGCGGCATTGCCGGTGTACTTGTCAAAGTTCTTGATGAAGCGTGAAGCAAGGTCTTTAGCCTTCTCTTCCCACTCACATGCACACTTGTAAGTGTCACGTGGGTCAAGAATGTTAGGGTCAACACCTGGAAGTGCTGTAGGTACCTCAAAGTCAAACATAGGAATCTTCTTTGTAGGAGCAGTCTTGATGGCACCGCCAAGAATTGCGTCAATGATACCACGAGTATCGCGGATAGAGATACGCTTGCCTGTTCCGTTCCAGCCTGTGTTAACAAGATATGCCTTAGCACCTGATTTCTCCATTTTCTTTACAAGCTCCTCAGCATACTTTGTTGGGTGAAGCTCAAGGAATGCCTGACCAAAGCAAGCGGAGAATGTAGGAGTAGGCTCTGTAATGCCACGCTCTGTACCTGCAAGCTTAGCGGTGAATCCACTTAAGAAGTAATATTTTGTCTGCTCCGGTGTAAGAATAGATACTGGAGGCAGTACGCCAAATGCATCAGCAGATAGGAATATAACGTTCTGTGCTGCAGGTGCTGCAGAAATAGGTGTCTGAATGTTCTTAATGTGATTGATTGGGTAAGATACACGTGTGTTCTCTGTTACGCTCTTATCGGCAAAGTCAATCTTACCGTTTGCATCAACTGTAACGTTCTCAAGAAGTGCGTTACGCTTGATGGCATTGTAGATATCAGGCTCGCTATCCTTATCAAGGTTGATAACCTTAGCATAGCAACCACCCTCAAAGTTGAATACGCCCTTGTCATCCCAGCCGTGCTCATCGTCACCAATAAGTTTACGTTTAGGGTCTGTAGAAAGGGTTGTCTTACCTGTTCCTGAAAGACCAAAGAAAATGGCTGTCTCTTTGCCTTCCATGTTACAGTTAGCGGAGCAGTGCATTGAAGCAATGCCTTGAAGAGGAAGATAGTAGTTCATCATTGAGAACATACCTTTCTTCATTTCACCGCCGTACCATGTGTTGATGATAACCTGCTCACGTGATGTTACATTGAATGCAACGCATGTCTCAGAGTTAAGTCCAAGTTCCTTGTAGTTCTCAACTTTTGCCTTAGAAGCGTTGTATATTACAAAGTTAGGTTCAAAGTTTGCAAGTTCCTCAGCTGATGGCTGAATAAACATGTTCTTTACAAAGTGAGCCTGCCAAGCAACCTCAACAATGAAGCGGACTGCCATACGGGTATCTTTGTTAGCACCGCAGAAAGCGTCAACTACATAAAGTTCCTTGTTGCAAAGTTCTTTCTTTGCTATCTCTTTAACTGTAGCCCAAACCTCTTCTGACATTGGGTGGTTGTCATTCTTGTATGAGTCAGATGTCCACCAAACTGTGTCTTTTGACTTAGCGTCCATAACAATGTATTTATCTTTAGGAGAACGTCCTGTATAAACACCTGTCATAACGTTTACTGCACCAAGTTCTGTCTCTTGACCTTTGTCAAACCCTGTCAGTCCTGCTTTTGTTTCAGCAGCAAACAACTCCTCATAAGAAGGGTTGTGTCCTATCACTGTTGCTCCAGTGATACCGTACTTTGTTAAATCTAAATTTGCCATAATATAATTAATAGTTAATAGTTGAAAGTTGAATACCCCTTAATTACCAAGTTGCAAATTTATGAATTTTTTTTCAATATACAGCCTTATGTTTGCATTTTTATAAAAATTATTTTCAAGAAATAATATTTTGCACTATATTTGCAATGTAAAATAGTGTGGAGAGATTTGTATGCTTGCAACCACACCTATAAAAAATGCTAAAAAATGAATTACCTGTTTACTTCAGAGTCAGTATCGGCAGGGCATCCTGATAAGGTTGCCGACCAAATTTCAGATGCTTTGCTTGATAATTTCATAGCCTTGGACCCGCAGTCTCATGTGGCTTGTGAAACGCTTGTAACTACAGGACAAGTGGTGCTTGCCGGTGAGGTTACAACAGACGGCTATGTTGATGTGCAGAAGGTTGCACGTGATGTTATTGACCGCATAGGTTACAATAAGAGTGACTATATGTTTGAGGCTCAGTCATGTGGCGTACTTTCCTCAATTCATGAGCAGAGTGCTGACATAAACCGTGGTGTAAGTCGTCAGAACCCTATGGAACAAGGTGCTGGTGACCAAGGTATTATGTTTGGTTATGCTTGTTCTGAAACCAAGAACTATATGCCTGTCACCCTTGACATGGCACACGCTATTCTTAAGGAACTTGATGTGTTGAGAAAGGAGGGTAAGCAGATGCCGTATCTCCGCCCCGATGCCAAAAGTCAGGTTACCGTTGAGTATTCAGAGGATGGAAAACCGCTCCGCATTGATGCCATTGTGGTTTCAACCCAACATGATGAGTTTGATACCGATGATGAACGCATGCTCAACCGCATAAAAGATGATGTAAAAAACATTCTGTTGCCACGCGTTTTTGCAAAGGACAAGGCGTATGCGGCTCTTAATAAGGGAGATTTCAAACTGTTTGTAAACCCTACAGGCAAGTTTGTAATTGGAGGTCCCCACGGCGATACCGGACTTACAGGCAGAAAAATCATTGTTGACACCTACGGAGGCAGAGGAGCCCACGGAGGCGGTGCATTTTCAGGAAAAGACCCTTCAAAGGTTGACCGCAGTGGTGCTTACGCAGCCCGCCATATTGCAAAAAACTTAGTTGCCGCAGGTGTTTGTGATGAGGTTTTGGTGCAGGTGGCATACGCCATAGGTGTGGCAGAACCTGTGAGCCTTTATATAAACACTTATGGTACAAATAAATCAAAACGTTCCGATGCTGAAATAGCGGCAAAGGTGCTTGAACTATTTGATATGCGTCCGTACGCCATAGAGCAGCGTCTAAAACTGAGAAACCCTATTTATGAGGAGACGGCATCGTACGGACACTTTGGAAGGGAGTCTAAGATAGTTACCAAGTTTGGCAAACAAGTGGAACTATTCACTTGGGAGAAACTTGATGCAATAGAACTAATTAAAGAAAAAATATGAAAGATTTATCTACACTAAGCATTGGCATAGCATCAGACCATGCAGGTTTTATGCTTAAAGAGTATGTAAAAGAGTACCTTAAAGGTAAAGTTTTTGAAATGATTGACTTTGGTACCAATTCAGAGGAGAGTTGTGACTACCCTGATTTTGGTCATAAGCTTGGCTCTGCCGTCAATGAGGGTAAGGTTAATTTTGGAATTGCAATTTGTGGTAGCGGAAACGGTATCAGTATGACTGTCAATAAGTATCGTAATGTACGTGCCGCACTTTGTTGGAAGGCTGAAATCACTAAACTTGCCCGTCAGCACAACGATGCCAACATAATATCCCTGCCTGCACGTTTCATTTCAGAGGCAGAGGCTGAAACTTTCCTTGATATTTTCTTCAGCACAGATTTTGAGGGCGGACGCCATGAACGCAGAGTAACCAAAATAGCGCAGACTCTATAGGATTCTGCCTTTGGTTCTTCTTACCTCATATACATTAGGTATATTCTGAATACCGGTTGCAAGAGTCTTCAACTCACTTATAGAGTGAACGAGGACTCTTATTTGTGTTTCTATAATCTCATCTGTTGTAGTGCTGTGTATCTCTTCAATGCTCAACCCTAACTCTTTTGAAATAAGATTCATAATGTCAAGCAGGTAGTTGTCTCTGTTGACGGCTTTGATAACAAGTCCTATAGGGTATGTTTTTTCAGGGCTGGCTTCAAGTTCAACCTTGGTAATGACATCGCCCCTTTGTGATGAAAGTGATAGGGCATTGTCACAGTTGCACTTGTGAACCGTAATGGTACCGTCAGAACTCTTAAAGCCCACAACCTCATCGCCAGGTAGTGGATGACACCTCTCACAAAGCACATATTCAGGGTGTTTGTTTTCAATTTTTTCTGAGGCGGCATGGTTCAGGTATCGGCGTATGTTTGCCCTTGCCTTAAATGTTTGAGCCACTTTAAGCCAATTTTCTTGAGGATGATAGTTTTCATCGGTGCCTATTTTTACACGGTCGCCACGGTTAAGAATTGTGGTTACGGCACACAGATGGTCATTAATGATGGCATATTTTGCGTGGTCTCCAACGTCAGAGTGAATTTCGTATGCAAAGTCAATGGCACTTGAGTCAGCAGGTAGGGTGATACGCTGTCCGTCCGATGCAAACACCACAATATCATCATGATAGAAACTTGTAATTACATCGTCAAAGTTCTGGTCCTTGCTTGAATCAGATATGTCTTTAAGCACTTCCTTAAACTTTTCAATCCACGAATCCACGTCAGATGACTGCTCCGCCAAACAACCGTATTGGCTTATGCGACGCATTTCATTGCTCTGAATGTGAACCTCCATCCACCTGCCTTCATTACCCATAAACTTACAGTGAAGACTGCGGTATCCGTTCTCTTTAGGGTAGTCTATGTAGTTAAGCAGACTGTATGGTTTTTCTGTGTATAGTTCTGTTAATAAGGAATATATGAACAGGGCGGTGTCTTTTTCAACGCCTCTCTTGTCTCTTGTAGTGTTGCTTGCCCATTTTGAGTTAGGCTCATAGTTAATATGAACAATTCTTATATGCTCCAATTCTTTGAACGATGCTCTTGTCTGGTGCATTTTGTACCAAAGTGAGTATACTGTTCTTGGGTCACAAGATACTGTGGCGCTAACGCCACTCTCCTCCAGTTTCTTGCGTATTGGCTCCATCCACTGCTCTGCCGCATCGGTGTGTTGAAGAATATAGTTGTTAAGATGCTCTTGAATTATGCTGTACTCAAATGGGGAACGATATTGAAGTCCAAGATTCTCAAGTTCACTTTTAATAAGGTATAGTCCAAGTCTGTTTGCAAGTGGGGCGTAGAAGAAGTCTGTTTCAGCGGCTATCTTCAACTGTTTTTCAACTGCCATACTCTTAAGGGTACGCATGTTATGAAGACGGTCCGCTAACTTTATAAGTAATGCACGAATATCATAGTTGAAGGCTGCAAGCATTCTTTTAAAGTTCTCAACCTGCTTTGAGGCATCGGTGTTTGAAAGTACGGGCTGTTTTGTAACGGTGTCAACAAGGTACGCCACCTCATCGCCAAACTGGTCTCTGATGTCAGCAAGTGTGCAGTTGGTATCCTCAACAACATCATGTAACAGGGCGGCAATTACAGGGGCTGTGCCAAGTTGCATGTCATTGTTTACAATTTGAGCAACTGCAATAGGGTGAATTATGTATGGTTCTCCTGTTTTGCGGAGTTGTCCTTCATGTTGTTTTTTTGCAAGAAAATAGGCTTGCTTGATAAGTTCAGTATCCTCCTTTGTATGCCTTGCATTTATTTGGGAGAAGAAAATGTTTTGTAAAGATGTAATGTCCATAGGCCCCAATTTTTACCTTAAAAAACAAAAAACAATTAGCAAACTTACCAAAATAAATTTGTAATTCCAAATTTTAAGGGCAAAATTGTGGGTTTTACGGCTGTTTTAGTATGTTTTTTGGGCTAAGAGTAGAGGTTGCCAACTATTTTTAGCCTTAATTTGGCTGGTACAACCTGCATAAGAAAGCATATAAGTTTGTATTGGAATCCTGGAACAAGCGTGGGTTTTACATGTCTTCTGTTTAGTTGTGACGCTATGGCTGAGGCTATGATTTCAGGTGACATTCCGCCACGTTCATCGGCTTCCATTTTGCTTACTGAGCGTTTCATTGTCTCCCTGTACCCCGATGTTTCACTTTGGCTTGCCTTGGTGTATTTTCTGCTGTCAGTAAAGCCTGTTTTTGTATCGCCCGGCAAAACGCAGCCGCACTCTATGTTCCAAGGTTTGACCTCCATGCCAAGTGCCTGCATAAATAGCAGAATGGCACTTTTTGATGCACTGTAGAATGCTTGGAACGGTATTGGCACTATGGCGGCAACTGAACTTACGGCTATAATTCTGCCGTAGTTCTGCTTACGCATATATGGCAGTACGGCGTTTACGGTGTTTACAACTCCAAAAAAGTTGGTCTCAAATTGGTATTTTGCTTCTTCAGGTGATGTGTCCTCAACTGAGCCTGCAATGCCGTTGCCTGCATTACATACTAAGGCATCAATGGTTTTGCTATTATTTATTATGCTTTTTACCGCTTCTTGCAGTGTTTCAGGCTTGGTTACATCGGCTTGTATGTTTATTATAGCACCGCCGTTTGCGGCACATTTGTCTTCACCGCCACGTCGTGACAGTGCGTAGACAATGTTGCCACGTTGCATTAGTAGTTCTGCCGTTGCCAAACCTATACCTGAGTTGCCACCTGTAAGTAATATGTTCATTATTAACTATTAACTAATTTAGAGTATGCTCTGTGTGTCTTCTTGTATGCCAATTCAAAAAACTCCCAGTTTGCGGCACATTTGTCATTAGTCTCCAAAACATTGGTTACATTGCCGTATTTAACTCCATACTTGAAGAAGTTAGGCAGTTGGTGGTCAAACAGCAGTGCATTCACACCTTTGCCTTGATACTCAGGTTTGACGGCAATAAGAAGCATGTCTACCTCATCATAATGCTTTGATTTTAATGCTCTTAGTAGTTTGAACCAACCAAACGGGAATAGTTTTCCGTTAATCTCCCTCAATACATTTGTCAGGTTTGGCATTGTTACACCAACGGCAACCAATTCATTTTTATCATTCAGCACCAATGTAGAGAAATCATAATTAAGTATTGGGAAATACATGTTGCTGTAGGCAACTATCTGCCTTTGTGTAAGAGGGGAGTAGTTATATAGGTTTCTATAGCATTCGTCAACCAAATCAAAAAATTTATACCCTACAAGTTTTTTCACTTCCTTTGCTGATTTTACAGGTACAACCCTTAAATTACTACGCTCTTTTACTATTGCGGCAATTCTTGTCAGGCGCTCAGGTATGGCATCGGGGACAATAAGATGACGCTCAAACCAGTCAATTTCCTTTGTAAGCCCATACGCAAGGTAATGTTTCTCATAATATGGGTAGTTGTAGGCGGCTGCCATAAGCGTTGGCTTGTCAAAATTATCAATCAGCAGACCCTCTTTGTCCATATCGGTAAATCCGACAGGTCCGTTTATGTTGTCCATTCCTTTTGACTTTCCCCACTCTACAATTGCATCAAGCAACGCTTTTGAAACGTTAAGGTCATCAATGAAGTCAAACCAGCCGAATCTAAGCCTCTTTGTTTTCCAGTAGTTGTTTGCCCTGTGGTTAATTATACCTGCGATTCTGCCAACCACCTTACCTGAATCATCTAATGCCATAAGATACTTTGCTTCTGAAAATTCAAAGGCAGGGTTCTTGTCTTGTCTTAAGGTGTTGTACTCATCAAATAGAAGAGGAGGACAGGAGTAAGGACACTCTTTGTAAAGTTCAAACCAGAAGTTTACAAACTGTTTAAGCTGTTTTTTAGTTTCAACAGGTACAATTTTCATAGTTGTTTTATTTAGATTTAGCGGGTTTAAGTTCTGAAGGGCGTTGGCTCATAAAATCAAATGATTCATAATCCCATTTTTGCTCAATATCCCAATTTGCAGGCAGGTCAAGTTTCTCAGGCATGTAATAGACTTTTTCAGGCTGCAAGCCTTTCATTACATTACCTGTATCCCATTTGCCGTTATGGTTATCATCAATAATCATTCTCAAATAGTAGGTGCCGGGGGCAATGTCTTGGAATATGACCTCATTGTCTTCCAATATGCTTGTATATTTAACAGCCTCCTGCTCATTCATTAGTTCAAGTATTGCGTTTTCAGGATTGTTTACAAAAGTGATGTAGAGATTTGCGTAGGATTCGGGCTTTTTATAGGTGAATGTTTTGTAAAACTTATTGTTGTGTCTGCCGTAAATGCTTGTTATGCACGCTGAATCAATGTTTAGCCTGTATGTCTGGTCAAACTGCTTTTCATAGAGAATGCGCAGTTCCTTATTACATGCTGAATCGCCCGTCTCAAAACTGATAGGTATAGGATTAAACAGAGAGTCTACTTTAATACTTACTGTTATGCTGTCATAGAGTATTGACTTTATGGGTTCGGCAAAATTTATGGTTATAGTGTCATAAACCTCCATCTCTTGTTGTATGTTATGAGTGAAGGCGATGAACTGTATCTCACTCTTATGCTCTTCATCTTTTTTCTTTTTCTTTGCTTGAACACTTCTTTTAATTGGTACTGTAAGTTTAAGGGTATCAAGTGTTTCAGCAAGTTTTCCAAGTGAGTCTGTCTTGAGATATTTCATTTCAAGCCTTAAGGTGTCTGTCTTAAGTAGTGTTGTGTCTGTAATCCAATAAACTAAAGAGTCTTTTCTTATTGGTTTCTCCAATACCCAAAGTTCAGTGTTTAAGGAGTTGACACTGTCCACTGTTCCTAAGACCTTTAGGTCAGGCATCATAGTTGGTTCATGTCCAAAAACTATGGTAAATGTCTCCCTTGCAGGACGGAATGCTTTTTTGAAGTACTCCTGCGTAAGTTCCTCCTTAAAAAGTTTTAGAGTTAAGGAGTTTTGGAGTTCAGAAGTTTGTGGCTTTAGGGGTTCATCAAGAAAGGCAACTTCTCCGCCTGCCGCTGATTTGTAGTACCAGTTGCTTGACAGGTCATTTATAGCATAAATTCTGTATGTGCTGTCAGGTATGTTCTTTATACGGAAATAGCCCTCTTCATTTGTTTTTGCCACTCTGAAAAGCGGCTTTGTTATAAAGTCTGAATCGGTGGCATTGGGGTAAACTCCAACAATGATTTCAGGCTTTGGAGCCAATGTATGTGCATCTATTACATATCCATCAATAAAAAGAGTATCAAGATGGTCTCCTGTTGAAAATGTGTATGAGAGACCAACTAAAGGATTGCCCTCATTGTTGTCAGTTATGGCATTGCCGTAGTCAATGGTGTAGGTGGTGTTTGCCTGCAGAGTGTCATCTTCAAATGAGGTGTACACTTTCTTGTTGGTTGCCCTTACCATTGGTTTGTTTTTCATAGGCGGCGATACCACCACATATTTGTGTGCATCCTTTATTGCAGTGTTTTCGTCAAACTCCATTTTAACACTTTTTAACAATGTATCAACATTCACACTGCCTGGTTCAGGGCTGCATTTCTCCAGCACCGGCGGAATCTCATCCTTAGGTCCGCCTTGTGGTCCGGCACCACGGTTGGCACAAGACGCTACAAGCAGTGATATTACTATCAGTACTGTCAGCCTCCGATATGTGGACAATGCTTTCATTGTTATAAATGAGAAAGGAGAAATTCCTTTCTATAAGAAATTACTCTGCAAGTAATTTCTTATAAAGGTTCTTCATGTTTACCTGTGCGTCAATGAGTGCGTGTAACTCCTCAATTTTTACGCGGTCCTGTTTCATGGTATCGCGGTAACGGAGGGTGACACAACCGTCATTGAGAGTATCGTGGTCAATTGTTATGCAGAAAGGAGTACCTACGGCATCCTGACGGCGGTAACGCTTGCCTATTGAATCCTTTTCATCATAAACGCACTTGAAGTCAAACTTAAGGCCGTCCATAATCTCACGTGCCTTCTCAGGCAGACCGTCTTTCTTAACAAGCGGAAGAATGGCTGCCTTTACAGGTGCAAGTACAGGTGGCAGGTTAAGAACCACACGTGTTTCACCGTTTTCAAGTGCCTCTTCATTGTAGGCTGCACACATAATTGAAAGGAACATACGGTCAACGCCTATTGATGTTTCAATTACATACGGGGTGTATGACTCATTTGTTTCAGGGTCAAAGTACTCAATCTTTTTGCCACTGTATTTTGCGTGTTGGCTAAGGTCAAAGTTAGTGCGGGAGTGGATACCTTCAACTTCCTTGAATCCAAACGGCATTTCAAACTCAATGTCAGTGGCTGCATTTGCGTAGTGTGCAAGTTTGTCATGGTCATGGAAACGGTATTTTGCATCGCCAAGGCCAAGTGCCTTATGCCATTTAAGACGGAACTGTTTCCAATGTGCAAACCAATCCATTTCTGTGCCTGGCTTAATGAAGAACTGCATCTCCATCTGCTCAAACTCACGCATACGGAATATGAACTGACGGGCTACTATTTCATTACGGAAAGCCTTTCCTATTTGTGCAATACCAAACGGAATACGCATTCTGCCTGTTTTCTGAATGTTAAGGTAGTTTACAAAGATACCTTGAGCGGTTTCAGGACGCAGGTAAATCTTGCTTGTGCCGTCAGCGGTTGAGCCTATTTCAGTGGTGAACATAAGGTTGAACTGACGTACATCTGTCCAGTTACGTGTGCCGCTGATTGGGCAAACTATCTCATAGTCAAGTATTATTTGCTTAAGTTCTGCAAGGTCATTGGCGTTCATAGCCTTTTTGTAGCGGTCATGAATCTCATCACGCTTTGCCGCATACTCAAGAACACGTGGGTTTGTGGTCTTGAACATTTCAGCATCAAACTTATCGCCAAACCTTTTGGCTGCCTTTTCAACCTCTTTCTCTATCTTCTCATCATATTTTGCTATTAGTTCCTCAATAAGAACATCGGCGCGATAACGTTTTTTGCTGTCACGGTTATCAATCAGAGGGTCATTGAAAGCATCTACGTGACCTGACGCTTTCCAAGTGGTTGGGTGCATGAAAATAGCGGCATCAACGCCTACAATGTTCTCATGAAGCAGAACCATACTGTCCCACCAATACTTTTTTATATTGTTTTTAAGTTCAACACCCATCTGTCCGTAGTCATAAACTGCTGCCAGACCATCATAAATGTCACTTGAAGGAAATACAAATCCGTACTCCTTACAGTGAGATACCATTTTTTTGAAAACTTCTTCCTGTGATGCCATAATAAACTTGTTTTAACAAAGTTGCAAATTTACAAAAAATCCATCAAGTTATCAACAATTGGGCGAAAAATGAATTTATTTTTGTAACTTTACATTTTGTAGAGAAAATTGCTTATGAAAGACAAAGACAACAGACCAACAGATGAGGAGATGGACGATTCCATAACTCCTGAAACAGAAGAGAGTGTTGAAGAGGAAGAGGTTGATGAGGGGAGTGGAGTGCATTCAAATTATGTTATCCCCGATGTCAACGATGCCTCCATTAAGCACCAACTTTCAGGAATGTTCCAGAATTGGTTTCTGGATTACGCATCGTATGTGGTGCTTCAACGTGCCGTACCTCATCTTACAGATGGTTTGAAACCTGTCCAGCGCCGTATTCTTCACACTATGAAGCGTATGGAGGACGGCAGATATAATAAGGTTGCAAACATTATTGGTGAGGCTATGAAGTTTCACCCCCACGGCGATGCCTCCATTGGCGGTGCTTTGGTAACCCTTGGACAGCAAGACCTTCTTATTGACTGTCAGGGAAACTGGGGAAACATACTTACGGGTGACCGTGCAGCCGCTCCGCGTTATATAGAGGCAAGGCTTACAAAATTTGCAAATGAGGTTC
This sequence comes from Paludibacteraceae bacterium, assembly GCA_024405855.1. Classification (GTDB taxonomy): domain Bacteria; phylum Bacteroidota; class Bacteroidia; order Bacteroidales; family Paludibacteraceae; genus Enterocola. The sequence goes on from JAKSNZ010000004.1 coordinate 61,540, forward strand.
TGTTCAACCCTAAGACCACAGAGTGGAAAATGTCATACGATGGTAGGAATCAGGAGCCTGTGGCATTGCCGGCAAAGTTTCCGTTGGTATTGGCACAGGGGGCTGAGGGCATCGGCGTAGGCCTTTCAACAAAAATACTTCCGCATAACTTTAATGAACTTTGTGATGCGTCAGTTGCATACCTGAAAGGGGAGGAGTTTACCCTTTATCCTGACTTTGCAACAGGCGGTTATATGGATGTGAGCCGTTATATGGACGGCAGAAGAAAGGGCAAACTGCGTGTGCGTGCTAAAATAAATAAGATTGACAATAAGACACTTAGCATTACTGAAATACCGTTTGACACAACTACAGGCAGTGTTATTGAGAGCATTTTGCGTGCAAATGACAAGGGCAAGATTCAAATTAAGAAAGTTGATGACAACACAGCAGCCAATGTTGAGATAGTGGTTCACTTGGCTCCGGGGCGTTCTTGTGACAAGACAATAGATGCCTTGTATGCCTTTACAGACTGTCAGATAAGCATATCTCCAAACTGCTGCGTAATCAGTGATGACAAGCCTCACTTCCTATCTGCCAGCGATGTGCTTAAGTTCAGTGCGGACAATACTCTTAAACTGCTTAAGCGTGAGCTTGTTATAAGAGAGGGAGAGATTCTTGAAAGCCTCTTCTTCATGAGCCTTGAACGCATTTTCATTGAGGAACGTATCTATAAGGATAAGGAGTATGAGCAGAGCAAGAGTAATGAGGAGGCTGTGGCACACATTGCAGGGAGGTTGGCTCCGTTTACAGAAAAGTTCATTCGTCCCGTTGAGGATGAGGATATACTGAAACTTCTTGAAATTAAGATGAAGCGTATTCTACGTTTTAACTCCGATGCCGCAGACAAGGCGTTGGCGGCACTTGAAAAAGAGTTGAAGGAGGTAAGGTTTAACAAGGAGCATATTGTTGAATACACAATCAAGTGGTTTGAACATTTGAAAGAGAAGTATGGTGCTGACCATCCTCGTAGAACAGAAATCCGCAACTTTGACAATATTGAAATTACAAAGGTTGCCGATGCCAATGAGAAACTCTACATCAACAAGGAGGAGGGCTTTATTGGTACAGGTCTTAAGCGTGATGAACTTGTATGCAACTGCTCAAGCGTTGATGATATAATCATTTTCTACAAAGACGGTAAATTTAAGGTAATCAAAGTACAGGAGAAGGTGTTTGTGGGCAAAAACGTGCTTTGGTTGGGAGTGTTTAAGAAGGGCGATAACCGTACCATCTACAATATGATTTATCGTGACGGCAAGGACGGCACATCTTACATAAAGCGTTTTGCCGCAGGTGGTCTGAGCCGCGATAAGGAGTATGACCTTACACAAGGCACACCAGGCACTAAGGTGCTATATTTCAGTGCAAACCCTAATGGCGAGGCAGAAATTGTAAAATGTTGGCTTAAGCCTCGTCCAAAACTAAAGAACCTTATTTTTGAGCGTGATTTCAGTGAAATTGCAATTAAGGGGCGTGCAAGTATGGGTAACATATTTACAAAGAATGATGTGCTTAAGGTGAATATGAAGCAAAAGGGTGCTTCAACTCTTGGCGGACGTGAAGTTTGGTACGATGCAGATGTAAACCGCCTTAACTACGATGGCAGAGGCACGCTGCTTGGAGAGTTTGAGTCAGAGGATACAATTCTTATGATAACAAAGCGTGGAACTTATCAGAATCTCAGCTTTGAACTTACAACACATTTTGCTGATGATGTTCTGCTTGTTGAGAAGTTTGACCCTGAGAAAATTTGGACAGCCGCCCTGTATGATGCAGACCAAAAGTTCCCTTACTTAAAGCGTTTCCCACTTGAGGAGAGCAAGAAAGAGGTTAGTTTCTTGGGCGACAATCCTCATAGCCGTCTGCTGCTACTTGTTGATGACTACTACGCACGTCTTGAAGTTACATTTGCTCCCGATGCCGCCGGCTCTGTGGCTGAGCCTATGATTATAGACGCTGATGAGTTCATAGGCATAAAGAGTTTGAAAGCCAAAGGTAAGCGTCTTACAACTAATGAGATAGCCTCTATAGAGCCTCTTGAACCACTCCGTTTCCCCGATGACACGGCTAAGGCTTCATCGGCTCAGAAAGATGAGCCAGATAGTTCAGCACCAGAAGCGGAAGAGGACGGACAGTTGAAACTGTTTTAACCTGATTATCTTAACAAAATTTGCCGATAACGGAAAATTTTAGTTGATTTTGCACCATAATAGCAATATTAAGTTTTCCGAATGAGATTTTGTCAGTAACGTTTCAAGATGGCAACGGGCGTGTTGGCAGACTTATTCTATTCAAGGAATACCTTGCAAATGACATAGTTCCGTTTATTATTACAGATGACCTCAAATGCCATGAATAAAAAGGAGATAAGAACAATTATTAAGGCTCGTGTTAAGGCGTTGAGTGCCAGGGAGCGTGCGGTTGAGGCTGTACAACTGCTCTCTGCCGTCTCTACAGAGCCGCATTTTGTTTCTGCAAAGAATGTTTTGATTTATAACCCCTTACCCGATGAGATAGATGTTCTGCCTATACTTGAGCGGTTCAAGGCTGTGAAGCGGTTTTTTATGCCTGTAGTTTGTGCTGATATTCTTAAAATTCTTCCATACACTGAGCAACAGTGTGTAGGGGCTTACAATATCAGTGAGCCGGTGGGCTTAGACTATGTTTCAATTAATGATATTGACCTTGTTATAGTTCCGGGCGTAGGCTTTACCGCCGATGGATACCGCCTTGGGCGTGGCAAAGGCTACTATGACCGCCTCTTAAGCGGTGCAGCCTGCTACAAAATTGGTGTATGCTTCAGTTGCCAGATTGAGCCAGCCATCGGGGAAACCGCAGAACCCCACGATGTTAAGATGGATTGTGTGCTATTTAGTAAGTGTTAAATCAATGAGTAGCACTGCGTATTCTTTTTCTTCTTTTGGAGCATCTTTAGGACGCCACGCCACTATAAAACGGATGGTAGCAAGTGAAATATTATAACCTTTTTCTGTCCAGAAGCATAAATCTGTTTGCATCTTCTGAGAAAATTGACATACAGGAATGTTTGTCTTATGGTCATACAAATAATTATTTCTCACTATAAGTTGCTCCCCTGCTCTCAAGGTGAGAATTTCATTTTTGTGGCATTTGAAAAAACCTAAATTTACATCTTTGTGCGTGAGTTGTAATACTATTTCAGTTGGCATTCCAAAAGAGGTTTGACAGAATATGGTTTTATCGGTCTTCAATTTATCAAACATAGAACAGTTTGTATGTATGAAAAGTCGTTGTTTGGCACGGGTTATACCGACATAAAAACGGCGAAGCAACTCATCTGTAATATATTGTGGCTCGGTTAACAACATATATACATCATCAAATTCCCTACCTTTTGATTTATGTATAGTGGATACTACAATATCAGTTTCTGAAATATCGCAGAAATCTTCCACCGAAGATTCATATACAAATTCTTTAAAATCTGTAAGATATTTTGACTTATAGGTATTTTCAAACAATTGTATACAACGCTGAAGGTAGTGGAGACTTTCAGATGTATGGTATACGGTAAATGTTCTATTTTTTGCCTCTTCCCATACCCAATCTGCAATAATAGGAGAATGTGTTTTGTCTTCTATATATTTCAGGAACAAACGTACTTCTGCCATATTCCAGAATCGGAATCCGTCCATATTCTGAATCAGCTTACTTTGTAAGTTGTGTTTTTTTAACAATGCTACAAGAATGACTGCTTCTTCATTTGTTTGTGTAAGCACACAGGTGGAACCTTGCCCACGATGTTGAATTAATTCATTCACAAGTGGTTCATACATACAATCTGATAAATGATGTGTAACTTTTACATATCCATCATTTTTGCTGATTGAAACAATCCTGTTACTTTTCATTCTGCTGTGAATATTCTGTACAAAGTCATTTGCAAACCGTACAATGTGATTAGGACTGCGAAAATTCTCTGTCATTTCAATAAACCTACCATCAGATTCTTGTAGCAACTGAAGCATATATTTGGAGTCAGACCCACGGAAATCAAAAATATTTTGGTCATCATCACCGACGGCAATCACCCTCATGTCTTCATTTGCAGTCATCAATGCACGCACTAAAGCATATTCTTCGCTACTCATATCCTGAGCCTCATCTATTACAAGTACTGTTTTTGCTATGCGGTTAGGCTCAACATCGCCATCATTTATCATTTGAGTTGCACGAGCAACTACATCTTTGGCATCATCCAAATTTCCAATTCTACCTAATAAATCAAAGCAATATGAGTGAAATGTTTTTATTTCAACAAAATGGGCTGCATTCCCAATAAGTTCCATCAGTCGTTGTTTAAATTCAATAGCAGATGCTCGCGAGAAAGTGAGCATAAGTAATTGCTCGTGTTTTACATCTTCCAACAGTAGTAATGATGCAAGTTTATGTACTAACACACGGGTTTTACCGCTACCTGGACCAGCAGCAACAACTATACAACGAGATTCCTTATCTGATATAATTTCCATCTGTTTCTGAGACAGATTGCCGAATAATTGTTTGTATTTACCTGGTGTGACATTTTGTTCTATCTCACGTAACCGGTTATCTTTGAAATACTTAGAAATAAAACGCTTGTAGTCCATCTGAAAATAATCCTGCACATACTGTAATGCCGCATCATAATCCTTGACCATTAGGTTCGCATATTCGCCTACTATGTGAACTTGTTGAATTTTTTGTTTGTAAAACTCATTCAACATTGTGTAGTCATCTTGTTTATAGCGTAATCTATTATCTTTAATGCGACGGATATCCATAGCATTATATAGTACAAGAAATCCTCCTTCCAATTTAAGCGCGTTAATCTTTGATAGATATAGTAAGGCTTCCTCTACGTCTTCTATATTTATGTTTTGTAAAGTGCCGAATAAGTTTTTCCCAGATGATTTAATGGACTTTAATAACTCCACAACAGAGAAACGTACATCTTGTTTTTGAGAATTCTCAGAGGGTGCTTTCATTGTCAGCTTATAAAGCCATTTGATGGTAAAATGGCATATTTCCAGGCGGCGCTCAAGTCTACTCATCGTTGTTGGCTTATCCATTTGACGCATTAGCTCAAGATTATGTGCCGCATCCTCTTTTTTCCTAGTATAACCCTTGATAGTAAGAAAGTTGAGCAAGGTACGAATATCTTTTTCCGTAGATGTTGAAACGCCGTCATTTTGTGCGTTATCATTCAATTGTTTGTAAGAAATCTGGAGCGTTTTGTCTGGAATATTATCAAGTATGTAACGTTCTAGTTTAGAGAATCGCTCTAATAACTTTTTTGACCTGATTTCTGATTCTCCCACATCGTTCAGATATGCCGAAATATCTTTAGAGTCAGCAAGGATTCCTTCTTGACGCATTCTCTCTACAACAGACACTACTTCGCTCTTATTCAGCCCTAAAATGTCAGCAAGGTAATCCACGCGAGACTCCGCTTCCGCATCTTGTGCTTTAGATATGTTTTTTTTGGAAATTAAAGACTTTATGATACGCACTGCCTTTTCAACATCTTCTTTTTCAAATAGCAAGGAGTTGTTTATAAGTTGGCGAGCCTCGTCTATATTATTTACGGTTATCCCAGTAGCATAGACGTGTGGCACGTTATTTCCTCTCTCTAAATACCCTGCTTGTTCAAGTGCTGCAAGTGCTGTTCTCACTCTTGTTTCAATGTCATGTACAGAATCATCCCAACCAGCTTTTCTTGCTATCTCTAAAGCTGAACAGCATACACGCGGACGCTGTTTAGTCATTTCTTTAACAGCTTTCCATATTTGTTGAATCTCACTAAGGCTCAACTTGGTTTGGTTTAGAAGAATAAAATGTTTATCAAGATCTGCGTCACAATATAGCACATAACAACGTGCGTCAAGATGTGGGTCGCGTCCCGCACGTCCTGCCTCTTGCACATAGTTTTCTAACGAGTCAGAAATGTCATAATGTACGACTAATCCTACATCTTTTTTATCCACTCCCATTCCAAACGCTGACGTTGCTACTATAACGCTAATTTTATCTGTCATAAACGCATCTTGATTGGAAATTTTTTCTTCTGCATTCATTTGACCATTAAATGGGAGTGCTTTATAACCATCGCGTGATAATTTATCTGCTAATAATTTTGTGCGTTTTGTCCGTGATACATATACTATGGTAGGACAAGAAGACTCTGCTATTAGCGAACGGAGTTTCATATATTTGTCTTCATCTGTATCAGCATGAATAACGGAGTAATGTAGATTTGTTCGAGAGGCGGTTGATGCAAATAGTTCAAGATTTATGTTGAGCATTTGCTTAAAGTAATCGCATATATCTTGAATCACTTTTTGCTTAGCTGTTGCTGTAAAGCAAGATACAGGGATAGGTTTAGCACAATTCTTATTCTTTTGATATTCCCGAATAAATTTACCGATGTATAGGTAATCCACTCTGAAGTCTTGCCCCCAAGAAGAAAAACAGTGTGCCTCATCTATTACAAAACGAACCACGTGACGAGCCATCAATATCTTTTCTATGGTTTTTGATCGGAGCATCTCAGGAGCAATATACAGCAGTGATGCATCTCCATCTTGTACTCTTTGAATAGCAAGCGACCTACTAATAGGGTCCAGTAATCCGTTAATTGTTACTGCATCTGTAATACCTCTTTCCGCAAGATTATCCACTTGGTCTTTCATTAACGATTGAAGAGGTGATATGACTACTGTAAGTCCGTGTATTGAACGTCCTTCCATTAGGGCTGGCAGTTGGAATGTTAGTGACTTACCTCCTCCAGTAGGGAATATGGCCAATAGCGATTTCCCCTCAACAGCAGCAAGCACAGCATTTTCTTGCAGGGATTCTCCACCATAACTACGAAACTGTTCATAACCAAAAAAATGTTTTAAGTTATGATGAATATCAAGGTCTCTATTACAATATTCACAACCATCTTTACATTTAGTGTGACGTAAAAGTTTTAAGACATTTTCAACATTCGGATAGGTGTGTAGCACCCACGCAGGTGTTATTGAACGATAATCTGTTGTCTCTATCAAGGCAAGAGCGAATGCCAATTCTATTGGTTGCTTGTTGATTATGTACTCTATGTCAGTGTGTTCACAAACTTTGCCGTTGTATTCGGACAGAATCAAATCTGGCAATTCTATATTGTTCTCAAGTGTTGCATTAACAAATTTAAGAAATCCCGCAAATTCCGGCTCCCTATATAATAAAGCAGCATAGATAATCTTTTTTGTATTAGATAAAGATTCCCATTGTGAAACTTCATCCATAAGTAGGTCTCTACACTTCTCACAGTCATTTACAGGATTATTCATCTGTTCACTGATGAGTTTGTCATTTTTAATCAGGTGATGATATGGCCTTTCTGGAAATAATAAAGGTGATACATACAATGTGTCCACCAGAATCCATTTGTTTTTCTTATCACCAAATAGATATTGTGCATCGTGGTGTATTATGTTATGTCCGCAAATAAAATCCACATTCCATAGAAGCTCTAATGCTGCTTGCCTATTGGCAGAGTGAAATATGGCTCCGTCCCACCTTAAGACACCTATATCGTGTATCTTGTGATCTTTTACACCAACTTCAGTATCAACAAATGCAAAATGAGAGGGATTGAAGGACTTGTTGACGTCTCCACTGATTGATTCTATGAATTTACTTATAAATGACATAGAGGTGTTACCTTATAAGGTTATTATAGTAATCAATTTATTCTATTATAGTTTTATCTATTCAGGCAGCAAGTAGTCACTTGCTTTGTTGGGTGAGATGGCTGATGTGCCTGTTTTGCTCTCAAGTTGCTTGCGGGCTGCTTTGGCAACGCTGCCGCCCTCCTTTGCCACAATCTGACTCTCTTTCAAGCCTTTGGGATTCCTCTGCTTTGAAATCTCCGCAGTAGATGCCTCAGCAAGCATATTAAGAGCCAATTCCACATTGGTCATATTGTCTCGCAAGTTCTCTTTTTTAAGACCTTTGTATTGTTTATATTGTCGGGTAGTCATTCCAGACCATTCCTTAGTGATAATATCAGTAAGCGATGCAAATTGCTGACCCTCCTGTATGCCAGCCCTCTGCCACTCATCGGTTAGTTCCTTTCTTACCTCAATGCTTTTTATACGGCTGTTTATCCATTTGTCACTATAACCAAGGCGTTTATAGTCTGCTATTGCCTGGTCTATGCTCAGTTCAGGGTCTTGCAGTTGGTCTATACGTTGTGATGCCACTTGCGCCATCCATTGCTTAAATGGCTCAGCCTTACGTGATGGTATGGATTGGATAATGCGGAAAATTTGCTCCGTATCACCAACATCGGTCATACGCATCTTGCCATCTGCGGCGAGCATTTTCAAACCGTGACAATTTGTCACGGTTTCATTTCCCTCTTCTTTCAACCGCTGCTTTAATTTTCTCCAATATGATTGTGGGTCAATGCTGTCTGTCAGCACACCGCAAACATCCACCACTGAGAAGTACCATTTCTCTTGTTCGCTATCCCAAACGGTGCGGACTCTCTTCTCATCAAATATCTGTATCTCCTGTTTTTTTGTCATCGGGGCAGTAATGTAATAATTTTATTTCATCGCAGAGAGTAGTGCTTGGGCTTCTGTGGCGTCAGCCTCATCTACATTAAGTTTTACACCACCAACCCCTACGGTAAAGGTGCTGCCCATAATCTCATCTGTCAGATAACAGTTTATACCCGCTTGCTGTAGAAATTGAAGGGCTCTTTGAGCCTCTATCAACGATGTGAATGTTTGTATAATCATAAGTATGTAAGTTCTCTGGTGCCATCTGCGGTTTCTGTGATGTGAACACGCACTGCGTCATCGGGGAGTAGTTCCTCTATTAGTTCAGGCCACTCTATAAGGCAGAGGTTACCGCTGTAAAAGTAGTTCTCATATCCTATGTCATACGCCTCTTCAAGTTTCTTAATGCGGTAGAAATCAAAGTGATAGATATTACTGCCGTCTGCCGCAAGGTATTCATTCACGATGGCAAAGGTGGGGCTGTTTACAGCATCGGTAACACCAAGTACATTGCATATAGCCTTAATGAATGTGGTTTTGCCCGCACCCATAGAGCCGTAGAAAGCCACGATGCGACGCTCCCCAAGTTCTTTGAGAAACTCTGCCGCACTCTCTTCCAGATTATTTAAAAATAATTTCATAACAATATTTATAATGAATGTACCCTATAAGAGGCGTCCGCACCCCCGCGGTCGTACAGGGGGAGGGACCCATATGGGTCACAGACCTATATGGGAGGGGCTATAACCCTTCACAGATGGGTTATAGTCCTCTACATAGGGTACATTCATTATTTCAAATATCTTAATGCTAAAGTTTTTTGAAAAAATCATTCCCCTTGTTATCCACCAATATGAACGCTGGGAAGTCAACCACCTCAATTTTCCAGATGGCTTCCATTCCAAGTTCAGGATACTCAACGCACTCAATGCTCTTAATGTTGTTTTGAGCAAGAATTGCGGCTGGACCACCTATTGAGCCAAGATAGAAACCACCGTTGGCTTTACATGCATCTGTAACTATTTGGCTGCGATTACCCTTTGCAAGCATAATCATACTGCCGCCGTTCTTTTGGAAGAGGTCAACGTATGGGTCCATACGGTTAGCGGTTGTTGGTCCCATGCTACCACAAGCCATACCGGCAGGAGTCTTGGCAGGACCTGCATAGTAGATAGGGTGGTCTTTAATGTACTGAGGCAGACCCTCACCACGGTCAAGACGCTCTTTAAGTTTTGCGTGTGCTATATCTCTGCCTACAATTATGGTTCCGTTAAGAGAAAGACGGGTTGATACAGGGTACTTGTCAAGTTGTGCAAGAATTTCAGCCATAGGACGGTTAAGGTCAACCTTAACGGCATCGCCCTCTCCGGCATTACGCAGAGCCTCAGGTATAAGTGAAGAAGGATTGTCATCCATCTTCTCAATCCAAATGCCGTCTTTGTTTATCTTACACTTTATGTTACGGTCTGCAGAGCAACTTACGCCCATACCTACAGGACAAGACGCTCCGTGACGTGGCAGACGTATTATGCGGACATCGTGGGCAAGATATTTACCGCCAAACTGAGCACCAAGACCTATCTTCCAAGCCTCTTCAAGAACCTTCTTCTCAAGTTCAACATCGCGGAAGGCACGTCCGTACTCATTACCTGTGGTAGGAAGTGAGTCATAGTAATGTGTTGAGGCAAGTTTTACGGTAAGCAGGTTCTTTTCTGCAGATGTGCCGCCAATTACAAATGCAATGTGATATGGCGGGCAAGCGGCTGTTCCAAGAGTCTTGACTTTCTCAACAAGGAACGGAACCAATTTTTCAGGGGTAAGCAGGGCTTTGGTCTCTTGGAAAAGATATGACTTGTTAGCACTGCCACCGCCCTTTGTAACGCAAAGGAATCGGTATTCCATACCTTCTGTTGCCTCTATGTCTATTTGTGCAGGCAGGTTACATTTAGTGTTAACCTCCTTGTACATATCAAGCGGAGCATTCTGAGAGTAACGCAGATTCTCTTCTGTGTAGGTTTTGAACACACCAAGTGAAAGGGCTTCCTCATCACAGTAACCTGTCCAAACCTGCTGACCTTTCTCTCCGTGAATAATGGCTGTACCTGTATCCTGACATAGCGGAAGTTTGCCTTTGCAAGCCACATCGGCGTTACGAAGGAATGTAAGAGCCACATACTTGTCATTCTCTGATGCCTCCGGGTCATTTAGGATTTTTGCAACCTGCTCATTGTGAGCACGGCGAAGCAAGAATGAAACGTCACGAAATGCGGCGTTTGCCATAGCGGTAAGACCTTCTTTTGCAACCTTAAGAATAGGTTTGCCCTCAAACTCGCTTACTGTAACATAGTCTTTTGTAAGCAGATAGTACTCTGTTGTGTCCTCTCCAATAGGGAACGGAACCTGATAATGAAACTCTGTAGCCATATATTTATTTGTATAAAAATCTTTTAATACTGCGTTTTGGAGTCTTTTCAAACTCTTTGTCAACCTTTTCAATTGAAGTCAGACGGCAGAAAGCAGGTATCATGCGGTTTACCTGCAATTTAATGTTTTCAAGAATCTCCTCTATTGACTTGTTTGCAAGTTCATCTTTAAGTGCCGCAAGGTCAGGGAAAACCAGAGCGGTAAGTTTGCCTCCTCGGTCAACCACAATGCTTTCACTAACGCCTGGAATGTTATTTAACTTGCCTTCAATCTCTTCAGGGTAAATGTTTTGCCCCGATGCTCCCACAATAACACTCTTGTTTCTTCCTCTGATGAATATGTTTCCTTCTTTGTCTATTATGCCAAGGTCTCCTGTGCGTAGCCAACCCTCCTTGTTAAAGGCGGCCTTGGTGGCATCGGGGTTCTTGTAATATTCAGTCATAAGATTATCTCCTTTGACAAGGATTTCTCCTACAATCTTATGTGGGTCTGCACTGTCAATTGAAACCTCCATGCGGTCAACAGCCTTTCCGCAGGAACGCTCCACAAATTTGTCCCAAGCCTCATAGCCTAAAATAGGTCCGCACTCTGTCATACCGTAACCTACTGTGTAGGGGAACTTTATTTGCTTAAGGCATTTCTCAACGTCATGGTTAAGGGCTGCACCGCCAATAATAAGGTGCTTAAGGTTGCCTCCAAATGCTTTCATTACGGCATCGTGGACACTTTTGCGTAACTTGCCCCCAATGCCGGGCAGATACCAAAGTTCACGTACAAACGGTTTCTTGATTTTTGGGAATACTGACTTTTGGAAAATCTTTTCAACTACAAGTGGCACTGTAAGTACCATATACGGATGAACGTCAGAAAATGCTTTCATAAGCACTTGTGGTGAAGGTGCCTTGCCTAAGAAATATACATGGCAACCTCCTGCAAGTTGGTACAGACACTCAAACGCAAGTCCAAACATGTGGGCAAGCGGAAGCATTGACACCATGCTCCAACCAGGGTGGTTTGATATGCCGTCCTCTCCAAACTGAATGTTTGAAGATATTGCCTTGTATGAAAGCACAACGCCTTTTGGGTCACTTGTGGTACCTGAGGTGTAGTTTATAAGTGCCGGTTTATCCCAGTTGTCTGTAGGGTAGTTTACATCAACAGGTCCGAATCCGTCCTTATATTTTGCCATAAATACTGCCTCAAGGTTTTGTGCAGCGTCAGATAACTCTTTTGTTCCACCGGCAAGCACCTCAAATGTCTGCATACAGATTATTGCATTCAGATTAGGCATTTGTGCCGCATCAAGTGTTTTCCAAACTTGGTCTCCTACAAGAAAAAGTTTGGCATCGGAGTGGTTAACAAGAGAATGGACACTCTCTGGAGAGAACTCCGCAAGAATAGAGACGGCTACCGCCTCGTATGTGGTTACTGCCATAAAACTAACTGCCCAATTAGCGGAGTTTCTGCCACACAACGCCACTTTGTCGCCCTTCTTAATCCCAGCCTCCTCAAACAAAATATGCAGTTCTGCCACTTTTTCTGCCATCTGACCATATGTAAGGGTATAACCGGTAATATAGTCAGAGAGTGCAGGTTCATCCCAGTAGTTCTTAATGGTGTTTTGAATAAAGGTTAGATAGTGATTCATACGTGATAAATATAACACAATTATCAACGCAAATTTAATAAAATTATTTGAAAAGTTAAATATTTGTATCTAAAAATTTAACTTTTCAAATAATAGGGTCAAGGATACTTGTCCCTTGTTCCTTGTCCCCTGTCCCTCAAAAATAGAAAAGGAGGGTAATATTTTTACTACCCTCCCTGTTCTATTTTTGATTTATTTACTCTTGATTTAATGTAAAGCGCTTGAATGCTGTAGCGGTAAGGCTCTTAGATGCAGCCTGAAGGTATTGGGTAACGCTCATTTTTGCATCCTTTATGAAAGCCTGCTCAAGCAGTGTGCTCTCTTGGAAGAACTTGTTAAGACGTCCTTGAGCAATTCTGTCAAGAATAGCCTCTGGTTTGCCTTCTTCACGTGCCTTCTCCTTGCCAATCTCAAGTTCCTTGTCAACAATGTCTTTTGGAACATCATTGCGGCTTACTGAGATAGGGCTCATAGCGGCAACCTGCATTGCTACGTCACGTAGTACCTGACGGTCAGCACCCTCATTGAATGCAACAAGTGAAGCAAGTTTGTTACCGTTGTGAATGTAGGAAACTGTTGCAGGAGCCTTTACAAACTCGTATGCACCAAGTTCCATTTTTTCACCTGTAACACCGCTCTGTGCTGTAATAAGCTCAGCAACTGTACGGTCACCTATCTTAACATTTTTAAGTTCGTCAAGGCTTGCAGGCATTTTTTCCATAGCGGCATCCAACACTTTTTGTGTAAGTGCTATGAAATCTGCATTTTTTGCAACAAAGTCTGTCTCACACTTGATGCCTACAAGAGCGGCAAATCCGTCTTTGTCAGCGGCAAGTACGCAACCTTCAGAAGCATCTCTGTCTGAACGCTTTGCGGCAATAGCCTGACCTCTTTTCCTAATAAGTTCAATTGCTTTTTCAAAATCGCACTCAGCCTCTGCCAATGCGTTTTTGCAATCCATCATGCCGGCTCCGGTCATTTTACGAAGCTTGGCAATATCTGCTACTGTTACATTTGCCATAGTATTATTCCTCCTCTTTCTCTGATTCTGATTTATACTTGTCAGCAAGGGCGTTGTTAAGAGCACCCTCATTGCCTCTCTTTATACGCTGACGAGCAGGTTTTCCAGCACCGCCTTTTTTCTCAGCCTTTGGAGCCTCAGAAGCCTCTTGCTCTGCCGCTTCAGCCTCTTTCTCTACCTTACGCTGTTGAAGTCCCTCTTGAACGGCAGCACAAACTGCACTAAGAATAATGTCAACTGATTTTGAAGCATCGTCGTTTGCAGGGATAACAAAATCAATATCGTTAGGATTAGCGTTTGTATCAACTATACCAAATACAGGTATACCAAGGCGTTTTGCCTCTTTAACTGCTATATGCTCCTTAACAATGTCAACTACAAATAGTGCGGCTGGCAGACGTGTAAGGTCAGCAATTGAGCCAAGGTTCTTCTCAAGTTTCTCTCTCTGACGTGCAATCTGAAGTTTCTCACGCTTTGAAAGGTTGTCAAATGTACCGTCTGATGACATTCTGTCAATGTTAGCCATTTTTTTAACGGCTTTGCGAATGGTTGTAAAGTTAGTAAGCATACCACCAGCCCAACGTTCAGTAATGTAAGGCATATTGACAACTGTAGCCTTTTCTGCTATAACATCTTTGGCTTGCTTCTTTGTACCTACAAAAAGAATCTTCTTGCCTTGTCTTGCAAGGTTCTCAAGTACGTCAGCAGCCTCGTCAATCTTTACTACTGTCTTGTTAAGGTCAATGATGTGAATACCGTTCTGCTCCATAAATATATAAGGAGCCATTGCAGGGTTCCACTTGCGTTTCAGGTGTCCAAAGTGACATCCGGCGTCAAGCAAATCTTGGAAATTTGTTCTTGCCATAATTTTAAGAATTTAAGTTGTTGTTATCTGTTAAATATTTTTTCTTGGATAATATCAATCTATAGGTAGTTGCCAAATGCAAATCTTATAGATTTAGATACAAACACCCTCTAAGTTAGAGCGTTAGCCTTGTGTGTGGCGTTGCTTCAGGTTAAGAGGAGAATTTCAAAGAGCATTATCAAAACCACCCCGATACAAACGGCATCGGGGTAGTGTGATATATTGCAAACATTAACGCTTGCTGAACTGGAAGCGCTTACGTGCCTTTGGCCTACCTGGCTTCTTACGCTCAACCTCACGTGGGTCACGAGTCATAAAGCCTTCAGCCTTAAGAGCAGGTTTGTTTTCAGGGTCAATCTTAACAAGAGCACGTGCAATAGCAAGTCTCAAAGCCTCAGCCTGACCTTTGCTACCACCGCCCTGCAAGTTAACCTTTATATCAAATTTGCCTTCTACGCCCAATTTTGCAAGAGGTTGCTTAACTACATACTGAAGCATACCTGATGGGAAATATACGGCAAGTTCTCTGTCATTAATGGTAATGTTTCCTTTGCCCTCTTTCACATATACACGTGCAATAGCGGCTTTTCTTCTACCTAATGCGTTTGTTATATTGGCTTGTTCCATATTATTTCTTAATTAAGAGCGTTAATATCAATTGTTTTAGGGTTCTGAGCCTGATGAGGATGTTCCGGTCCATCATATACATAGATGTTCTTCAAAATCTTGTCACCAAGTTTGGTCTTAGGGAGCATTCCCTTGAGAACCTTCTCAAAGTAATATCTTGAGCCCTTTGCCTGAAGTTTCTTTGGATTCCATTCACGCTGACCGCCAGGATAACCTGTAAATGTCAGGGTAATGTGGTCTGTCCACTTTTTGCCGGTAAGTTTTACCTTATCAGCATTGATAATAATAACATTGTCACCACAATCTACATGAGGGGTGAAGTTTGGTTTGTACTTACCTCTTGCAATTTTGGCAACCTTTGAGCAAAAACGACCCATTATTTGGTCTGTTGCATCCACTACAACCCATTCTTTATTAACTGTAGCGGCGTTTGCTGAAACTGTTTTAAAACTTAAAGTATCCACTTTATTAAAAATTTTTTCCGTTAATAACTGGTGGCAATAGCGGGCATAAATCGGAATCATCTTAGGCTAAAAGATGTTTATACCTGATTATCAACCACTTGAGTTTTTGGATAAATAATCGGACTGCAAATGTACAACAAATCCGATACAAAACCAAAAAAATGTGAGGTATTTTTTTGTAATTATTTTTTGCAAAAAAACTCCCGTCTCACAAGAGTGGGGCGGGAGTAATAGAGTAGTATGTAAATGAATTACACTGGAACAGAACCTAAAAAATTGATGTATCACCTGGCTCTGGTATAGAAGCGTACATTACACATGATTCAATTTCTATCTTCTCTTCCTTTAAGATTGGCTTTTCGTATTTCATTTTAACAAAAATCTATGTTTTTTACTATTTTGACTTTGCAAAGGTATAAAATTATTTTGTAATTTCAACTTTTACACTGGTATTTTCTATATTAACCCAATATATTCCTTTTTCTGCAATGTGCATTCTTATTGTTTCTCCATTGCTTACATTTGTTATCAATGTACGCAACATATCACCTACACTATATTGCTGACCCGCTTTCATATTTGAAATTACAAGAATGTTGCCATTTTCAACATAAATATTGAGATTGTCATTTACTGCTTCATCTGTTGTGATAACAGGAACATTCTCTTCATAGATTCTTATTGCATACGATGTGTTAGTACCTTTGGACAACGCTAATGCAAATTCATTATTATCACTGAAATTATGAATAGGTGTTCCGTCTTTTGTCAGATAAATAACCGCTCCTTCAGGAATGTCATTTCCAATAGACAATTTATAATTTCCATTTGATGGTGCAAACAGATATAGCGGAACATCTGTAGTATGGTTATTCAATGCAGCCTCATATACACTTAAGTTCATATCAAATGCTTTTGTGTATATTTGTGAGTGTGCAGAAGAGACTTCAAATTTCATAAGGTCGTGACCTATTGTATATTGGTTTGCTCTATCATTGACAGTTCTAATAAATAGTTGGTCAGATGCCATAGATTCTCCTTGTTTGAATATTTGTACCTTGTAAGTATTCTGTTGCTTGATTTCAGCACTACGTAAAGTACCTTCATTCTTTCTGCTTAATGTTGCAATCGGAGACATACCTTCACCCTGTTGTATAAACATTGGAGAGGTAACCCCCAGTGTAGTCTCACTTAAATCTACTGTCAGGTATTTGTTCTCTCCGTTAATATAAACTTGAGCAAAAGAGGATTCAGACTCCACACCTACATGATATAGCTGAGAGTTGCCTATGTTATTCCATCCTGCATTCTTTGCAGAAGATGACGGATATTCATATAAATCAAGAATGTTTGAAGGATTGACAAGACTACTGCCTTCTTTCTTATAGAACCGGAATGTATTTATTTTTGTAGTAGTTGCAAACATGTAGAATTTGCCTATTTCCAATGTGGCACCACCTATTGTCATCATAGTAAATCCTTTACCTGATGAAGCACGTTTAATTCCGTCAAATGAGGCAAATACATAATCTGTATAATATGTTAGTGTTTTCTCATTTCCATTTACAAGAGCGAATACCTCTAAAGAACTTACAGGGAATGGGAAAGATATGCCATACCACTTGTTTTCATTAGTCATTCCGCTTGGATCCATTGTCTTGTCAATATACGCTCTTCCGATAATTGTCAATTTACCGCCGTTCTCTTCATATTGACCGCTTGCACCAATGCCTGCTGCAAGTCCAAAGTTTACGGCAGTAAGATTACCCGTAAGCTCAAGGTCTCCGTTCTCCTCAATGTGTATGTTCTTAATCTTATATCCGTTGCCGTTGAATTGAACCTTATCTGAAACATTAACTATAAGGTCTTGGTCTTCAGCATCTTTCAGTAAGACAAGCTCACCTTCTGAAGCGTCCTGTACAGCTTCGGCAATGGTCTCATATTTCTTGCCGTTAATCTCAACCACACCGCTGTTATCAGCATAGAAGGTGGTAATTGTAGTTTCGCCTAAAATTTCAAACGATGTCAACTCTGCAGATGTGTAAGTGGTGGTTTTCCCATCACACTCAACTGTAATGTAGTCAAATATAGGCTCGCCTATACAATCCTGTTTAAGTGAGGATTTGAAGTTTATTTTTGCACCTGACTTATATGTGTTGTCATCATATTTTGTACCTGATACAAAATCTATTGTATGTGTCTGGCAATCAATATATTCACCATCATATTTTACTGTAACCTGACAATGCAGATTGGCAGTAAGAACAGTAGCACCTTGTAATGCAGTACCATACATTGAATAGATGGTAACTGTATAATCACCTGAATATTTCAAATTGTCAAGAACTTGCTCAGTTGCAAGTGGATTATCAATAACAATGTTACCTTGATCATCAGTACCCTCTTTTGTCCATGCTAACATATAGCCTGTAGCCCCGTCAACCGTATCCCAAGTAAATTTGGCAGAATGTGTTAACTCCTCCGATACCTTAAAGTTACTTGGACCAGGCAATGGCAGTGTTGTCGCTTTTGTTGATGTTGTTGTGTTCTCAATGTTATTGTACAAAGCGGTAATAGTGAAATCATAAAGTGTATTAGGTATCAAATCATACAAAGTGACAGATGTCTCAGTTGATGGCACATCAACTGTTTGTGGAGTGTCTGTACTTTCAGAAACCTTATACCTTATTCTGTAGCCTGTTGCATTCTCAACCATCTTCCAATTCAGTGATGTTGTTATTGAACCTGGATTAGCATAGAAGTCAACAGGGGCAGGAAGTGGTGCAACCGTCATTGACAAGTTAATGATGTTGCTGCCAACCGTCATTGTTGATGTGTACTCTCCCGGCTCTAACACTGTATTGGCTGATATTACATTGATATCTTCACCAGATGCACAATAGTTTTCTTCTGTAGCACCCATTATTGATTTTGAAGGGGTGAACGGAGAACCTTCAGCATTTACAACGTTTGCTGACATAGCGGAGAAATCAGCCCTAAAGTTAGATGTAGGAGTGGAGCCAATAGTGCAAGTTCCAAATTCAACCTTAGTGTCCTTTGGCTCAAAGTACATACCCTGCATCACGCTTATACCCTTAAGGTCACAGTAGAAGTTTCCGTCAAACGTAATTTTGAACTTGCGGACAGTTCTTGTTGTTGCCTTTATAGTTTGTGTACCTGTTCTGGCACGCTCAATATTTGTATGTAAATCCCACTCTTTTGTGGTTTCATTAAACTCATATATAGCAACATCAGGGGCATATATTGACTCTTTTTTTGTTGATCCGGTTGCAACAGAGTAACTAAAATTAAGAGTTGGGTCATTCAGTGTTGTTTCAATTATTTTCTCTTTGACATTCCAATCCCATGCACATGGTTCAAGTATTCCACAATCCTCGCCTAACCTGACATCTTCAAATATTTCAGGAGCACATTTTGACACCTCTGTTGCTGCAGTGGCAGATATTCCTTGAGTTGCCAAATGAGAATCGTATGTGGCAAATATGGTGAATGTGTATTCAGTGCCAGGTAGTAAGCCTACCAATACTGTACTAGTTTTTGATACTTCCTCAATATAGGTTATAATACCTGTGGTCTCATTTTTGATGGCATATCCGGTAGCATTTTCAACTACATTCCAAGTAGCCGTCATAGATGTGTATGAAATGTCACTAAGAATAAAGGATGTAGTAACAGGCAGGTCTAATGTTGTTGCTGTTACACTAGCAGGGTCAGTGAATACTTCACCACTAAATGCTTTAACGGTAAATGTGTATTCAGTTCCTAATTCAAGGTCAGGAACAGTATAGGTTCCAGTAAAATCACTTTGACTTATTGTCTTTACACTATCTCCGTAAGCAATAGTGTAGCCGTCTGCTCCGTCTATCTTGTCCCAACCTAAAACCACCGATGTGTAACTTACATTCTCAATGGTAGGTTCAGGTACGGGAAGTGTAACCATTGCCTTTACTGCCACATTATAGTCACCTATTGTAACTGTTGCTTCATTCAAACCAAATTTGGAGGCGTTGAATGTAACAGTTACCGCTTCCGTACCGTATGCACATCCGTCTTCTCCGTAGGCACCAACCTTATTGGGACTTACTGTAAATGAAGGGTCGTTGTCCTTAACAGTTACATCGCCAGCCATTGCAGAGAAATCAACATTAACAATGCCGGTTGCAGTCTCTCCCTTTACCACATTGCCCAAATCAAGTTCTGTTACTTGTGGGCTGAGATATATGGCTTGTAATGCTGTGATATTTGAAATAGTAGGAGTTGTTAAACATATAGAAGCCCCGTTTGAACGTTTGAAACGAATGAATTTACTATTCTCTTTTAATGTGAACTCTGCATTTCCGCTTCTTCCCGTTTTAGACCAACATTGTTCCCAAGAATTTCCGTCTGCAGACTCCTGAGCGGTATATGTAATATCTAATGTTGCAGTTACTGAATATTGAAATGAAACATTAGCCTTATATCTGTCAACTTGGACCGGACTTGACCAGTTCTCATTACTTAAAGTTATATTATCAAATGTTTGTTCTTCACAAAGTGATGTCAGAGTGGTTATTTCATTAGATGTAGTGTAATTATTTGAAATCTCCTCATCTTCTTCTCCGTAATGGTATATTCCGTAAACATTAAATGCGTAGGTCTTATTTGTGTTAAGACCAATAAGCTTGGCAGATGTTGTCGCTCCGTCAAATTTAACTTCAAACGTGCCGTCAGTTGAAACTATATAGTAGCCTGTGGCATCTTCTATGGCATTCCAAGTGGCATCAACACTTGTATAGGACTCATTTGAAACTATGAATGAAGTTGAGGCTTTCAAGTCTTTTGTTGTTGTCTTAACCTCACACGCATCTGTATATACATCGCCTTTTATAGCCTTTACATAGTAGGTGTAGTCTGTATCAAGATTCAACTTATCACATACAAGCGATGTTGTGTTTGCATCCACTTCCTTGTCTGTGCCGTCAGTACCTGTGATTTTGTATCCGTCAGCACCGTCAATCTTATTCCAATTAAGAGTTACAAAATGGTAATCAGGGGTGGCTGTGGCAATAGGTACAGGTAATGTAACGGTTGCTGTAACCTTAATCTGCTTGTTGCCTACCTTAATATATGCTATATTCTCTCCAGCCTTTGTTGAGTTTATAGTAACAGGAATAGTTGCTGTGCCGTATGCACAAACATCTGTTGTAGCACCAATGTTTTGGCTTGTAACAGTAAAATACTGTGAATCATCTCCGTCTATCAGGCTTACTTCCGCTGCATTTGCAGAGAATGGAATTTCAATGTTCTTTGTAACGGAAACATTGTTAACTACATTGCCCATATCAAATGTTTCAGGAACTGCAAAGTATGGGGCTTGGCTGATGTTGGAGATTTCTACTTTTGCACCCAATATATGAAGTGCACCAATACGAATGTATTTGTATCCGTCTGATTGTTTTATTGAGGCCTTTAATGTTCCCTCACTTGTTGATTCCTCATCTGTAATGTATTGCCAGTTTGAAGAGCCATCAACAGATGCCTGAACTCTAAATCCAGGATCAAGATATGAAGATGTTCTTTCTACATTGTATGATATAGTTATTTCTGTTGATTCAAAATTAAACAACTTGATAGCATCTGTAAATTTATAAGAGGTACCACATTCTATTGTATAAGTTTTATCATCTATTGTGGTGAAATTAGGATTTGCACAACCGCCACCAAGAATGGTAACAGTTTGAGACGTTGGTTGTGCTGTAGCCTCATTATCAAGATAAGCTGTTACTGTATAGGTGTAAGATGCTCCTGAAATCAGACCTGCATCTGTGTATTTTAGTTCATCAGAAGCAGAGAACTCTTTGCTTAGTCCTTTATCTGATGTCAGAATGTATTTTGTGGCATCATTGACTTTAGTCCAAGATATGTCAGCGTGGCTGTATGATGGAGTGACGGTAAGAGTTGTCGGGGCTAAGTCTTTGGTCTTAACTTCAACGGAATTTGATGGCTCTGACCCAATTTCACCATACATTGACGTAATGGTAAAATTATATGTAGTGTGTAGAGACAAATCATTAAATGTGATGGAGGTTTGGTTTTTGTCAATGTTTCCTTTGAACAGTACTCCATTGTTATAAATACTGTACCCCGTAGCACCATCCACCTTATTCCACTCTAAGGTTGCACTTTTATATCCTATAGATGACTCAGGACAAGAAAGTTCTGGAGCGTCAAGAGTTGATGAACCAGTAAAATTATATGTACCCGTTGCTCCTCCTGAAAGAGTAACTTTAACATTGACAAAACCAATAGTTGTAGGTGTGTATGTTAAATTTAGAGATGCAGAGCCTTTTGTACATCCATCAATGCCAGTGGGAGATAATGAAACTGTACCATTGTCAGATTCGGCTTTGATTACAATGTCTGATTTTGGTGCAGTATAATTAATGGTTATGACAGATGATACTGTTTTTGTATATCCAACTAGTATAGATCCCAAATCGGAACTGTTTTGTTTAATATCAATAGATGTATTTTTTGTAAATACAAGATTGGAGATTGTCATTGTTTTTGTGCCTGTTGTCGCACAATTTTTGAGTCTTAATTTTGTGTATTTGCTGTCATATGTGAATGATAATGTATAGTCCACAGAGCTAGTTGTCAAATTTTGGGATGCTAGTTTCTCCCATCCATCTGAAAGTATTGAGTGGTTTGGATTATATGATTGAATTTCAAAATCATAAGTGGCTTTTGAACTAATTTTCCCAGTGAAAGTTACGGTATATTCATATCCAGGATCTATTTCAATTGCTTTAGTGCTACTTCTTGTAAGTTGAAATTCAGAACTGTATGTGTCATAAACGCAGGTTGCCCCCCACACTCCTATTGTGGAAACCAATAATGAAAATAACGTAAGTAAAACAGTCTTTTTCATAATATATTGTGTTAAATTTTTTTACTAAAGATTCCTCGTT
>JAKSNZ010000040.1 GCA_024405855.1 Paludibacteraceae bacterium
CAAAATCAAAGTCAAAATAAATTTCCCTAACCTCTGCCACGGGCGTCCTTGCAAGAAAAGGTCGGGATTACTCGCAACCTGTGGTTGCTTCGTGATCCCTAAGTCTGTGCCAGAGGCATCCAAACAACACAAAAAAGTGATTCGGCATTGCCTCATCACTGATTTTGTTTACTCTCCAAGTGCGTGATAGTAAACTATCCCTCCCTTGGAGCATAAACAAAAAGAGTTCGCTGTTGCGAACTCTTTTTTGTGTTGCGGAAAGGGAGGGATTCGAACCCCCGGTGCCTCTCAGCACGGCGGTTTTCAAGACCGCTGTAATCGACCACTCTACCACCTTTCCTTATTTGCGGTGCAAAGGTAATACTTTTTTGGTAAATCAAAAAATTTTTTGTAATTTTGTTATGATTATGCAACAAATATTTGACTATATTATTTCATTCCTTTTGGATGCCAAGCCTGAGAAGGGCTGGGTGGGCTATACCGCTGAAAAATCTGAATGGAAAAAGTGCAAGGTTGTCATTATACCTTCAGGATTCTTTAAGGATGGAATGTATGGAACAAAGGAGTCTTATCCTCAGTTGCCTTTGAAAATGGTGAACGATGTTCCTATTTTGTATGGGGAGCCGTCGGTCAGCAGGACAAACGGACAGGTTTTTGTTAAGGCGGATATAATAGCAAGCACGTATTTCATAATTTCCAGATATGAGGAACTGATAGTTAAGGAGCGTGATGAGCATAAGCGTTTTGCCGCAAAATTTTCAATATTGAAAAAGGCAGGGCTTCTGCAAACTCCAATTGTTGATATGTATGGCAGACTTCTTAGAGGTTGGCTTAATGAGGTAGGGGTCAAAGTGCCTGTACAGAACTCTAAATATAGTTGTATAATGACTCACGATGTTGACCATATTGCACAATATCGTTCTTTGCGTGGTTTTGCAGGTGGACTGTTAAGGGGTGAGTTCAAGAATGCTGTACGCTCGTTTGTAGGAGGAGTGGAGAATGACCCTCTTTTCTCTTTTGACTGGATGCGTAAATTGGAAAGCAAAGCCCATAATATTAAATCCAAAGTGTTTATTAAAGTATCGGGTAACAGATTGCCTCAGGATATTCCTTTTTATAACCCCGATGGACAAGATGTACGCAAATTATTGAAGATATATAATGAGGTGGGGGTGCATATCAGTTATGAGGCGTCACTTAATCCTAAACTGATAAAGGGAGAGGTGGAACTGTTGTCAAGCATCATTGGTAAGCCTGTTACAATATCAAGAAACCACTATTTGGCTGCAATAAAACCTTCAGATATGCGTTATTTGATTGATGCTGGCATAACTGATGACTATACGCTTGGATTTGCAGATGAGGCAGGTTTCCGTTTGGGTACGGCAAGGTCTGTAAGATGGATTGACCCTGAAAAAAAGGAACTTACATCACTTACATTACATCCGTTGGTAATTATGGACGGCACTTTAAGTGAAAAAAAATATATGGGACTCTCCATAACAGAGGCTTTTGAAACTTACAAAAGGCTTAAACTTGAGGTTCAGAAATACGGTGGTGATTTTGTTTTGCTATGGCACAACGATACAGTGTCAGAATTTAGTAAGACATATCATAGAAATTTGTTTGAAAAAATACTGCACGATGAAGAATTTGCTGATTTTATGTGACGCCTTTCCTCCTGCGTTTGCTCCCAGAATGGGTGGCTTGTGCAAATACATTCAGGAATATGGGTGGAATGTATATGTCATATCAGAAAAGCAGAAGAATGTAGGCAATATCTCCGATGTAAATCCTTTGCGTTTGGAATTGCTGAATTATTACACAAAAGACAACAAATTTCATTGGCTCTGCAAATTCATACTTGATTTTTTGTTTCACTCAAAAGACAGGGAAGTCATAAATATTTTCAAACAAAAATACTCAGATGTAAAATTTGATGCAATTCTTTGCAGTACATATATGTTGTTCCCAATGTATGCCGCATCAAAAATTTCAGAAATGAAAAACATTCCGCTTGTTTATGACATGCGTGATGTTATGGAACAATTTACAGGATATGAATATGCTCTGCATAGACTTTTCAAAAATGAAAAGTTAAATAATCTGGTTCATAAAATCAGAAACAAAAAAATAAGGAGGGAAAGAAATTATTTGTTAAGAAAACATAATGTTGTTTCCACTGTTTCTCCTTGGCATGTAAAATTAATGAAGTCATTAGATGTTGAAAATGTTCAGTTGATTTATAACGGCTATGACCCACAAGTGTTTAAGCCACAGGTAATTAAAACAGATAAATTCATAATTCAATATACCGGTAGAATTCTTGATTCAAAACTTTATGATGCCGGTTTGTTGTGTGAAGCATTGCAGAAATTAGACAATGAAGGAAAAATTTTACAAGAGAACTTTTCTGTAAATTGGAATATAGATGAAAAATCGGCTGTTATAATAAGAAAACTTTTCAGCGAATTTGGTGTGGAAAAGTTTCTGAAAATTGATAACTTTGTTCCACAGTCAGAGGTACCCGCTTTACTTAATGAAAGCAGTATTGTACTTGTACTTACAAATAAAATGGATGAAAAAGGACCAAAAGGAATTATGACCACAAAGTTTTTTGAGGCACTTGCAGTAAAGAAACCAATACTATGTGTAAGAAGCGATGAGGCATATTTGGAAGCACTGATTAATAAAACCAAATGCGGTATAGCGGCAAGAAGAGTTGAAGAGGTAGAGGATTTTATTATGAAACAATATAAAGTTTGGGAAAAAGAACATTACATCACTATAGATTCTGATGAGGCTCTTGTCAAACAGTTCTCCAGAAAGTTTCAGGCATCGCAGTTCAATGATTTGTTAAACTCTATTATAAAATGAAAACTTTTGAAAATTACAGTTTGCTGAACAATAACACTTTTGGAATAGATGTAAAGGCAAACTATTTTATTGAATATGATTCAGTTGAGGAACTTCAGCAACTATTAAGAAGTGATTTGTTGATGGAGTCAAAGTTCCTTCATATTGGAGGAGGTAGTAATCTTTTGTTTATTAATAACTATGAGGGGGTGATACTGCATTCAAATATAAAAGGTATAGATGCCATTGAAGGTAGCCGTAGCGTTGTAGTGCTTAAAGTTGGGGCAGGTGAGAAATGGGATGGCTTTGTAGAGTATTGTGTATCAAAACATTATGGGGGTGTTGAAAATTTGTCAGGCATTCCTGGAGAAGTTGGGGCTACGCCTGTTCAAAACATAGGTGCATACGGTGCGGAGGCGGCAAACTCAATTGTAGCGGTGGAATGTGTAAACGTAAAGACAGGTGAAGAGCATGTTTTTACAGCTAAAGAGTGCAGGTTTGGGTATCGTGACAGCATTTTTAAGAGAGAATATAAGGGTAAGTACATAGTTACATACGTTCATTTCAAGTTATGTAAGACAGGCTGGACTCCAAATGTCAATTACGGCTCGTTGAAAGAGGAGTTTGCCAAATACCCCGATGCCTCAATGTCTGATGTCAGAAGTGCGGTGCTTGCAATAAGAGGCAGAAAACTTCCTGAACCAAAGGTACTTGGCAATGCCGGTAGTTTCTTTATGAACCCTGTGATTTCCGTAGAACATTATAATAAACTAAAGGAGAGTTTTCCTGATATTCCTTGTTATGTTCTTTCAGATAAAGAGGTTAAGGTTCCTGCAGGGTGGCTGATAGAGCAGTGCGGATGGAAGGGCAAAAGTGTGGGCAATGTTGCAGTACACGGCTCTCAGGCGTTGGTTCTGATTAATAAGGGTGGGGCAAACGGACTTGATATAATAAATCTCTCTGATTCTATTCGTGCGTCAATCAGAGAGAAATTCAATATTGACTTAACACCGGAAGTCAATATAATTTTTGGTTAAAACTCATATTAGAAAGTATCTTAATTATTCCGTGCGAAAGCACGCAAAGGTTTGGGAATGTGTCCCAATAAAAAAGGTTTATGGGACTACATTACACCTATAGGTGTAATGTATGTCCCATGCGCTCTTTCTTGGTTCGCATGTACTTTTCATTGTACTTGTTGATACCAACCTCAATAGGAACATTTTCAACAATGGTAAGTCCGTATCCCTCAAGTCCTGCACGCTTAATAGGATTGTTTGTTATTAGACGCATTTTCTTTACACCAATCTCTCTCAGTATGCCTGCACCTACGCCGTAGTCACGCTCATCGGGGTCAAAACCAAGGTGAATGTTGGCATCAACCGTATCCATTCCCTGCTCTTGAAGTTTGTATGCCTTTATCTTATTCATAAGGCCAATGCCTCTGCCTTCCTGATTCATATATACAATTATACCTTTCCCTTCTTTTTCAATCATTTCCATTGCCTTGTGTAGCTGCTCGCCGCATTCGCAACGGAGTGAACCAAAAATATCACCTGTAGCACAAGATGAGTGAACCCTTACAAGGATAGGCTCATCAGGCTCCCAAGAGCCTTTTTTAAGTACAATATGCTCAAGACCGTTTGATTTTTGAAGGAACGGTATCAGTTGGAAATCACCGTATTTGGTAGGAAGATGAACCTCCTCACCCCTCTCAACTATTGATTCCTCATTAATTCTGTATGCAATAAGGTCTTTTATGGATATTATCTTCAGATTGTTCTTGGCGGCAACTTCCATTAGTTGAGGCAACCGTGCCATAGTGCCGTCTTCGTTCATTATTTCAATAAGGGCGGCGGCAGGGTAGAGACCTGCAAGACGGGCAAGGTCAACTGCCGCCTCTGTATGTCCAGGTCTTCTTAACACACCTTTCATTTTAGCATATAGAGGATTTATATGCCCAGGCTTTGCAAATGTTGCAGGTGTTGATTTTGGGTCTGCCAATGCCTTGATTGTTGCCGCACGGTCAGCCGCCGACACACCGGTAGTGCAACCTTCAATCTTGTCAACGGTAACAGTAAACGGGGTTCCTAACATTGAAGTGTTGTTCTCAACCTGTCTGTTAAGTTCAAGTTCCTGACAACGTTCCTCTGTAATAGGTGCGCACAATACGCCTCGTCCGTATTTTAACATGAAATTAACTTTTTCAGGGGTTATTGTTTCAGCGGCAGTAATGAAATCACCTTCATTTTCACGGTCCTCATCATCCACTACAATAATAAATTTACCCTCTTTGAAATCAGAAATTGCCTCTTCAATTGTGTTTAGTTTCATTTTTTTTATATTTGTTTTTAATTTTGTTAAAAAACATCTTGAATGCCTCGCCGTTCATAACGGTATTATCGGTGGCGGCAAGATATGTTAGTGTTACGCCCAAAGGAAGTAGGACAAATGCACTGAGCCACATTCCGCACCATACCTCCCACATGCCTTCCCGTGCCATTTTGTAACCTGCGTTATCAATAATGTAATAGACAATAAACAATACGGTAGATACAACTATTGGCATGCCCATGCCACCTTTCCTTATTATAGCACCAAGTGGTGCCCCTATAAAAAGAAATATGAAGCAAGCAAAAGCAAGTGTCAGTTTTTTATGCCATTCAATAGCGTGGACTCTGATTTCCTGAAACATCCAATCTGTTATAGCCTTGTCATATTCAATATCGTTGCTTATTGTGTGACAGCGTGATATTGCATTGTCTAAAACCTGTATTTTATTAACGGAATCAAGTTTCATATAAATGTCTCTGATTTTGGACTTTGCATAATGAGAGTCACGGTTCTCAGATTCCTTAATTACAGAGTTTATTCCATTGTGTTCAAAATATACTGTTGTTTGTTGCTTTGTTATTTGCGCATCAGTAATGGAATCAACTTTGTGTGTCATGGAGTCAATGGTATATTGTAATTCATTTATGTTTTTACTTACATACTGACCATCAAGAAAAGAGGAACTTATTTCTGTAAAATTTGCGTCAAAATCAATTGCCAATTTTTTTCTTTTGAATGATTCGCGCCTGTATGGAATGATTCCTTCATCATTTGATATTCCCGGTTTTGAGCCTTGTGACATGTTCTCAAACGATTCTCCGTTAAATAGTGTCAGTAGCAGATAAGTCTTATCATTAGACATTTCAATTTTTGCTGTATCCGCAAGTATGATGGCGGTGTTGTCAAATCCTTTTGATAGGTCATATATTACAACATCATACAGGAATCCGCTCTTTTTATTGCCTGCATACAGGTTTATTCCGTTTATATCGCTGTAGAAAGAGCCTTCAGGAATGTTGAGTTCAGGCGATTTCTCTCGTATTGAAAAAATTAGAGTCCACATTTGCACTTGGGCTTTTGGAAGCACTTTATCTGCAAAAAAGAAACTTCCAATGGACATAAGCCCAATAACTATTATCAGTGGGGCAAGTATTCTTGACAAGGAAATGCCGGCCGCTTTCATTGAAAGAAGTTCAAGTCTTTCTCCTAAATTTCCAAATGTCATTAAGGAACCAAGCAGTATTGATAACGGTAGTGATAACGGTATCAATGACATTGTTGAGTAAAAAAACAATTTGGTGATAGGCCATACTCCCGCTCCTTTCCCAATCAAATCATCAGCATAATGAAACATGAATTGCATTACAAGTACAAAAAGACTTACAAAAAACGTTATGGAAAACGTCTTAAGGAAGTTTCTGAGAATGTACCAATGTAATATTTTGATAGGTTTCATTAATTATTTGAGTGAATTTTCTCCAAAAGTCAGAGGTAGTAAATCTTTAATTGTATCAGCGATGCATGTCTTTGAACTTCCATACATTATTATTTTGATGGAACAGTCAAACCTGTTCTCCATTTCTGATATCACTTGACGACATGAACCGCACGGACTAATGTAATCTTCAGTGAATTTTCCATTGCTGTATGCCGCAATGGCTATTGCAACGGGCTTAAGCTCAGGATGATTTGCTGTGGCAAAAAGTAGGGCAACCCTTTCAGCACAAATTGAGTCCCCATAGGCTGCATTCTCTTGGTTGGCTCCTGTAGCAACGGAACCATCAGACATAAGTACAGCCGCTCCAACCCTGAAATTTGAATAAGGTGCGTATGAGTTACGTGTCATCTCTTTTGCTTTGTCAACCAAAGTGGCAAAATCTGTGGGTATAGTAGTATATTCAGTAATCATACTACAAAGTTACTAATTTTTTTTGTTGTCACATTAAAAATATGTAACTTTGTGCTTTAAGTTATGATTAGATGAAAAAGATTGTTCTATTGTCAGTAATGACATTTGCTTCAATATTAACTGTTGTTGCTGATGAATATGATGATTATGTGTCTTTGTATAAGGACATTGCCATAAGAGAAATGTATGATTACGGGATTCCTGCAAGTATTACATTGGCACAAGGGATTTTGGAATCGGGGCTTGGAAAGAGTGACCTTGCCGTAAATGCGAATAATCATTTTGGTATAAAATGTCATAATGAGTGGTCAGGGGAGAGAATGTATCATGATGACGATGCCAATCATGAGTGTTTCAGAAAGTATGATAATGCAGAAGAGTCATTTATTGACCATTCTCAGTTTATAAAGAATCGTGCAAGATATTCTTTTTTGTTTGAACTTGACAGAACTGATTATAAGGGTTGGGCAAAAGGTTTGAAGGAGGCCGGTTATGCCACAGACCCAAAATATCCCACAAGACTTATTAATTTGATAGAGGAACACAATTTGCATCAATATGATTTAATGGTGCCTGCATCTATGCCTGTTAAATATAAGGCGGAATCCGATTCTGTTCTTGATATCAAGCATACTTACGCTCAAAAAGGTGAAACCTACTATACTATTGGCGTAAAGTATCATATTCCGTTTAATCTTATATATGTGTACAACGATGTTGAAAAAGGTGACAGACAGCCTGAACCCGATGAAATTGTGTATCTTAAACCAAAGCATTCAAAATGTGCGTACTGTCCTGAACATATAGTTGAAAAGGGGGAATCAATGCACTCAATATCGCAAAAATACGGAATAAAACTGATAAAATTATACGAACTGAACAATATGCCTTACAATGAGGCTCCTGTAATTGGTCAAATTATTAAACTTAATTAAGATTATGGAAAACGAAAGCGTTAACAAAGAGATGGATTTATTGGATATTATAAAAATTTGTTGGAATTGGTTTGTTAAATACATTTGGAATTCCGTTATATTCCTGTTCAAGTTTGTTATCTGTAAGTGGTGGGTGGCAATAATTGCTGTAATATTGGGCTTTTCAGTTGCTTGTTTATACGGGAGATTAAAACCAGAGTATACTGCTTATCTGATTCTTAAAAGCGATTGCGTGCATAGTAGTGATATTATTAATGATTTTCGTGCATTTGCAAAAACTTCTCCTCAATATAAGTCAACTGCCATGAATAAACCAGTTGAGTTGGCAAATCATATTGTTTCCATTTGGCCACATGCTGTTTGTTATTATGATACAACTAAAACAGGATATGCAGTTGATATTTTAGATGAAATGATTTTTCAACGTTCATGCCCCGTAGTGCCAACCTATTTTGGTCTTGAAGTGTTGGTTGATGATGACAATGTGTTTGAAGATATAGAAGAAGGTGTTTTGTACTACCTTAATAGTAATGAATATTATAAAGAGCAACTTAACAGAAGAAAGACTGCCTTGCTGTCAAATATGTCTTTGTATCCAAAAATTGACGCAAAAATTGACAGCTTAGCCAATGTATACACAGTTGATGTGTTATCTAATAATAATGGAATGGGTGCAAGTGTGTTAATGACATCTGGTCCTAAATCATACGTAGATGAAAAAATAAGGGTTAACGAAGCACTTGTATGGGCTGAGAGTGAACTTGACTCAACACCTCAAGTTGCATATGTTGTATCTCATCTAAAATACAAACAGCTAAATAAAAATGATTGGAGAGAAACTTACAAACATTTTGTTTTGTACTCTATTTTTATATGTTATCTGTTTGCGTTAGGTGTGGTATATAGAGAAAAGGTGATTTCATTCTTCAAAGAATAATAAGGCGAAAGCTCCACAAACGAAATAAGGACTTCCAACGGAAGTCCAAGCACGCAACAGCGTGCCGCGAAGCGCGGGGTTTGGGGTGTCCCCAATTAAATAAGGCGTTAGCTTCACAAACGAAATAAGGACTTCCAACGGAAGTCCTTTCGTTTGTGGAGCTGGTGGGATTTGAACCCACGTCCAAACGAGGAAACAAAATGCTTTCTACACGCTTATCTTGGCCTTGATTTTAGTGATACCCCAAGACCCAAGCCACCAAGAGTATCCTTAGCTTCTAATTTTTAACTTGTTGCACGAAGCTTGCTTCAAGCGAGTCCCGATATTACCGCACCTCCTTGTTCAAACATCCTCGTGACAACGGCGTTTGGGAGATGTCTTGCTCCGGCACCTTGTGCCAGACAAAGCCAATCTACTATTATTCGATTAAGCAGCAAGAGCAAAGTTGTTTTCGCCAGATATTGTTTGAAAGTTCAGATTATAGAGCCTGCTTACAACGCTCTGCGTGCTTACATTCCAGTTCTGCCCGCTGTCAAAGCCAGTCAGCCCCCTTATTTAGCAACGGCGACGGAACGGACTTCACGGATGACAGTGATTTTTACCTGTCCCGGATATGTCATTTCGTCCTGTATTTTCTTTGCGATTTCACCACTTAGACGCTCAGTGTCTGCATCGCTGACTTTGTCAGCACCAACAATTACACGAAGTTCACGTCCTGCCTGTATAGCGTATGTCTTTTCTACACCTGGATAACTCATTGCAAGGTTCTCCAAGTCATTCAGACGCTTTATGTATGCCTCAACAATCTCTCTTCTTGCACCTGGACGGGCACCTGAAATGGCATCGCAGGCAAGAACGATAGGGGAGATAAGAGATGTCATCTCAACTTCCTCATGGTGAGCGCCTATGGCATTGCATATATCAGGCTTCTCTCCACAACGTTGTGCAATTTTCATGCCAAGCAGTGCGTGTGGCAACTCTTGGTCCTCATCTTCTGCAACCTTGCCTATATCGTGAAGAAGTCCGGCACGACGTGCTTTCTTAGGGTTCAGACCAAGCTCTGATGCCATAATGGCACACAGGTTTGCTGTTTCACGAGAGTGCTCCAACAAGTTTTGTCCATAAGAAGAACGATACTTCATTTTGCCAATAAGGCGTACAAGTTCAGGGTGCAAACCATGTATACCAAGGTCAATTGTTGTGCGTTTTCCTATTTCAATTATCTCTTCTTCAATTTGTTTTGATATTTTTGCAACTATCTCCTCAATACGTGCAGGGTGAATTCTGCCGTCCTGAACAAGTTGGTGGAGGGCAAGTCTTGCAATCTCACGTCTGATAGGGTCAAATGCAGAAAGAACTATTGATTCAGGAGTGTCATCAACCACTATCTCTACGCCTGTTGCCGCTTCAAGAGCCCTGATGTTTCTTCCTTCACGCCCGATGATACGGCCCTTCATCTCCTCATTCTCAATGTGGAACACTGTAACAGCATTCTCTATTGCAGTTTCACTTGCTACACGCTGAATAGATTGTATTATTATTTTCTTTGCCTCCTTGTTTCCGTTCATTCTTGCCTCTTCCATAATCTCATTTGTGTATGCAAGGGCGGCTGTCTGAGCCTCTGCCTTAAGGGCTTCAATCATGGAATCTTTAGCCTCTTGAGCAGACATTCCGGCAACAGACTCAAGTTTTTCAATGGCCTGCTGATGCAAACGGTCAAGTTCCTGGTCTTTCTTTTCCGCTATGTCAAGTTGAGCCTCATACGATGCTTTAAGTTGCTCTATTTCAGATTCCTTTTTAACAATAGATTCTTCTTGTTGCTGTAACGCCTTCTCTTTTTGTGCTATTCTTGCTTCTGCCTGTTGTATTTTTGCAGTACGTGCTGTAGCCTGTTTTTCGTACTCATTTTTCAGTTGCAGATATTTCTCCTTAACTTCCAAAAGTTTTGATTTCTTGATGGCTTCTGCCTCAATTTTTGCTGTTTCAATAATACCCTTTGATTTTTTGCCTTGGATAAGGAATAGTAATCCCACTGCTATTGCACATCCAACAACAAATGCCACTACAATGAGTATTATGCTTAATGTTGTATTCATGTTGTATTATATTTTAGTTAATAAAAAATGCAATTCCATACATCCGGCTTACGGCGTTGAAATTGCATATACAAAATGAAATATAATGTAAAGAAAATCTAAACTTCCCTGTTTAGAACGGAGTTTATTTCTTTTTCCAATCTTTTAATTTCATCGTTGGTTTTAAGGTTGTCAAGCATAACTTCATAAGCAACAATTGACAATAAAACCTCTCTTCCAATTTTCTCAAAACTGTTTGCATAGAGTCTAAGTTGCTCATTTACTGCTTTTTCCGCTCTTCTATACAACTCTTCATCTTCCGCTTCAATATCCAATTGAATGGGATGTTCGTAAATTTTCACTGTGATTTTACGCTTTTGCCCCATATTCAATATGTTATTGATTGCTTAGTTTGTCTATGCATACATCTATCTGAGCCATCATGTCAGTAAGCTGACGCTTTGCCTGACTTACATCTCCCTTTGAAAGGGATATTGCACCTTTGGCTATTTTCAGATTGTCATATTTCCGCTGCAATTCAACGTTCTCCGCATTAGTCTTTTTCAGCTCAGTTTTAACGTATTCTAATTCACGATTTAACTGCAAAACCTGTTTTTCGCTGTCATTCAGACGGTTCAACAATGCTTTTATTTTGTCAGTCAAATCCATGGCTGTAAAGACTGCCGCAATGCCCTAATTAGATGGACTTCTCTCTAATACGAGCCTTCTTACCTGTAAGGTTACGTAGGTAATATAGTTTGGCACGGCGAACCTTACCAACTTTATTAACCTCAACGCTATCAATAAAAGGGGAGTTGAACGGGAAAATACGCTCAACACCTATGCCCTCTGACATTTTTCTAACAGTAAATCTTTTTGTATCGCCGTGTCCTGAAATCTTTATTACAACACCACGATACTGCTGGATACGCTCTTTGTTACCTTCTTTGATTTTATAGGATACTGTAACTGTATCACCGCTTTTGAATTGAGGAAGGGAACCTTCTTTGCCTGTGGCAAATGCCTCTTGAGCAACTTTAATTAAATCCATTTTTTCTAAAAATTTAAGTTTGACATATACGCGCAATATAACGGATTCCTGAATGCTCCGACAGAGATTGCGTCAAAACAGGGTGCAAAGATAGTGAAAATTAGGAACA
>JAKSNZ010000041.1 GCA_024405855.1 Paludibacteraceae bacterium
AAAGTTCTCATTAAGGTATTTTATTGCCTCTGTGTATGAGGATACTGCATTTAGAAAATCAACGGTGGCGTTCATAAGTCCGGCATCGCCGTGGAAAAGTTCACGTTGAAAACGGATACGGTCATTAAGTCCTATAGCCTTATGCAGGTCAGCAATAAGACGTCCGTCAACATGGTGCTGCTCTGTAACAGGCTCTTCAGTCTTAACAGGTTCTGCAATAGTAACAGGCTCTGCAACCTTAACAGGTTCTGTAGCCATAACAGGCTCTTCATAAGATTGTGATTCAAGCGTGGAAACCAATTTTTTCAGTTCACTGAGTTCCCTCTCAACGGCTTGAATCTGTATGTTTATATCTTTTATTATTTCTGTTGTTTCCATACTTTCAAAACTCCCAAAGATTTTTTAACTTTGCAAAGTTATAATTATATTTGCAAAAATGCAAAGCAACTGATAAAGATACATGTTTTATGTTTAACGGACCAATCACTTTTGACAAAACAGTGCGGATTGTGGGCGGACTGCTCATTATTACTGCCATAATTCTTATAGTGGCAAGGCTTAGTGGTGTGCTGTTGCCGTTCTTTGCCGCCTGGCTTATTGCGTATATGCTTAATCCTTTTGTTGATTTTCTTCAGTATAAGTGCAAACTGAAGAATAGGGCATTGTGTGTAATAATTACAATTGTTCTGCTTGTAGGCATTGTAGTGGGTGGCATGACAATATTTGCCTCTTCAATAACAAAGGAGGCTGCCATTGTTGAGCGCATGGTTGACAATTATGTGAATAATGACTATCAGTACAATGTTTCTCCGCAAACACAGGATTGGATGGAGAGTGTGCTTAACACTTTGAAGTCAAACAGGGATGAGATTCTAAAAAAGGCATTGCCGTCAGCGTATAATTTTTTGGAGTCATCATTTGAATACATTGCCGGATTGGTGGTAATGTTCATAGTGGTGCTGTACATATTCTTCATACTTATGGATTTTGACAGTATGTCTGTATCGTGGCAGAATATGGTTCCTGAAAAGTATAGAGGCATAACTCATCAGATTTTTCACGATTTGGCATCGGGAATGAACATCTACTTCAGAAAACAGGCACTTATATCACTGATTGTGGGGTGTCTGTTTGCCATAGGATTCAAGATATTAGGACTGCCTATGGGTATTACAATGGGATTGTTTGTTGGAGTTTTGAATATGGTGCCTTACCTGCATACATTGGGTCTGATACCTCCAATTGTAGTGGCTTTGGTTCAGTCAGCCCAATATGAAGATATACATTTTTGGCCTCTGTTGCTTGGTATAATAGGTGTGTTCTGTATTGTTCAGTTGATAATTGATTTTGTGCTTACCCCAAAAATCATGGGGCATGCCACAGGTCTGAAACCGGCAGTCATATTGCTTGCTCTCTCAATTTGGGGCTCTCTTCTTGGGGTGTTGGGTATGATTATTGCGTTGCCTGTAACTACAATCATGATTTCTTATTATACACATTTCATCATAGAGGGTAAAAGCGGAGCGGAACTTGTTGGCAAGGGAGCGTTCCCTAAAAAACCGATAAAGAGTGAGGATGAGCGGAAACAATAAGGAAAATAGTGTGCCTGATGAAGTAAGAAGATACAAGGATAATCCTGACGGCTATTTTGACGCGGAGGAGTTCTTTAATATTGCAGATTGGTTTGAAACCGAACTGCAACTTGAAAAGGTATTTGAGGTGTTGAATAAGGGGTTGGCAACATACCCCCATGACATGTCTTTGGCATTGGAGAGTATCAGAATGTATACTGTGGCAGGGGATTTCAAGCATGCTGAGAAACTTGTTGTGTCAATGCAGAAAAGCGGTATGCTGAAATCAGCATCGGATGAACTTGCCGTAAAGGTTATGGCTGTAAGAATCCATGCAGAGAAAGGCTGTATGGCTGAGATTGACAAGGATATAAGGTCTTTCCATAAATGGGTGGAAGGTGTAAGTGGGAAAGAGGCGGTATCGTCAGCCAACATAATTGCAAGTGTATTGTTTCAGTGTGCGTTATATGATGAAACAGAGCAATTTATGAATAGGTGTCTGAAACTGTTTCCTAATGAGATTTCCTTTATGGAGACTCTGATTGAATGTTACATAAAAGAGGAAAGGGATTTCAAGCATGCTATAAAAATATGTGAGAAAGCCATAGATATTGACCCGTACAATGCCAATTTGTGGCACAAACTTGGATATCTGCACCATTTTGACGGCAACAATGCGGAGGCGATAAAGGCGTTTGACTATGCAACCTCAATAAATGACGGAAAGAAGGAATCGTGGCAGGCAATGGGCAACTGTCTGTTTGAGGCTGGCAACAATGAAAAGGCGGCACAGTGCCTCATAAAGGCAATTGATAATGAAGAGCCTGACATTCAGTTGCTTATTAAGATTGGCAATATGCTTAACTATTCAAAACGCTACGCTGATGCCAGAACTTATTTTGGTAAGGCACTTGATATTGATGCTGATAATGCTGAGGCTTTGTATGGATATGGAATGTCATATTTTATGAATATTGACAACGATGCAAATGCCGCAAATTTGGCATTGTTTTGGTTTAGAAGAGCGGTGAATGAAGATGACGGCGATGCTCTTTATTGGTCAACGCTTGGAGACTGCTGTTTCCTGCTTGAAATGTGGTGGCACAGCGTAACGGCACATACTAAGTCACTTGACATAAAGCCTGAACAGCCTGAGGTGTTGGCAAGGTTAGGTTTCTCATATATTATGTTTGGAGAGTATGAAGAGGCTGTGAGTTGCCTTATGTCAGCAAGAAAGTACAATTCAAAACTGGCAATTGTGTCTATGTATCTTGCTATTGCATACACTGAAATGAATGATGAGAAAAATGCAAAATATTATTTGATGCAGGCTCTTTCAGAAGACCCTTCTTTGGAAAAGGTGTATGCTGAATACGGGCATGATAACTCTAAAATTCTTAAGCAAGTAAAACAACTGTTATGAAAAAATATCTATTGATATTCTTTGTAGTTATGATGGTAGGTGCTGTAAAAGCAGATTCAAATGATAATTGTCCACTGTCCACTGTCCACTGTCAACTCTCATCAGACCAAACTTTGCTGCAAAAGGTGATTGCTTGGTATGACCGTAATACAAACTACGGTTCAATAATGGCGTTGATGGCGGTTGAAAGCTCATTTATCCCTTTCCCGTCAGAGGTTGTGATACCACCTGCGGCTTATATAGCATCGGAAGAGACAAGTGACCTGAATATATTTTTGGTTGTGCTTTTTGGTACTATAGGGGCATTGATAGGGGCATACATCAACTATTTTCTTGCCCTTTGGCTTGGAAGACCTATTATATACAAGTTTGCAGACACAAAGGTGGCACATGTTCTGCTTATTGATAAAGAGGGGGTTGAGAAGGCGGAGAAATATTTTGTTGAGAACGGTAATGTCTCAACCTTTGTAGGCAGGTTCATTCCTGCTATCAGGCAACTTATTTCAATACCTGCAGGGCTTGCAAGAATGAATTTCTGGAGTTTCAGCCTGTTTACATTCTTAGGGGCATTCATTTGGAATTCAGTGCTTGCACTACTTGGGTATCTTGCTCATGGTCAAAAGGATTTGATAGAGCAGTACAGTCATGAACTTTCAATAGTGCTGATTGTTCTGTTTGTGCTTGCAATAGCGTATATAGTTGTAAAACAGTTGTTGAAAAGGAGGAAAAATGCCAAGACCAATAATCAGTAAACTGTTTGCGGTGATAGGTAATCCGCTTGCCCAATCATATTCCAAAACATATTGGAATGATATTTTCAAGGAAAAGGGTATGACATCTCACTTCTACGATGCCAAAGAGTTACGTACCATAAAGGAGTTGCCGTCATTTTTGAATGCCAACCATAATCTTCACGGATTTAACGTAACCATACCGTTTAAGGAGAGTGTTATTGAATATCTTGACAATGTTGACCCCGTAGCAAAGGAGATAGGGGCTGTCAATACG
Source organism: Paludibacteraceae bacterium (assembly GCA_024405855.1). Lineage (GTDB taxonomy): Bacteria > Bacteroidota > Bacteroidia > Bacteroidales > Paludibacteraceae > Enterocola. The sequence continues at coordinate 4,003 of JAKSNZ010000041.1, forward strand.
GTAAAGGTAAGTTGGGTTGACGGCAAACCTGTTCTCACAGGCTACAATACAGATTGGATAGGTTTCAAAAATTCTTTGGAGCCAATGCTTAAGCCATCTGACAAGAAGGCGTTGGTGCTTGGAACAGGCGGTGCTTCAAAATCTATTGTTTTTGCTTTGAAAAGAATGGGAATTGATGTAACTTTGGTGTCCAGAACTCAAGAGGGTGCATTGAGGTATGAAGATATTACAGACAATGTAATTAAGGAACATACAATAATAATAAACGCAACGCCTGTAGGCAGTTTTCCGGCAGTTACCAAGTGTCCTGACATTCCGTATGAGTCAATAACGCCTAATCATGTGGTTTATGACGTAATCTATAACCCGATACGCACATTGTTCCTACAACAGGCGGAACTGAAGGGAGCGTCAATAAAGAATGGTTGGGAAATGTTTACAGGACAGGCAAAAGAGGCGTGGAAGATATTTATAAATGAGAAATGAGAAAGGAGAAAGGAGAGAACTAATTATTAATATTATAAAATTTTATGAAAAGGAATTTAATTTTATTAGGTGCAATTATGATTGCATTGTGTTCATGCAACAAACTTGCGGAACAGACAAGTGCCTACAAGCAGGTGGCATACGAGAGAGACTCAATTAAGGCGGCACAAGAGAAAACCATTGCTGAATTGGATGATTACATTTCAATTATTCAAGATGTGGATTCAGGTTTTGCTCAAATCAGGGAGAGTGAGAACTATATCAACATAAAGGCAGGTACTGACGGCATGCCTTCAAATGAGGTAAAGCAGCGTATGGCTGATAACTTCTATACCATCAACACAATTCTTGCGGAGAACAAGGCAAAGATTGAGGAATTGGAGAAAAAGGTGCAGAACGGAAACATTCAATCTGCACAGCTAAAGAAGTCAATTGCCAAACTTACCGCTCAATTAGAGCAGAAGAGTGCTGAAATTGAAGAGTTGCAACAGACACTTACAAGAAAAAACATACAAATAGACAGCCTAATGGTGGAGAATAGACTTATGGAGGAACAGGCTCGTCTGCTTGCTGATGAAATGGAGCGTCAGTCACGCACAATAGAAGAGCAGGACAAGGATTTGCATCGTGGTTACTTTATGCTTGCTGATAAAAAGACTTTGAGGGATAACAACATAGATGCCAAGAAAATGAGTTCATCGTTCCGCTCAAGTTTGTTTACAGCAATAGATATACGTGACGTTGAAATGATTCCTACACACTCAAAAAGTGCAAAAATCATTACAAAGCACCCTGCCACCTCATACGTTCTTGAAAGAGATGAGAACAGACAATATGTACTTGTAATTAAGAACGCTACAGATTTTTGGAGCGTATCAAAATATCTTATCATAAAGGTTGATTAACAGGTACAGACACATATTTTTTGATTGGGACAGCACGCTGTGGAACTTTTCAGTAAATTCAGAAAAGGCACTTAGCGTGCTGTTTCACGATTATGATTTTGAAAAGTTTTTCCCTGACTTCAAAACTTTTCACACTATATATAAAGGTAAGAATGCGGAGTTGTGGGAGGATTACGCTTTGGGTAAGATAAAGCGTGAGTTTCTTGAAACGGAACGTTTTGAGTATCCTTTTCGTTCAATAGGTGTCTCCCCCGATGCCGCAAGAGAGCAGATTCAAGCACTTAAGACTGATTATCTGGAACTGCTTGCAGGTCAGACAGTCCTGAATGACGGAGCAAAAGAGGTGTTGGAATACTTTAAGAATAAGGGTTGCAAACTGTATGTAATTTCAAACGGATTCAGTTGTGTTCAGCATCTGAAGATTGAACGCTCAGGATTGAAGGATTATTTTACCAAGATATTTTTAAGTGAGGATATAAAGGAGCATAAACCGCAACGGGCTTTCTTTGACTATATGTTAAAGAGTTCAAATGCCCGCAAGGTTGAAAGCCTTGTGGTAGGAGATAATTTTACTGCCGATATTGCAGGAGCGCATAACGCAGGCATAGACCAAGCCTACTACGCTCCAGACTATGACGGGGCTCCGCTTCCGTTCCAACCAACGTACATAATCAGTTCCCTTCGTGAACTAATTATTAATTGAAAATTGACTGTTCTTTATTCACTATTCACTATTATGAGAATAATTGAGACCCACGCCCATCTTGATGACCCTCAGTATTCTGAGGATTTGGATGAAGTTATTTTAAGAGCAAAGCAGGCAGGTGTTGAAAAAGTACTGCTTGCAAGTGTTACAATGCGTGACATAGAGAAACTTAAGGCACTTGAATCAAAGTATCCAGGTTTCTGCTACGCAATGGTGGGTGTACATCCGCAGGAGGTCAACGCCTCTTATAGAGAGGAACTTGACGCTTTTGACAGAGAGATACACAGCGGAAAATTCATTGCAGTGGGTGAGGTGGGCATTGATTTGTATTGGGACAAAACCACACAGGCAGAGCAGGAGATTGTTTTCAGACATCAGGTGGCATCGGCGGTTGAAATAGGATTGCCTATAGCAATACATGCCAGAGATGCGTTTCAGCCTACAGTCAATATTTTAAGGGAATTTGACAAAAACAAACTGCGCGGGGTTTTGCATTGCTTTTCAGGGGCTCCTGAGAATGCCCGTGCTATGATGTCGCTTGGTGATTTCTATTTTGGAATAGGCGGAGTGTCCACATTTAAGAATGCAAAATTTACAGAACGGCTTTCTGAAATTCCGCTTGACAGGATTCTTCTTGAAACGGATTGTCCGTATCTTGCTCCGGTGCCTATGAGAGGTAAGAGAAATGAGCCTTCTTTCCTTACTTTTGTGGCAGGCAAATTGGCTCAAATTTACTCTGTAACTGCCGAACAAGTGGGTGAAATCACCTCAAAAAACGCAGAAAAACTATTTTTTTAGGTTTTTATTGAAAAAAATAGGACAAAATCTTTGTCTATTGCGTTAAATTTTGTAACTTGCACCCGATTAGAAGTGGACTGGGAGAGATGCTCGAGTGGTTGAAGAGGCACGCCTGGAAAGCGTGTATACGCCTAAAGCGTATCGCGGGTTCGAATCCCGCTTTCTCCGCAGTAATTGGCACTGATAGAATTTTATAAACAATTTAATATTAATTTTAAAAACAAAAGTATGAAAAAGTTATTTGCAGTATTAGCGTTTATCGCTAGTGTAAGTGTAATGAGCGTTTATGCTCAGGATGAAGCAGCACAAGATGAGGCTGCACAAATAGAACAAGTTGCAGTAGAGGCTCCAGCGGCAGAAGAAGCAGTTGAAGCGGAAGCCGTTGAAGCAGAACAAGGTCTTCATCAGGCTCTTAAGACAAAATTCATTGAAGGTGGTGCAGGCTTCATGAGCTCAGTTGCCATCTGCTTGATTCTTGGTCTTGCAATTGCTATTGAGCGTATCATTTACTTGAGTCTTGCCACAACAGATTCAAAGAAACTTCTTGCTGACGTAGAAAAAGCTCTTAATGAACAAGGCGTTGAGGCTGCAAAGGAGATTTGCCGTAATACAAGAGGCCCTGTGGCAGCAGTGTTCTATCAAGGACTTATGCGTATTGATGACGGCATTGATATGGCTGAGAAATCAATAGTTGCATACGGCAGCGTTCAATCAAGTCTTCTTGAGAGGAATCTTTCTTGGGTAGGTCTTTTCATTGGTCTTGCTCCTATGTTAGGATTCATGGGTACTGTAATTGGTATGATTGAGGCATTTGACCGTATTCAACAGGCTGGTGATATTTCCGCTACTATTGTTGCAGGCGGTATTAAGGTTGCTCTTATCACAACAGTTGCCGGTCTTATTGTTGCTATTATTCTTCAATTGTTCTACAACTACATTCTTGCCCGTATTGAGGCTTTGGTTGGAGATTTGGAGGATTCTTCAATCTCTATGCTTGATATTCTAATGGCAAAATTCGTTAAGAAGTAATTTAGGGGAGATATATTATGGAAAACAAAATTTCTAAAATTGCTATGCTCATACTCTTTGGAGTTGCCATTGTAGTTGCCTGCCTGTTCTTCTTTGGCGGTAATGTTGATGACAGTGCAGAGTATGTGGAGCCTGTATTTACAGGTTTGCTGATGGGTCTTATGTATGCATACGTAGGCATCGCAGCAATACTTGTAATTATTGCGGCTATATATAACATAGCGTTGGATTATCAGAAAAATCCAAAGAGTGCCCTTAAATCAGTAATAGGGGTTGGTGCATTGGTACTTATTATGGTTCTTTCCTATGTTTGTGCAAGTGGAGAGGCTGTAAATGTACTTGGTCTTGAAGAAGAGGTTTCAAAAGGAACCCTTAAAATGGTTGACATGGAACTTTACACTATGTATGCTTTACTTATTATTGCTGCATTGGGTGTAGTGTTTGGTGGCTTTGCTAAAAAAATTAAATAAACAGAAGAATTATGAGTAAGAGAAAAGTGCCTGAGATAAACTCCAGCTCTACGGCTGATATAGCCTTCTTGCTTTTGGTGTTCTTCCTAATGACCACAACAATGGCAGTCAATAAGGGTTTGTCCCGCCGTCTGCCGCCACCGGTTCCTGCTGACCAAAAAACAGAAGACCTTAAGGTAAAGGAACGTAATGTGTTTGTTGTGCTGATAAATTCAGAGAACCAATTGTTGGTTCAAAATGAATATACAGATGTCAAGAACCTTAAAGAAAAGGCAAAGGAGTTTATTCTTAATGCAAATGATGACCCGAATCTGCCTGAAAAGGCACCTGTTGAAGTTGATTACTTTGGAACCGTAATGATTACAAAGGACCATGTAATATCACTTCAAAATGACCGTGGAACATCATATTCAAAGTATATAGAAGTTCAAAATGAGCTTGTTGCCGCATACAATGAATTGCGTAATGACCTTGCACAGCAGAAATGGGCAAAGAATTACGATGAGTTGAATGAGGATGAACAAAAGGCTGTACAAAAGGTATACCCTCAAAAGATATCTGAAGCAGAGCCTAAAAACTATGGAGGAAAGAAGTAATGAGTAGATTTAGAGAATCAAAATCAAAGGATATACCTGCTATTAGCACGGCATCCTTGCCTGATATTATATTCATGTTGCTCTTCTTCTTTATGATTTCAACATCTATGAAGGAGGTTGACTACAAGGTGGGTATTAAGGCTCCTGAAGCAACAGAACTTTCATCGTTGGAAAAGAAGACGTTGGTACGTTTCATTTATGTTGGACAACCATTGCCAAGATACCGTTCACAATACGGTTCTGAGCCTCGTATCCAACTTGATGATGCGTTTGCTGAAGTCGCTCAAATTGAGAACTACATAGTTTCTGAGCGTTCCGCTATGCCTGAGTCAGACCAAGACCTTCTTACAGTGTCTCTTAAAATAGACAAGGATTGTAAGATGGGTATTGTTACTGATATTAAGCAGGCGCTGCGTAGGGCGTATGCTCT
>JAKSNZ010000042.1 GCA_024405855.1 Paludibacteraceae bacterium
TCTATTACACCGCCAAAATTAATTTGAGCCATTATAAATTAGTTGATAGTTGATAGTGGACAGTTGACAGTGATTAGCATTGTACAAATCTGTTTCACTATGTTTGTTTTTAAATTTTTTGCAAAGATAGTTAAAATAATTTATAGTTGATAACTAAAAATACATTTTTCATTGTCCACTGTCCATTGTCCACTGTCCACTCCTTAGTTCCTGAACTTTTTTCAGCATATCAGACAGACGCTCCTTTTTGCCTTTGGTTATGGCAACACGTCCGCTTCTGATAAATTGAAGCACTCCGATGCTTTGCTGAAGTTCATCAAACATATTTTGAGTCTCTTCATAAAGCCCTGTCTTTTCAAGCACTATGCAGTTCTCAAGCACCTCAAGAACACGGGCGTCATATTTGCGTATAATTGCCTCTATTCCACCCATTGCAAGTACTTTGCCTGTCTCTATCTTGTAAAGTGCTATCTCCTGATAGATAAGTTCATCATCGGTGTTGTAATAAGCCTTAAGAATGTCAATACGCTTGTCAATCTGCTTAACCACATTTTTAATAGTGTCCTCATCAGTGTAGGCTGTGATTGTAAACTTATGTATTCCCTTAATGGCAGACGGCGATACAGAAAGAGTCTCAATGTTGATTTGTCTGCGTGTGAATACAATGGTAATCTGATTCAGAAGACCTGGAATGTTCTCTGAAAATACGGTTACGGTGTATAATTTTTTTTCCATATTTTATATTATTATCTCCTCATTGCCTTTTCCTGGCGGTACCATAGGCAAAACAAGTCCGTTCTCTTCAATTTCAACTACAAGCAGATACGGCTTGTCATTCTTTAGCATATCATTTATAGCACTGCTTAGTTCCTCTCTTTTTGTTACATGGCTTGTGGCAATGCCGTAAGCCTTTGCAATAGCACAAAAGTCAGGGTTCAGCATTGGGGTGGAGGAGTATCTCTTGTTAAAGAACAACTCCTGTTGCTGACGTACCATACCCAAATAGTTGTTGTTAAGCAGAATCATCTTAACACCTGTCTTCTCTTGAATTATGGTGCCAAGTTCCTGTATGGTCATTTGGAAACCTCCGTCACCGCAGAAAAGGCATACGGTTCTGTCAGGTGCCGCAATTTTTGCACCAATGGCGGCAGGAATGCCAAAGCCCATAGTGCCTGCACCGCCTGAAGTTACCACGCTGCGTTTCTGCCTGAATTGGAAATATCTTAATGCAGACATCTGGTTTTGACCTACGTCTGTTACAAGTATGGCGTTGCTTCCTGTAGCGTCAGACACGGCACGTACAACCTCACCCATCTTTAGAGGTTGGTTGGTATCGGGGTGTAACTCTTTAGATATGACACGCTCCATCTCCTTTTGCTCATAAGGGGCAAATGAGTCAATCCAATCTTTATGTTCCTGCTTTTGAAGTTTGGCGGTTATTGCAGGCAGTGTATATTTTACATCACCCAATACGGCAATGTTACTTTTTACATTCTTGTTTATTTCTGCAGGGTCTATTTCAAGGTGTACGACTTTTGCCTGACGTGCATAATTATGCAGGTTGCCTGTAACACGGTCTGCAAAACGCATACCTATGGCTATAAGTACATCACACTCATTGGTTTTGGTGTTAGGTGCAATGTTTCCGTGCATTCCCACCATACCTTTGTTAAGTCTGTAGTCAGTAGGCATGGCAGATTCACCCATAATGGTCCAAGCGGCAGGAATGTCAGCCTTATCAAGAAATTCTCTCAATTCAGTTTCAGCCTCACCAATTGTAACTCCGTGACCTACAATGGCAAACGGCTTTTTGGCATTGTTTATAAGTGCCGCCGCACTGTCCACACTCTCATTGTCAATGGCAACATTGGGCAGGTAACTGCGTATGAAATCACACTTGGCAGGTTTGAAATCAACTTGTTCAACCTGTGCGTTCTTAGTAATGTCAAGCACTACAGGACCTGGTCTTCCACTACCAGCTATGTAAAATGCCTTTGCCACGGCAAATGCTATATCTTTAGGGTCTCTAATCTGATAACTCCATTTTGAAATAGGAAGTGTTATGCCTATCAGGTCAGTCTCTTGAAATGCGTCTGTGCCAAGCATGGTGTCATTAACTTGTCCTGTAATGACAACAAGCGGAGTGCTGTCAAGCATAGCGTCAGCAATACCTGTAATTGTGTTTGTTGCACCTGGTCCGCTTGTAACTATGCAAACTCCGGGTTTCCCCTTAATTCTGGCATAACCTTGAGCGGAATGTGTTGCACCCTGCTCATGCCTTGTAAGAACATAGTGAAACTTGTCTGTGTAATCATACAAAGCGTCAAACACGGGTATAATAGACCCTCCGGGATACCCGAAAATAGTATCCACACCCTCATTTAGCAGGGCTTCCATCAATGCTTTAGAACCGTTCATATTGTTGTATCTTAAAATTTATCCTTGACCCTTGACCCTTGTTCCTTGTTCCTAAATGATTCTAACCGCTCCTTTGTCAGCAGAGCTGACAAGTGATGCGTATGCTTGTAATGATTTGGATACCACACGGTTACGTTTTGGTTTGAAGGCGTCTTTGCCTTTTGCTTCCTCTGCCTTACGCCTTGATGCAAACTCAGCATCGCTGACAAGTGCGTTAATTTTACGTGCAGGTATGTCAATCTCAATTATATCTCCGTCCTTAATAAGACCTATGTTTCCACCCGATGCCGCCTCTGGAGAAATATGACCGATACTCAGTCCTGAGGTTCCTCCTGAAAACCTTCCGTCAGTAATTAAGGCACACTCTTTTCCAAGGTGCATTGATTTTATATAAGATGTAGGGTAGAGCATTTCCTGCATACCGGGACCGCCCTTAGGACCCTCATAGTTTATGACAACGCAATCTCCTGAGTGTACCTTGCCTCCAAGAATGCCGTCACAGGCATCTTCCTGTGAGTTAAAGACAACTGCCTTGCCTTTGAACTTCCAAAGGCTCTCATCCACACCAGCGGTTTTTATAACGCAACCATCAACGGCAATATTTCCTTTCAGTACGCCAAGACCTCCATCCTTTGTGTAGGCATGCTGTAAATCACGAATACAGCCCTCTGCACGGTCAGTGTCAAACTCAGAATATCTGTTTTCTTGAGAACCAAGTACAATATTGAATTTTCTGCAAGGTGCTGCTGTGTAAATCTCCTTTGCCTTGTCAGAAACAGTATTACCTGTAATACTATATTCCTTGATAGCCTCACCAAGTGTAAGACCGTCAACACGTTTTGCATCAAGGTGGAGCAGACCGCCTTTTGCAAGTTCACCAAGTATTCCAAGAATACCGCCTGCACGGTTTACATCCTGTACATGATATTTTATAGTGTTAGGTGCAACCTTACAGATGCAAGGTGTCTTGCGTGAAAGTGCGTCAATGTCGTCCATTGTAAAGTTCACGCCAGCCTCATGAGCAATGGCAAGCAGGTGCAGTACTGTGTTTGTGGAGCCACCCATTGCAATGTCAAGTGTCATTGAGTTAAGAGCGGACTCTCTTGTTACAATGGAACGCGGCAATACACTTTCATCGCCGTCCTCATAATATTTATAGGCGTTCTTGACTATTTGGCGTGCCGCTTCAAGTGCAATACGGCGGCGTCCTGTATGAGTTGCAAGAACAGTACCGTTTCCAGGTAATGCCATGCCAAGAACCTCATTGAGGCAGTTCATTGAGTTGGCGGTAAACATTCCTGAACAGCAACCGCAAGTAGGGCAGGCAGTCTGTTCAATCTCTGCCATATCCTTGTCAGATACACTCTTATCTGCTCCCATAACCATAGCGTCAATAAGGTCAAGATGTCTGCCGTTCCATTCGCCAGCCTCCATTGGTCCTCCCGATACAAACACGGCAGGTATATTAAGCCTCATTGCCGCCATAAGCATTCCCGGAGTGATTTTGTCACAGTTGCTTATGCAAATCATGGCATCTGCCTTGTGGGCATTGACCATATATTCAACACTGTCAGCAATTATGTCCCGGCTTGGCAGAGAGTAAAGCATTCCGTCATGCCCCATGGCAATGCCGTCATCAATGGCAATGGTGTCAAACTCCGCCGCAAAACAACCAAGTTTCTCAATTTCAGCCTTTATCTCCTGTCCTATCTCATGTAGGTGCGTATGCCCTGGTACAAACTGTGTAAATGAGTTTACTATGGCAATAATAGGCTTGCCAAGTTGCTCACGTTTCATTCCGTTGGCAACCCACAATGCTCTGGCTGCCGCCATTCTCCTGCCTTCAGTGCATACCGCACTTCTTAATTGATGTTTCATAATTGTTTTTAGAAATTTAATGCAATACCATTTGTATTGAATTTTATATCCATAATTCTTTTTGAGTGTGCAGTCTGTGGCTCACATAATCCGTTGTTGTAAACTTCATAACTGCGTTTCTTTTGGTTTACACCCACACAATAAAGTGGTATTCCCGCTATGCCAGCGGTGGCACCAACTACAATAAATGATGCTCCAAATCCTAATAATATTGAACTAGTATAAGTATCTTTTGTTATGGCAGTTGGTAATAGATAAGCATAGCCAGCTGCAAACATTACACATCCTGCAGCCGCAAGGGGGAATCCTCCAGCCATAAGCCCTGTTCCTGTTTTCTTTAGAATATCACCTCTATGGAACCATTTGTATGCCTGTGGACAATTTTTTTCAGACAAAACAAGGTATTCATCAGCGGTTATAGGTTTGCCGTTAAATGAAACCAATTTGTCTTTTTTGAATACAACAGGTTCTTGAGTAGTATCACTTTGAGCAAATGAACATAATGCAAATGTTGCAAAAATCAGAGATAATAGAGCCTTTTTCATAATCATTTAATTGGATATAAGTGTTTTAGATATTCAATAATTATGTCAGATGAAATCTTACCGCTTGTCTGTGGCTCAGTTGATGCATTAATATGTACTGACGATGTAATGAAATCAGTCAATGCCACCTTATACAATTTGTTCTTATTCAGTTTTTTCCCTTTCCAATCAGTTACTTGCACAGATGGGGTGTATTTGAATCCGCCGGCAAACGGCATTCTGTTTTTATCAGCATGGCAGGTTGCCATAATCAAATCTTCAATTTCAGATGGTTTCAGTTCCCATGTCATTACATAATTACCAAACGGGTCAAGAGCAAGAATGTCACGCTTTGTAATATAACCTTTTGCAAGAGAATTTACCCTTACCGAACCAAAGTTTTGAATGGAAAAATCAGCATTGCATTCGTTGATAAAGGCATTGCACATAAGTTCACCCAACTTTGTTTCAGACTCAATGGTTTTAGGCAGAAACGCTATTGTATCGTTGAACATATTTGCAGATGTAAAGAATTGCAGCAAACTTGCAGCAGACTCATTATCAGTGGATTCTGCAATGGTAAACAGTTTTGAATCAGAGCGTTCCACCTTTCCGTCCTTTAAGTCAAAAACAGTAAGAGTTGCATGCTTCAGCCCGTTTTCAACTTGAGTTATAGGTATATTATTGTGCTTTACCGCCCCGTTTATCAGTGTATGCGAGTGACCACCTATTATTGCATCTTCAAAGTTACAGGAGTCAGCCAACGCCAAGTCTTTATTATAACCAATGTGGGTTAGAAAAATCAGAACATTACAACTGTCTCTCAATGATTTGTATTGCCTGATGGTTTCAAGTTCACTATTGAAATGCATTCCTTTAAGTTTGTCAGGGTGAGCATCGGGAATGCCTGAAGCGTTTATCCCTACAATACTCAAAAAACAGACTTTAACTCCGCCTGAAAGGTTAAATATTTTATATGGGGCTATCTTGTATCCAAGAGAGTCTGCTACGGAAACATTTGCACAAATATACGGAAAATGTGAGTGTTGCTGTGTCCATTTGAAACTGCCTGCAGGACCGTCAAATTCATGATTTCCAACTGCCGATACATCAAACCCTGCATAATTCATAAGGGCGGTCATGGGGTAGTTATGGTGTGGATATTGGTCATTAATAGGATTGCCTGTGCAATTATCTCCTGCCGATACCAAAATAAGTTCAGGATATATTCCTCTTAAACTGTCAGCCAAGGTTGTTAGTTTTGGCATTCTGTCTATTGCTGAGTGTAAGTCATTCACTGATAAAATAGCAACTTTGGCATTCTGTGCGGACAGAATGCCAATGCAAATGAACAGACACAATATCAGAATAGCCAACCTGTGTCTCATTATAGCCCAAGAGATGCCTTTACAGCGTTTATCTTTTCTTCAGCAGCCGCATTTACCGCATCAAATTCATTGCGGTTTTTAAGCGGAAGACGAACTTCAATATAGAACTTGATTTTAGGCTCTGTGCCTGAAGGACGTACAGAAATCTTAGTGCCGTCTTCAGTAAAATACTGCAATACGTTAGCGGTTTCAGGCATCTCCATTTGAGATGTTGAGCCTGATACAATGTCCATGCAACGCAGTGATGCGTAGTCTTTTATGGTAACCACTCTTGAACCGGCAATCTTTACAGGTGGCGTTGAGCGGAAGTCAGACATCATTTTCTTAATGGCTTCTGCACCGTCCTTACCCTTCTTAACTACAGAAATTCCTTTCTCTTTAGAGAATCCGAATTCAAGGTAAATGTCTTGAAGCAGTTCATATATTGTCATTCCGTTCTGTTTTGCCCATGCGGTGATTTCTGCAATCATAACACAGGCAGAAACAGCGTCCTTATCTCTTACAAAGTCTTCAACAAGGAATCCGTAGCTCTCTTCGCCACCACCGATATAGGTTTTCTTGCCCTCCTGCTCACGCATAACGGCGGCAATCCACTTGAATCCTGTGTAGACATCAAAATAAGGAACATTGAATTTCTTTGCAATGGCGGCAATCTGTTCTGTTGTAACAATGGTTTTTACAATGTATTCATTGCCTTTCAGTCTCTTTAGTTCCTTGTTTCTGCGAATCAGGTAATAAACAAACATCTGTGCGGTTTGGTTACCATTAACAAGTATCCATTCGCCTTTGTCGTTCTTTACAGCGATACCCATACGGTCAGCATCTGGGTCTGAAGCCATAACAATGTCAGCATCAACCTCTTTTGCCTTTTCAACGGCAAGTTTCATGGCTGCCGGCTCTTCAGGGTTAGGGGAGAGTACGGTAGGAAAGTCTCCGCTAATTACATTTTGGGCATCAACGCTTATAATGTTCTCAAACCCAAACATTTTCAATGCACGAGGAATAAGGGTTATACCAGTGCCGTGAATAGGGGTGTAGACTATCTTAAGGTCTTTTTGCTTTGCAACAATGTCAGGTGAAAGGCTTAGTTTCTTGATTTTCTCAAGGAATACGCTGTCAACATCCTCTCCAATGGTTTGAATGAGGGCAGGGTTGCCTTGGAACTTGATTTCCTTTATACTCTTGATTTTGTTGACTTCAGCAATGATTCCGGTATCGTGAGGTGGAATAACTTGTGCTCCGTCCTCCCAATATGCCTTGTATCCGTTATACTCTTTAGGATTATGACTTGCAGTAACAACAACACCGCTCTGACAACCCAAATGACGTATTGCAAATGAGATTTCAGGTGTAGGTCTCAGATTCTCAAACAAGAAAACCTTAATGCCGTTAGCGGAGAATATGTTTGCCGTGGTTTCTGCAAACAGACGGCTGTTGTTTCGGCAGTCATGTCCTACAACCACCTTAATGTCTGCGTTCTTTCCAAAATTCTTATGAAGATAATTTGCAAGCCCCTGTGTTGCCGCTCCTACAGTGTAGATGTTCATGCGGTTTGTACCAACACCCATAATGCCGCGCAATCCTCCTGTGCCGAATTCCAAATCCTTGTAGAATGATTCAACCAACTCAGTGGTGTCTGAAGCGGAAAGCATCTCCTGTACTTTCTGCTTGGTTTGTGCGTCATAATCACCGTTAAGCCAAATGTTTGCTTTAGCCTTAACTTCATCAATAAGATTCTTTTCCATAAAAGTTGCTGTATGTTTATTAAAATAACCTACAAATGTAGCAATTTTTTTCAATAAAACAGCAACTTTTGAGTGCAAAAGAATTAACAATTTACTTAAACCATTTCAATTTTATGAACAACCACATAATTAACATCGCCAAAACCACTGAAATCAGAACAACAATGGCAAAGGTTGTGTTAAAAATGGTGGTGCCTACTTCTAGGTTCATTCCAAAGAAACTTGCAACCAAAGTAGGGAACATAAGGACAATTGAAATGGTTGTCAAACGTTTCATTACAATGTTCAAGTTGTTGGAGATAACTGAAGCGTAGGTTTCAGTCATGCCTGAGAAGATATCGCTGTAGATATTTGTCATTTCAAGAGCCTGTTTTGATTCAATTTCAACGTCCTCAACAAGTTCAGGGTCATACTCCTCTTTGGTGAAACGCAGGTTCTTAAGTCTGTGGGTCAGAATTTCATTACCACGGAGCGATGTGGTGAAATATACCAAACACTTTTCCAATTTCAACACTGTTTGCAGGTCTTCATTTCTAATGGATTGCTCCAACTGTGTTTCAGCAAGTAAGGCACGTCCCTTAATCTGTTTCAGGTATTTCAGGAACCATATACTTGATGAAAGCAGCAGACGGAACACAAAGTTAATGTTGTCAGTGCGTTGAATGCCTTTTCTTCTTGTATATTGTATGAAATCAGGAATCAGGTCATTTTTATGAAAACACACCGATACAAACACGTCATTCTTAAAAATGATACCAAGCGGTACGGTTGAGAACGGTGCAGATGTCTCATACTCCTCAGCCTTGCATGGAATACGCATAAGAATAAAGCACCAACCGTCCTCTATTTCAATACGAGGACGTTCATCAACGTCTTCAATATCTTCATAAAAGGCCTGTGGCACACCAAGCGTGTCAATTGCGTAATCTTTGTCTTCTTGAGTTGGTTTTGTAATGTTTACCCAGCAGTTGGGTTCCCATTTGGGTGTGGCAACCAATCCGTTGCCGTTGATTAAAAAAGCTCTCATAGGCTTTGTCTCCAAACTCTGTGGGTGGAGCAGCCTCTGAGCCCTCCATCCTAGTTAAACATAAAGTTATCCGGATGATAATCGTCCATTTGTGAAATAATATTGGTTTTCGACTGCAAAAATAGTTATTTTATTTCTAAAAACAATAAAAACACATGAAAAAAATTACTGATACAATCTGCCGTAATTTGTCAGTTTGTTTAAGAATAATAAAAAGAGGGCAACTTGCCCTCTTTTTTATTTTTTCTTGTTCTTTTTAATTTGGAGAATCACTACCGGTATAATGCAAATTGCCAGTAGAA
>JAKSNZ010000043.1 GCA_024405855.1 Paludibacteraceae bacterium
TTCTTTTGGATTCTGCCACCGCTTATGGGCATGATTGTCCAACCGCTTGTGGGCAAATATTCAGATAAAACCTGGTGCAGCATAGGCAGACGTAAACCATACTTGCTTGTAGGAGCAATTATAGCAGTTGCCGTTATGGCACTTCTTCCAAACGCAGGAAACTTTACCTTTGCACAGGGCCTTTTCCTTGGACTGAATGCGGCAATGTGGTTCGGGCTATTCTCACTTATGTTCCTTGACACCTCCATCAATATAGCAATGCAACCATTCAAAATGATGGTGGGCGATATGGTAAGCAATGAACAAAAAGGGTTGGCATACTCCATTCAATCATTCCTTTGCAACGCAGGTTCTCTTTGCGGTTACCTTTTCCCTATATTCTTTACTTGGATAGGCATTGCAAACACCGCCCCTGAAGGGGTTATCCCTGATTCCGTAAAATGGAGTTTCTACATAGGAGCCGCCATTCTTATTTTATGCGTACTCTACACATTTATTACCGTTAAGGAGTTAAATCCTGAAGAATACAAGGAGTTTCATGGTCTTGAAAACACACCCGATGCTGACAAAAAAGCAGAAAGTGTAAGTTTCTTCAAACTCTTGAGAACCGCACCTTCCACATTCTGGACCGTAGGACTTGTCCAATTCTTCTGCTGGTCTGCGTTTATGTATATGTGGACATACTCAAACGGAGCCATTGCATCGCTATGTTTTGGTTGGGACGGAGCAAAGACAGACGCAACAGAGTTCCAAGATGCAGGAAACTGGGTTGGAGTTGTGTTTGCAATTCAGGCTGTAGGTTCACTTCTTTGGGCTGCCCTGCTACCGTTTATTGAGAAGAAATGTGGCAATAAATGGGCATACGCCATAAGCCTTATTGTTGGTGCTATAGGGTTCATATCCATATTCTTTGTACACAACCAATACCTTTTATTTGTAAGTTATGCCCTTATAGGTGCAACTTGGGCTGCAATGCTTGCCATACCTTTCACAATACTTACAAACTCTCTAAAAGGAGACAACATGGGATATTATTTAGGATTATTCAACTGCACAATATGCCTGCCTCAAATAGTGGCGGCAATTTGCGGTGGTCTTATATTAAGTATAGTTGGCACTCAAGCCGCAATGCTTGTGGTTGCAGGAGTGCTGCTGATATTAGGTGCAATTAGTGTAATTTTAATAAAAGAGAAATGAAAACTGTTTTCAAACTTCCAATCATTCTTATCTCTGCACTACTACTTGCAGGGTGTAAGTACAATAAACTGAATTTACCTACTGAAAGTACAGTGGATGTTGATTTAAATTCCTTTGTCACACTTGAAGGCGGAAAGAACATTATCCTCTCCAAAAACTATATTCTTGAGCCTGAAAAGATAGACTCTGTTACAATAGACAACAAGATGCTGTTCACTACACTGAGTGAAGACAAAAGCACCATCACTGTCTTTGCAGGAAAAATGAAACCTCTTCAGAACCTTGCCATTTGGGTTGAGGGTGTGCCTTACAGCGTACTTTGCAAACGTACCGATGAAGGCGAATTCACCTTCCGATACAATCCTAATGGCAAAAGATGGAAAAGAGTGCAGCTTGCAGGTCAGATGAATGATTGGGTACCGTCATTCCACCCTGATTTGACACTTAACAGTGACAGTATCTATGAGGTTACTTTCCGCATAAGCCCGGGAACATACCTATATCAACTTGTAAGAGACGGCGATTGGAATCATGATGAGACCAATCCTGAAAAAGTGGACAACAATTCAGGCAAGTTCAACTCAATTCTACACGTAAACGGAACACAAGACAAGGCTCCTGTTTTGGTATCGGAGAAGTGCTATGGAACACACTTCACACTTGAGACATTCAATGAAATTGAACAATTGTATGTATATTGGCAGAACTATAAGATGCCTGCAACATTCTACAAACAGTCAGAGAATTCCATAAGAATTTCAGTTCCAAAGGAGGCAAAAGATGTTAAGCGTTCATATATCAGAGTGGTGGCAGCCAATAAATACGGCATCTCAAATGATGTTTTGGTACCTATTGAGTATGGCAAAGTGGTAACAGATGTCAATTTGATAACAAGACAGGACAAGCACAGCCAAATTCTTTATTCCCTGATTGTTGACCGTTTCAAGAACGGCAAGCCTGAAAATGACCATCCGATGAACCGTCCTGACGTAAACCCAAAAGTTGATTATTTTGGCGGCGATATTGTTGGTATCACGCAAGCAATTACTGAAGGTTATTTTGACTCTTTGGGTGTCAACACCATTTGGGTATCACCTATTGTTCAAAACCCGCTTGAACCATATTCAGGCATAACATACCCTGTGAAAACAAGGTTCACAGGCTATCACGGATATTGGCCTATATCTTCATCTAAAATTGATTTCCGTCTTGGAACAAGTGATGAGATGAAAGCCCTTGTTGACACCGCTCATGCCCACGACATAAACATTCTGCTTGACTATGTTGCCAATCATGTGCATAAGGAGCATCCTATGTTTAAGAATGACCCTACTATATGCACCCCACTTATTCTGCCTGACGGCACCAAGAACCTTGAGCGTTGGAATGACTATCGTCTGACAACTTGGTTTGATGAGTTCTTGCCTACTCTTGACTATTCAAGAGAGGAAATTGTACAATGTATGACAGACTCTGCCGTTGCTTGGATTAAGAATTATGACCTTGATGGTTTCCGCCACGATGCCTGCAAGCATGTTCAGGAGCATTTTTGGCAAACCCTCACATATAAATTGAAAAAAGAGGTTGAAATACCTGACGGCAAGGTTATCTATCAGATTGGAGAATCATACGGAAGCCCTAAACTTATTAGCAGCTATGTAAACTCAGGTATGCTTAGCGGTCAATTTGATTTTAATGTATCTGATGATGCATCAAATGTTTTTGCCGTAAAGGGTCAAAGCCTAAGGCGTATAAGCAACACCCTTAACATGAGTCTTAAGACATACGGCAACCATAGCCTAATGGGTTACATTTCAGGCAATCATGACCGTGCCCGCTTTATCTGTTACGCATCGGGCGATGTACGTTATGATGAAGACTCAAAAGCGGCTGGCTGGCTAAGGGATATTTCTGTTACAGATTCCACTGCTTACGACAAACTTGTACAACTTGATGCCTTTAACCTTACAATACCTGGTGTTCCTGTAATTTATTACGGAGATGAATTGGGTGATGCAGGTGCAAATGACCCTGACTGCCGCCGTATGATGAGATTTGGTTCCATGCTGAATGCCAATGAGCAAAAGACCCTTAAAACAGTATCTAAAATTGCCAATTTAAGAAGGCATAATTTGGCACTTATATATGGTGATTTTATTGAGCTAAGACTTGATGACACCACTTGGGCATACGCAAGAAACTACTTTGGCAAAGTTGCCATTGCAGTATTCAATAAGAGCGATGAGGCTGCTGAAATTGGAATCCTACTTCCAAAAATGTTTGAGAATAAGGAGTTTATAAGCAATCTTGGCAGTAATTTCACACTTGACAAGAATGTTCTTACCGTAAACGTTAAGGCAAACGGAGTTGAAGTTCTGACATCAAAATAAGAATTATCTTATTATCAACACTTTTGCCGCGGCACTACGGCTATTGTTTGTATCTGTATTGAACAGATGAAAGAAATATACGCCGGCACTGACATCTGTGCCGGCATAATTTTTACCATTCCATGACAATGAACCGCCAAAAGACTTGCCGTCATATACCACATGTCCGCTGGCATCTGTAATCTTAACTTCTGTATCCTTTTCAAGACCTACAACAGTTATCATTCCTTTATAGTCAGGTGTTACAGGGTTTGGATATACATGAATCTTATTTGAATCCATTTTCTTGACAGGTTCAATAGTACCCTCATTATAGCAGACAATACCTTCTGCCGTACCTATGTACACTTCTCCTGTATTAGAATTAATTGCTATTGAGGAGACATCATTTGAAGGCATCGGAGAGTTTTCTGTTGTAAAGTTATGATATGTAGTCTGCCCGTCTGCAGAAATCAGATAAACACCTGAAGAATTGGTGCCTATCCACTTTCTGTTGCCTCCGTCCACTGCAATTGCCGTTACAGGAATACCGTCAAGCAAGTAATCCGCTAACCCTGAACCGTCATTTCTTGAAATCTTAATTCTTGAAGCGGTATAATATGTATCCAATACATTTGAACAATTGTTATATATTATAGGTCCCTCACTTGTTCCAATCCAAACATCTCCGTTCTTATCTTCTGCCAAATCATATATATATGTAGGAGTTATACTTTTAACTACATTATTATCAGAATATTTCAACTCTCTAAAGAACTTGCTTCCCTTATCACTCTTAACCATTATACCAGGAGTACTTCTTGCTGACAAAATCCAATGCTGACCATTAGAGTGAAATATAATTTTTCTTAAACCTGCACATGTTTCCAAAGGTGAGTACCCCGATGCCTCATGCCATACATTATCAGGCGTCATATATACAACACAATTATAACTACCTTGTGATGAACTCACAGAGTTAAGTGCCCACAGATTTCCGTTCTTGTCATACGCAAGACCATCAACTCTTACATAGTGATTTTTATTATACTCTGTATCATTCAAAACAGATTTCAGTACACCATTTGTAGATTTTGCATTATACAGTTTAACCGCCTTCCCATTTAAGAACTCATATACACCTTCACCCCAAGTAGAGACAAATACATGCTCCTTGTTTTTGGGGTCAACAGCAATTGAAACAACATCTTTAAACATACCGTCAGGAGATATATTTGACACACCTGAAGATATTTCATCGTAGACAGTCCATTTGCCATTATCAAGTAACATTACAGCACCTTGTCTATAACCTCTGTCTATCCAAGAAAAACCAGGTGCTACTGTAATTATTCCATTATCAAATTGTATCTTTTGGGAATATTTGAGCAAAGGACCATCAGGCATAAAAAAGTAGGCGGAACTATCAGTATCATTGTATTTCAAAACTCCTAAATTCATACAAGCAGTCCAAATTATATTATCTAACTTCAACACATCCACACCATATAGTGAATATATTACTGTAAGTTCCCATTTTTCATTCCACACTGAAACTCTCCCGTTAACACCTGCTATTATATGGTCTTTACCTGTGTGAACATAATTTTTTTCTGTATCGTTGCTTATAAGGATTTCCCAACCTGTATCAGTGCTCTTGTATATATTCCCATCTGTTTCCTCCAATACAAAGCAGCCGCTAAAAAAAGTCAGACTTTCAAAACCTTTCACAGAATCGGGCAGTTTATTCTTATACTCAACCCAATTATTATAATCAAGCAAATTAACACCCTTGACAGGAGCCTGCAAAATTGCATTATCAACAAGAGCATAGAAGTTTGTTCCGTCAGTGGTCAAGTCATACACTGCTGACATAGCCCCTCCATCACCAATAACGTATGTATTTTTAACTTCCAATTTCTTCAAGTTAAGAACCACTATCCCAAAACCGGCACTTAGATAGGCGTCATTATTATAAAACGTTATATTATTAATTGTCTTGTCTGCTGACAAACTTTTTTCAAGAATATCAGCAATGTTAAATATATTACCGTCTGCATCAATAATATCAATATTGGAATTTGAATAAGCAATTACAAGTTTCCCTGTATTCCAGTCATATTTTATTTTTTTAACATTATCCTCACTTAATCCATCAACTTTTGAATACTTAATGACTTCAGAATCGCTCTTTGATATTGAAAAAAGGTGATTGTCTCCAATGGCAAAAATCTTATTAGGAGTCTCTTCCACTGAAGTAACATTATTATATGGCATGTAACTTGTCCACTCTCCTACCGCAGTTTGTGCATTAGCCGTAAACGTAACACACAGTAACATTGAAAACAAAATACACCTTAGTTTCATATTATTTATCAAATTTGCTCAGATATTCCATAAACTTGCCCATAGCAAGTCCTCTATGGCTAATTTTATTTTTTTCTTCTAAGGGAATCTCTGCAAAGGTCTTGTCATATCCCTTTGGCATAAATACAGGGTCATAGCCAAACCCTCCAACTCCGTGTCTTTTCTCAACTATAGTTCCTTCAACCACACCCTCAAAATAATGAGGCTTACCACAACCGTCAATATAGGCAATAACCGTTCTGAATCTTGCTGTACGGTTTGTCACTCCACTCAAATTCTTCAGCAACAGGTTAACATTGTCATCTGATGACTTGTTTTCTCCTGCATATCTTGCAGTATGTACACCAGGAGCACCGTCAAGGGCGTCCACTTCAAGTCCCGTATCGTCAGCAAAACATGCATTTCCCGTTCTCTGATATACATACATAGCCTTTTGCAAGGCATTACCTTGCAAAGTGTCAGCATTTTCAGGTATATCTTCTGTAATGCCTACATCCTTAAGACAGCAAAGTGCAAAACCTTCACCAAGAAAGTTCTGCACCTCTTCTGCCTTATGCTTATTCCCTGTTGCAAATATTAGCGTTTGCATTTTTTAGGGATAAAGTTAAAATGCGTCAATAATACCTTTGAAATCAGGAGCCTTTAGAGATGCACCACCTATCAAGCCACCGTCAATGTCAGGTTTTGCAAACAATTCAGGTGCATTTGAAGCCTTGCAGCTGCCACCGTAAAGAATTGATGTATCCTCAGCAACTTTCTTGCCGTATTTGTCAGCAATAAGGCTACGAATGTATGCATGAATCTCTTCTGCTTGGTCAGATGTAGCGGTCTTGCCTGTTCCTATTGCCCAAATTGGCTCGTACGCAATAACTATGTTTGCAAACTCAGCCTCTGACAAATGGAATACACTGCCTTCCAATTCTGCCTTTACAACTTCATTCTGCTTACCTGCCTCACGTTCCTCAAGGCTTTCTCCTATGCAGAAAATAACCTTTAGACCTTTAGCAAGAGCCAAATCAACCTTTGTCTTTAGAATTTCAGGTGTCTCTCCGTAGTAACCTCTACGTTCAGAGTGTCCAAGAATACAATATTCAGCACCTGTTGATTTAACCATTGCTGCTGAAACCTCACCTGTATAGGCACCTGACTCCTTATCTGCACAGTTCTCTGCAGAAAGTTTGATTACACTACCTTTAATTACATCAGCAACTGTTGCAAGGTGTATAAACGGAGTGCCTATAATAACCTCACAATTTGGTTTCTGACCTTTTAGAATCTCTTTTAACTCAGTAGCCAATGCTACACCTTCCTGCAGGGTCTTGTTCATTTTCCAGTTGCCTGCTACAATGTTCTTTCTCATTTTAATTTTTTTGATTTTTTATTAATTATACGTTCCAATTCATAACTTGACGGAAAATCAATACAATGCCATTTCTTTATAACTGTCCCTTTTTCCAAAAGAACCAATCCCGGATTTGACCTTACTATGGTTTTCAGTGTTATTTCATCTGTTTGAGCCATAGTGCATCTGATGTTATATTTCTCAACAAAATCATTTATCTCAGAATGAAAGGTTGAAGTGAGCCAATATACAGGAATATCCTTTTCATTAGCCCAATCTGTCATATCATTAATGTCAGAGATGTAGTTTTTATCAGCGTTCTCTAATTTTGGACTTATGATAAGCAGGGTGTAGCCGTCTCTTTCAAGCACCAAATCAGTTATGTCATCCTCTCCGTCAACCACTATTGAAAAGTCATGAATAGGAGGAACATAGCCTTTTTCAACCAATTCAACATTCTGCCTTACAAACACCCAAGAAGGGTCATCGGCAGGGTAATTATCAAGAGTGAACTCCTTTTCAACTCCGTCCTTTGAATAGATGAATGTGGTCTTGTACTTGTCAACAGGGGCATCGTCAGGAATAGCCATAAGTTCCTGTATGTTATTTCCAACTTTATACGAACGGAAATCTATTATAGGCAAATGCCTATAGCAATACATCTCAATAGCAAAACTTCCTAAAACAGGTATGAGCATTGCAACCCACTGCACTTCATTTGACAAATACGGCTTATCATACTTGAGCGTTAACAGCAACACAATAAGTGCAACATCAAGACCCACATTCTTAAAAAAAGTTTCCCAATTGGTCAGCACCACCGCATCTCCAAAACAACCACAGTCAGAAATAGGATTTGCAATTGCAAGATACAAGGTAAGTCCCGTCATAAATGCCATAAAGACTGCTGTTCCTATTGAAGTCAACTTCAGCTGCAACGATACCACCATATTGAATCCAATGGTTAATTCCGCTATTATCAGCAAAAACGCCGCAACCATTGCCAAATCATACAGATTTGTCCATCCTATTACCTCAAGATAATCACATATCTTGTAATATGTGCCAACAGGGTCAACTGACTTTACAAAACCTGAAAACAGGAACACACACCCTATAATCAGTCTGCAAACAATGGCTATTATCCGTTTAATAGTATCGCCGTTCATACTTGTTCTCCCTCTGCAAGTTTAATAAGTGCAAAAACAGCATAATTGAGCATATCAAAATAGTTTGCATCTATGCCCTCTGAGATAAGAGTCTTACCTTTATGGTCCTCTATCTCCTTAGTTCTGTTGATTTTCATTAGAATAAGGTCAGTGTAGGAACTTATGCGCATGCTTCGCCAAGCCTCATCGTAGTCATGATTTTTGGCAAACATAAGTTTTTTAGCCTCAGCCACATACTCATCATACAACTTTATTATGGATTCCGCCTCCATGTCAATGACATCGGCGGCTCCGTATTTAAGCTGGATAAGACCAATTACAGCGTAGTTTACAATTCCTATGAATTCAGGCTTTATACCCTCACCCACAAGATTCTCCTTTTTGATTTCAAGTGAGCGTATGCGTTTTGCCTTTATGAAAATCTGGTCTGTAACAGATTCTGCACGCATTATACGCCATGCACCACCGTAATCAAGCAGTTTTTTTGAGAAAATCTCCTTGCACTCAGCAATGGCTTCGTCAAACTCTTTATTAGTGTCTCTTTTCATACTTTTGTAATAGTTTGCAAATGTATGATTTTATAGACACATTTCAAAATTTATTTTTATTGTTTGCAGATTTTACAAAAAAGACCAACACTTCCAAAGCGTTGGTCTTTTTTTATTGAAATAGGTTTCAATTAGTCTTCATTAAGGTGAAGTTGTTGTACATAGAT
>JAKSNZ010000044.1 GCA_024405855.1 Paludibacteraceae bacterium
TCAGGGTCTACAAGAATACGTCCGCAATGTTCGCAAACAATAATCTTCTTGCGTGAACGTATGTCAAGTTGGCGTTGAGCCGGAATCTTATTGAAGCAACCGCCGCAAGCGTCACGCTCAATAGTAACAACAGCAAGACCGTTACGTGCATTCTTTCTTATACGTTTGAATGCCTGAAGCAGACGAGGGTCAATTATTGACTCAATCTCCTTTGCCTCTTTTCTTAAACGCTCTTCATCTTGTTTTGTATCAACAATAATCTCTTCAAGTTGCTCCTCCTTCTCTTTTAAGATAGCAATTTTCTCTTGCTTTGCATTCTCCGCTTTTTGAAGGTCATCCTCCTTACGCTCTTTGGCAACTCCGTAATCATTGATGTGCTTTTTTGCAAGTTCTATCTCAAGTTCCTGATATTCAATTTCTTTAGACAGATGGTCAAACTCACGGCTGTTGCTTACATTGTCAATCTGCTCTTTGTATTTGGCAACAAGAGCACCTGCGTCCTTTATCTTGTTATTGCAGTCACTTGTTTGAGTTGCAATGGTTGCAAGGTCATTTTGAATGTTTGCAATACGTGTGTCAAGACCTTCAATCTCATCTTTAAGGTCTTGAACCTCAATAGGAAGCTCACCTCTAAGAATTTTGATTTTGTCAATTTCAGAAACCTTGTTCTGTAACTGATGTAATGCCTTCAGTTTCTCCTCAACTGAAATCTCTTTAACTGTTTCTGTATTTTCCGCCATATTATAGTGTGTTTATTGGACTTTTACCCGTTTCTGAAAAACGGACTGCAAATTTAGGAAATTTTTTTGTAATTATGCAATAAAAAATGTCTTTTGTAAATTGTTCGCTCTCAAAATGCCCAATATCAGCCACAACCATTTTTCCTAAAGCATTAAAATATTGGTGATATTTTACATCGGCAGTAACAAACATGTCAGCACCCTGTTCCATTGCATTATTAATAAGGTATGCTCCTGAACCACCGCAAACCGCAACTTTGTTTACCGTTCTGCCTGTAAGGTCAGAGTGTTTGATTATTTGACATCCAAAAGTTTTCTTTACTTTTTCAAGAAATTCAATTTCAGTATAAGGCTTGTCTGTAAAGCCTATCATACCTATGCCTGATTGTGCATCGGGGTTATCAAGAATATGATAGTCCTTGAGGTTAAGTTTCTCACATATTTTACCATTAACTCCATTAAAGGCGGCATCCATAGCGGTATGCGATGAGTAGATTGAAATGTTGTGTTGTACAGCCTTAATAATTATTGCTGAGGTAACATCTTTATAATCAAGCGTTTTTATTCCTGAAAAAATCAACGGGTGATGTGATATTATTAAATCACAACTTTTTGATATGGCTTCATCAATGACTTGCGGAGTTACATCAACGCAAAGCAAAGCTGCTGACACCTCATCTTTAAGAGGCCCCACTTGCCAGCCTGAATTGTCCCACTCCTCTTGCAGACTGAGCGGAGCAACCTGCTCAAGGGCATCTGTTATATCTAGAATTTTTTGCATAATATCATAGTGGTTGATGCAGGTACGGTTATGTTATTCCTGTTCCATTTATATATGCCTTGCTCATCAATGTCCTCACCATTGCCAATAATCCACCAGTTATCTTGCGGAATATCAAGTGAAATCATGTTTCGGTTTCCGTTATGAATAATAAGAAAGCGGTTCCACTTGTCTCCACCGGCATTGTCATCAATAGTAAATGCCACCACGCAAGCCTGATTAGGATATAGAAAATGCAAATGCTTTTGAATAAGTTCAGTTGTGGCAAGGTGTAGGGCAGGGTGCTTCCGTCTTAAATTAATTATTCCCTTGTAATAGTTGTACAGGCTGAAATCTTTGTGCTTGTTATCCCAATCAAGTTGGTTTATGCTGTCAGGTGATTGATATGTATTATGCACACCTTTTTTAGTGCGGGCAAGTTCCTCTCCTCCATAAATAAAAGGCACTCCCTGCGATGTCATAATAATGGATTGGGCAAGTTTGTTAAATTTAACTAATTCAATTTGAGCCGTATTTTCAGGAGCGGCATACACAAGTTTGTCATTCAGGCAAAGGTCATCATGACACGATACATAATTGATTGACTGATAAGGTTCATTTGCCCACGGACAGTTTGAATAGTTTATAAGTCCGTAATGAATCTGTGAGTGTTGTGTGGCAGCCACAGTTCCAAATTTTACAGTCTCATCATAGCCTTGTCTTCCGCAAGCAAATCCGGGTTCTCTGGCATTTGACCAGTTGCCTTTCAAGGCGTCTCTCAAGTCATCACTAAACACTCCTATGCCAACTGTCTGATTTACATGTTGTTTAACTGCACGTTGCTCATACGGAAGCGGAGAATCGCCGCCTGTCCAACCTTCTCCGTAAATGAATAGGGTAGGGTCAATTTTGTCAAGTTCCGTTCTTATAAGACGCATTGTTTCAGTATCGTGGATACCCATAAGGTCAAAACGGAAACCGTCAACATGATACTCATTTGCCCAAAATAGAACGGAGTCAATGATATATTTTCTTACCATTGCACGCTCACTTGCAGTTTCATTTCCGCACCCTGATGCGTTAGAGTAACTGCCGTCAGCATTGTGCCTATAGTAATAACCTGGAGTTATCATGCTGAAAGCGGAATGCTCCCATGTATATGTGTGATTATAAACCACATCCATAATAATTCTTATGCCGTTTTTGTGAAGTGCCTGAACCATTTGCTTGAATTCACGGATACGGCAATAAGGGTCATACGGATTAGTTGAGTAACTGCCTTCAGGAACATTATAGTTCAGAGGGTCATACCCCCAATTATACTTGTTGTCTTCAAGCCGTGATTCATTAATTGTTGCAAAATCAGCCGATGGCATTAGATGAATGTGTGTAATGCCTAACTCTTTAAGGTGGTCAATACCAGTGGTTTGTCCAAATGAGTTTTTAGTGCCTTCTTCTGTAAAGGCAAGAAACTTACCTTTGTTCCGCATTCCTGAATTGGCGGCGGTTGAAAAGTCCCGTACATGAATTTCATAAAGAATAATGTCTGTAAAATTCTTAAGTTCAGGTCTTTTGTCTGCTTCCCAACCTTCAGGGTTTGTGTGGCATAACTCCAAAATGGCACCTCTCTTACCATTTACTCCCACCGCTTTAGTGTATGGACCAGGTGTCTCTTCAAGCCATTCATCATCAAACTTGACTTGAAAAGTGTAGAATTTGTTTCTTAAATCAGACGATACAAAAGCCTCCCACACACCGTTTTTCAGTTTCTTCATCTGTTTTGTGTCAATGGCTGTGCCGCCTTCACCCTCTTCATAAATGCGTAAAATGGCATCTTCAATGTCAGGAGACCAGATTTTGAATGTGGTTTTTGCAGGTGTGTATGATATACCTAAATCATTGCCTGTATATACAGGGTATTGCTCAAAACTATCAAAGTGGATAGGAAAGTCAAAATTAGCCATAGGCGATTGTCATAATTACAAAATACAAAGATACAAAAAAAGGTTGAATTGGAGAATCGGTGAATCGGTTATTCGGTTAATTATTAATTATTAATTTGTTCCAGATGTCTGTTTCAGGATAGGGTGCAATGATTTTTATGGGTTCTTTGCTGACAGGATGTATGAATTCTATGCAATGTGCATGCAGACTTATGCCGGCATCATTGTTTGAACGTGGGAACCCATATTTCAAATCACCCTTAATAGGACACCCCATTGCAGCAAGTTGGCACCTGATTTGATGATGTCTGCCTGTAAGCAGGTCTATTTCAAGAAGAGTGTAATTATCTGATTTGCCTATTACCTTATAGTTTAGTATTGCCTCTTTTGAATTGGCTTTTGGAGTATCGTAAGCAAATGATTTATTCAGTTTTTCATTGCGTACAAGATAGTGCTTAAGAGTGCCTTCATTCTCTTTTGGAGGGTTCTTGACAATAGCCCAATATGTCTTTTTCAGGTTGTGGGCTCTAAGCATTTCATTGAAACGCTCCAATGCCTTGCTTGTCTTTGCAAAAATTACAACTCCGCTTACCGGACGGTCAAGTCGGTGCGTAACTCCGCAGAAAACATTGCCGGGTTTGTTGTATTTTTCTTTGAGATAAGCCTTTACGCTTTCAACAAGTGGAGTGTCACCGGTCTTGTCGCCCTGCACAATCTCACCCACAGCCTTATTGACTGCTATCAGATGATTATCTTCATATAGTACGTTCATAGTTGACAGTTGACAGTGGACAGTGGACAGTGCTAGTAACTTCTGTTTCGCACCGCCTCGTAGATAAGGATGCCTGCGGCAACGGAAACATTGAGAGATTGTATATTCCCTAAAATAGGAATGCTGACTTTCTCATCGCAAAGTTCCATTATTTCAGAAGAAATGCCTTTGTCTTCAGCACCCATAACTATAGCAATGGGTTCATTGTATGAAATGTCAGTGTAACTTTGTGTTGCCTTTTCACTTGCCGCTATAATCTTTACTCCGGACTCCTTCAAGAAGTTAACAATGTATTCAAGATTATGTTCACGACAAACAGGTATTGTAAGTAATGCCCCCGCCGATGTCTTAATGGCATCTGCGTTAACAGGAGCACTGTCAGTTTGGGAAATTACAATGGCATCAACGCCCGCACATTCACATGTACGGGCTATTGCACCAAAATTCCTTACATCTGTTACACCATCAAGAATAACTATGAAAGGATTTTTTGCATCCTCATATAGTTGTGGTATTATTTGTGTAATTTGCTGATATTCAATAGGTGAAATAAACGCTATTACACCTTGATGGTTCTTTTTTGTAATGCGGTCTATTTTTTCTACGGGTACACGTATAACAGGTATGTTATGCCCCTTAACGGTAGCATACAACTCTTTGGCAAGGTCACTTTGAGCATCTTTTTTAAGATATATTTTCTCAATCTCCTTACCTGATTCTATTGCCTCAATAACGGCTCTGAATCCAAAAACATAATTGTTCATAACCTATTATATATCGCATCACCGAATCACCGCATCACCATTTATTAATGCAGTACCTCCATTATCTTGCTCTCAATTTCATCTGCAAGTTCAGGGTTGTCAGCAAGCAGTTTCTTTACGGCATCACGGCCTTGTGCAAGTTTGTTGTTGTCATAACTGAACCAAGAACCGCTCTTTTGTATAATACCAAATTCAACGCCAAGGTCAATTATTTCTCCTGTTCTTGAAATTCCTTCACCAAACATAATGTCAAATTCCGCTTTGCGGAACGGAGGAGCAACCTTATTCTTCACCACTTTAACTCTTGTCTGGTTGCCAATGACTTCATCTCCCTCCTTTATTGGAGAAACACGACGTATGTCAAGGCGTACCGATGCAAAATATTTAAGTGCGTTACCGCCGGTGGTTGTTTCAGGGTTTCCAAACATGATGCCTATCTTTTCACGCAATTGGTTGATGAAGATACAGCAAGTGTTTGTTTTGCTGATATTTGCGGTAAGTTTTCTAAGTGCCTGAGACATAAGCCTTGCCTGAAGACCTACCTTGTTGTCACCCATATCGCCCTCAATCTCAGCCTTTGGAGTAAGTGCGGCTACAGAGTCAATGACTATTATGTCAATGGCGGATGAACGGATAAGTTGGTCTGCAATTTCAAGGGCCTGCTCACCGTTGTCAGGTTGGGAAATGAAAAGATTTTCAACATCAACGCCAAGTTTTTCAGCATAAAAACGGTCAAATGCATGCTCTGCATCAATAATAGCGGCAATGCCACCTGCTTTTTGGGCTTCTGCAATAGCGTGTATTGCAAGTGTTGTCTTACCTGATGATTCAGGTCCATAAATTTCAACAACTCTTCCTCTTGGGTAACCTCCAACTCCAAGTGCCATGTTAAGCCCTACAGAGCCTGTTGGAATTACCTGAACGTCAACCACATGGTCATCACCCATCTTCATAATGGTACCCTTACCGTGGTCCTTCTCAATTTTGTCAATGGCAAGCTGTAACGCTTTCAGTTTTTCAGCTGCCGGTTTTTGTTTTTCTTCAGCCATAATGCTTTATAATTTTTTTTGCTTAGCAGGTGTGTATTTTGCAAATTTACAATAAAAATTTTAATTTACAATAAAAATATTCATCTCCTCATTGTATATTGGGGATTCAATCCCCATAAATTTAAGTACACTGTGGAAAACATGATGTTGTGTAACCTCTTTGAAGTCTTTATATTCAATGTTTGGTTTTGAACTCCATACAATGAAAGGAATCTCATATTGCTCTTTTGGGGCAATGCTTATAGGCACGCCATGCATGTATAGGTTCTTTTCACCAAGAGATTCGCCATGGTCAGACACAAATATCATAGTGCTGTTCCAATCGGTAAGTGTCTGCAAATCATTGATAATACTGTTTAACAGGTAGTCAGTGTATACTATGGAGTTGTCATAAGCATTAAGCAGTTCTTCTTTTGAACACTTGCTAAGTTCAACGCTTTCACATACGGGTGAGAACTTCTCAAATTCATTGGGGTATTTTTGGTTGTATGAAGGTCCGTGGCTTGTGCTTGTGTGCAAGACTATAAGCACCTTATTGTTACCACTTTCAACTATTCTATCGCATAAATTATAGATTAGCATTTTATCATATTCACAATCATTACCTTGGCACTGTTGCCTCAATTCATTGTCTCTGATATATTTTTCAATATGTAGTGGAGGCTCTCCCCAGTTTGTTGTCCTCCATTGAACATCCACGCCGTTACGATACAAATAGTTAGGCAGAGGCTCATACAAATCTTCAGTATCGGCATATTCAAGAATTGCCTTGACACCGGCAGTTGTATAGGTTGCACTTGAATTGGCAATGTAATATTTCAAATTAGGGACCTGTGACAATAACGGGTTTGTATTTTTGCTATAGCCGTAAAGAGAGAAATGGTCTCTTCTTGAGGACTCTCCAATGACAAGTACAACAACATCCTTTTCATCAGTGGCAATGGTGGCATCGGGGAGTATAATCTCCTCTCTGTTGTTTTGAGCCTCATGAACCTTTAACCTTACTGTATTTACAATGTATGACCATGGTAACAGCAAACTGCCTATTACAGGAGCGTGGCGGTCAATCCAAGTCCAATTAGTGGCATTCGCAAACGCCAATACAAGCACAATCAATAATGAGATTCCTACTGTGGAACCAAACTTTTTCCACGAACCGTATTTTAACTTTATCAAAAACAGGAATATACAAGGTAGTATTCCCATAAATATGATATATAGTATGGCGGCAGATGAGTAGTAACTTGTAGCCTCTGCATAGTTTGTGTTGTATACATTACTCATCATGCTGTCATCCAACATTACATCGTATGTATTTATAAAGTAAATGCTGACAGAATTAAGAATGAAGGTTATTGCTATCAGTATTTTGCCTACAATTCTGCCTAAAAACAAGGTAAGGTAGAATCCAAAGAAGTTTGCAACAAGCATAATTACAAGCAGACTTGCCATTATGCAGAATCCGTTGAAATCAGGATTTATGTTCTCCGATACATAACTGTAGAACGGAATGTGGAAAAACAGCAGGTTGACAATGCTTAATGCCGCCGCTGAATATGTTATATTAAGATTTTTGGAAAATAGGTCTTTTATTGTCATTGGTTTATAAATTAGTGTGGTAAAGATAGACAAAAAAAGCGGGCTTAAAAAATAAAGCCCGCAATTTTTATTAACACTTTTGAGTAAATCAATTGTTCTCAGGACGCAGTTTTCTAACTACTGCACCAGCCTGCCACATTTCACTATTGCGGAGTGCCTCAAGTTCCTTGTTCAGTTTCTCACGATAATCAGGTTGTGAGTTTGAATCAATTGAAATTTGAGCCTCATTACCACATTTTACGCTTGCGTAAAGTTTCTGCATAACAGGCTTAATGGCATCGTGGAAAGGACCCATCCAGTCAAGAGCACCACGCTGAGCGGTTGTAGAGCAGTTTGCATACATCCAATCCATACCGTTCTCTGCAAATAGAGGGCCAAGTGATTGGGTAAGTTCCTCAACTGTCTCATTAAATGCTTCAGATGGCTCATGTCCGTTTTCACGCAGAGTCTCATATTGTGCAAGAAGCAAGCCTTGAATAGCACCCATAAGAGAACCACGCTCACCTGTAAGGTCAGATGTAGCCTCTTTTAGGAATGTGGTTTCAAACAAATAGCCTGAGCCAACGCCTATACCAAGAGCAATTACACGGTCAAATGCCTTGCCTGTAGCGTCTTGCCAAATAGCGTAAGATGAGTTAAGACCACGTCCTTGAAGGAACATACGACGAAGTGATGTGCCTGAACCCTTAGGAGCAATCATAATTACGTCAACATCCTTTGGAGGAACAATGCCTGTACGGTCATTCCAAGTAATACCAAAACCATGAGAGAAATAGAGAGCCTTACCAGGTGTAAGATTACGCTTGATTACAGGCCATTGCTCTATTTGAGCGGCATCAGAAAGCAGGTATTGTATAATAGTACCACGCTTGCAAGCCTCCTCAATTTCAAATAGGGTCTCGCCTGGAACCCAGCCGTCAGCAACAGCCTTATCCCAAGTTTTGCCTTTACGCTGACCTACAATAACGTTAAATCCGTTATCTCTAAGGTTCAGTGATTGACCAGGACCTTGAACACCGTAACCTATTACGGCGATAGTTTCGTTCTTCAGCACCTCACGTGCTTTCTCCAATGGAAATTCGGTGCGGGTAACTACATTCTCTATTACACCGCCAAAATTAATTTGAGCCATTATAAATTAGTTGATAGTTGATA
>JAKSNZ010000045.1 GCA_024405855.1 Paludibacteraceae bacterium
GGCATTAAGGAAAGAGTTACGTCACTGACAGAGGCAGTACAAGTGGATAAGGATTCCATATTTGCCCACATTGACACCTTAAAGGTTAGTGCAAAAAAAACTGCCGATAAGGTTGAAAAGAGTGCCTATTATTCTGTTTTGGCACAGATTTACAGCGATTACTATAATCAAAACAGATATAGAATTGATGGTCGTACCGATATTTACGGTGAAGCCCCTTCTGATATGCAGGAGTGGACAAAACAGAATTTCACCGATACCATACGCGGTTACATTGACCTCTCTTTAGCGGAAAAAGAGGCTCTTGTTAACGCTCCTACATACAAGTATAAAGAGATAGTTAAAGCAGGTAAGGATTCTGTGCTTTGCCCCACTATGTATGATATTCTTGTCAGAAATGCAATAAAAATTCTTGACTACGATACCGCTAAGGTTGCTGAACTTTACGGGCGGATAATTGAAGCACACAAATATGAGCCCATTGTAAGAGATGCGGCAAAATTTGATTTGTATGCGTATAGGTCATACAGAATGGCAAATGGTGCCGTTGATGGTTTGTCAGAGCAGTATAAAGGCACACCCCTATATGTTTATGTCAAGGCATGGGAACTGCAGAACGGCACCGCTTCTGCCAAAGAGAAGCACGATGCCTGCAATCAGATTTTGCAACAATATGCAGAGAGTCAGTATCGGGGTGCCATTGAAAAAGTGAAGGAGGATATTGAAAGAGCGGAGTTTTCAATGCAAAGTCAAAACGGACAGAATGTGTTTTACCCTAATTCAGACGTAACACTTGACATTTCATATAAAAATTTGGAGAGTGTACAACTTTGCTTTTACAAGGTTAACATGAGTGCGTATGAATACTATAACAAAAGGTATGGAATTAAGGAGTCAAACCTTAAGTGTCTCTATTCAAAAACGGTTGATTTGCCTAAAACTGATGATTTTGAGTCTCATAAATTCCAATATACATTTAAGACACCTGACTATGGTATTTATGTGATAAAGGTTTTTGCTAAAGGGGAGAATCTGCAACCTGTAAGGACAGACTTTTATGTTTCAAAATTTTTGGCAGTCAAAAGAAATGTGGATTCAGGTTTTGAGTTGTATGTTACTGACCGTCAAACAGGTGAACCAAAAAGCAATGTCTCTGTAAAGGTTTACGAATCAGGTTCTTTAACTCCGCAAACCTATAAGACAGATAAGTTTGGAATAGTGTCAGTTGAAAAAGGTAAAAAGTCAAATGTAGTGGCAGTAATTGAAGACGGCAAAGATAAGTATTGCCCTGCTGTCTATAATTGGATGTACTCTAATAATGAGAATGTTAAGCCGCACACATACACAGAGTTGTTTTTAGACAGAGGTGTGTATCGCCCAGGGCAAAAAGTTATGGCTAAGGGTATTGTCTACACTCAAAACGCCGATACCTACACTCTAAATACAAATTACAATGTATCAGTTGATTTATATGATGCCAATAACACAAAAATTGAGAGCAAGCAGGTTACAACAAATGCTTACGGCTCATTTTATGTGGAGTTTGAGATTCCTGAAGGCTTGCTTAACGGTAATTTCCATTTGAAGACAAATTACGGCAGCCAATATTTTATGGTGGAGGAGTACAAACGTCCTACATTTGAGGTTAAGACTGAAAATGTAACCGCCACCACTATAAATGACAGCGTAAAGGTTAAAGGTATTGCCAAGTATTTCAGAGGCTCAGGGGTGGCAGGAGCAAAGGTTTCCTACAAGGTTATGTCAATGCCTGTGTATTACTACGGCTTCAGGTGCATTATGCCAAGCCCTAAGTATTTGGTGGCATCGGGTAGTGCGGTTTGTAATGAAAAAGGGGAATTTGATTTTGAGTTTCTGCCAAATATTACCCCTGAAAACAATAAGCCTTTCTATAGGTTGAATGTTGAAATTAATGTTACCGATGTATCAGGTGAAACGCAATCAGGTACTTATAGTTTTGTTACAGGAGAGACAAGTTTTGCCATAAGTTGCAATGTTGGCGATATGATTTGCAGGGATTCTGCAACAACTGCTGTTCCAAAGGCATTTGACATGGCAGGCAACAGCGTTGATGTTGTTGGAGGCTATCTGTTTAAATGTGGGGTGAAGGAGTATAGCGGAGCATTTGTGTCAGGAAAAGCGTTAGATGTAAATCTGTCAGAGTTAGAGAGCGGAAAATACACTCTTAAGTTAACGGCAAAAGATGACAAGGGCAGAGATGTTGAGTATAAAACTGATTTTATTCTCTATTCAGTAAAAGACAAGAAACCTGCTGTTGATACGCTTCAATGGGTTGTGCCTGTTGTGGTGGAGTGCGAGAACGGTGCTGAGGCTGAGATAATTACAGGCTCTTCAAAACAAAACGCCTACACCTTAATGGAGGTTTATGACCAACAAACGCTCATTGAACGTACTATGCTTAAACTTAGCAATGCCAACACGCTTGTAAAAGTGCCGTACAAACCAGAATTTTCAGACATAGTCAATGTTAATTTCATAACGGTCAAGAACGGTAAGGTGGAGACAAAGCAGGTTCAACTCAAGCGTAAGTTAAAGGAGAGAAACCTTAAAATTGAGCTGTCTCATCTGAAAAAAGCGTATGAGCCTAAGGATAAGGATGTTTGGGGTATCAGAATAACAGATGTTGACGGCAATCTTAAGACTTCTGAATTGCTTGCATCGGTGTACGATATGAGCCTTGATGCCATATCGCCTCTTTCATGGGCATTTAATCCTGTACACAAAACCTTTAAGGAGTCTCCGCAGTGGAATTGGTATCAGTCTGATAACATGTATTGCTCAATATATTTTCCATACGATAGTGATTCAGGTTATACCATTGAGTACCCGGAACTGTTTTTTGAAGGGTTGCCTTATATGCACCGTCACTATGCAGGAGGTGCTACGCCTATGCTGAAGACTATGGCTGTGCAAAATGCCGCTGTTATGAGAGACGCTGTTATGAGTGATGCCGTTATGGAAGAGGCTGAGGCGGTGCCTGATGTGGAACAGGATGTTGATGTGCGTGTTGATTTTGCTGAAACGGCTCTCTTTTATCCTCAGATAGAGGCTAAAGACGGGGCTTGTGAAATTAGTTTTACCGCCCCCGATGCCCTTACTTCATGGAAAGTCATGCTTCTTGCACATAACACTGATATTCAAACAGCAGTTTTGTCCGATACAATTATAACTAAAAAAACATTGTCTGTAAATACAAACTTGCCAAGATTTGTTAGAGCCGCTGATAATGCTGTATTTTCAGCAAGTGTGGAGAATCTTTCTGACAAGGATTTAAGTGCAGTGGCGGTTTGGAGTGTCTCAGACGCTTTTTCAGGCAAGGTTATTGCTGAGGCTAATCAGACTGTTACTGTTGGGCATGGCTCTCAAACAGCAGTACAATGTAATGTTGTAGTGCCTGATGAGGCATCGGTGCTTAAAGTTAGAGTAACAGTAAAGTCAGAAAATTGGTCAGACGGAGTGGAGGAGTTATTACCTGTGTTATCAACAAAAGTCAAAGTTACAGAATCAACCCCTATGGTGCTTAATAGTGATAACATGACATCAACCATGGCTTTGCAGGCGTTGCCGTACATTAAGGAACCTAAATATGAAAATGCAGTGGATTACGCCCTTGCATACTATATTAATTGGCTTGCTTCTGAAGTTGTAAGCAACGATGCCAACTTAAGGGCGTCCATTGAGAAATTGAAGAGCGGTGCATTGAAAATGGAGTCTCCTTTAAGTGCTGACCAAAATCTTAAGAATATTCTGCTGAGGGAATCGCCGTGGGTTATGGAGTCAAAAATGGAGGAGGATAGAATCAACTCTTTAACAGAGTTGCTTGACACCTCAAAACAGTCCGCTCAAAGGTCAAAGTTGTTACGCAAGCTTCTTAAAATGCAAAATTCTGACGGTGGATTTGCTTGGTATGAAAACGGCAGGTCAAGTGAATATATTACAAGGTTTGTGGCGGAACAGTTACAAAAATGTAACTATAAGGGCAGAGAACTTGACAGGGCATTGAACTATCTTAGTAATGAAATGGAGAGTGCTTATCAAGACATTAAGGATAAGAAGAGTGAAATCAAACCTTCTGCCTATGATATTGAGGCAATGCTTCTTATGGGAAAACGAAATACAGAGTCATACATTCATAACTATAACAGTATCAAGCAGTTCTGGGGACAGTGTTCTCTTCCTGTGCAGGCTGTTATTGCTCAGGTTCTGTATGCTGACGGCGATGTTGATTTAGCGGTTAAAGTTGTTGACAATATGCGTAAATTTATGGTTTATAAGCCTACGCTTGGTTTGTATTCTCCAAACACATCAACCATCGAAACCCAATCAGAGTACATTAAGGCATTTGCCAAAATAAAGTCTAATGATGAGGTTCTTTCCAAAATGAAACTTTGGTTGCTTAATAACAAACAGACAAACATGTGGGAGAACTCTGTTATTACGGCAGATGCCATGGGTGCCTTGATGTTTGCAGGCAAGGCGATAAAGGTTGATGATGCCAATGCGGTTGATTTAAGTGCTGTTTACAGACAGTATCTTGCTGATATTGATAAGGTTCAGAAACATACAGACAGCCGTCTTAAAATTGAAAAGACATACTATATTGAGCGTGATGGTGTGCTGCATAGGTTTGATTTGAATGACGGGGTTAAGGTTGGTGATAAGATAACAGTACGCCTTGTGGTGTCAGCTGACAGGGAAATGGAGTTTGTTCATATCAAGGATTTGCGTCCGGCTGGTTTTGAGCCTGTAAATCAGGTTTCAAGATACTGCGTGCAAAGCGGAACATCTTATTATATGACCATTAAGGACTGTTCTGTTGACTTTTTCTTTGATAGAATGAACCAAGGTACATACGTATTTGAATATCAATTAAATGCTACTATGCAAGGCAATTTTGCGGCTGGATTTGCATCAATTGAGAGTATGTATTCAGCAGACATAAAATCACAGACAGAGGGAGGTAGGGTAATAATAAATGAGAAATGAAAATATAATACAAGTCGGTAAAATTCTAAAGAATCATGGTGTTAAGGGTGAGGTTACTGTTGCCGCAGACAACGATGCCTTGTTTGATGCCACGTGTGTAATCATTCCTATAGAGGGGCTTTATGTTCCGTTTTTTGTGGAGTCTGTACGCCCTAAGTCAGAAACTTCAGGAATTATAAAGTTTGAGTGCATTGACAGCACAACAGACACTTTGCCGTTGTTGGGGGCATCGGTGTATATGAAAAAAAGTGAAATAGCGGACTCTGATGACATATGGGAGTCTTTTGAAGGCTATAAATTATATAACGGTAGTGAGTTGGTGGGAGAGATAACCGGTATCAATGACCAGACTGAGAATGCTTTGTTTATTGTAAAATCTGCTGACTCAGAGATTCTTATTCCTATTGTAGAGGATTGGATTAATTCTGTTGATGATGTTACAAAAATTATTCATACAACACTCCCAGACGGTCTTGTTGATATAAATTGACTCATATATTTTGTAATAAGAAAAATAAATAGTAATTTTGAGGTTGTAAATGCTAAAAACAACAGATTATGAGTTTACTTAGCGAGCGTCTGGCTCTTTATGATGCACCGCAAAAAGCAAAGGCTTTAGGTGTATATCCTTACTTCAGACCAATTTCCTCTGACCAAGATACTGTTGTAACCATCCATGGCAAACCTGTTATGATGTTTGGTTCCAATAGTTATTTGGGGCTTACAAACCACCCTCGTATTAAGGAGGGGGCAATTAAGGCTACTGAAAAGTATGGTACAGGTTGTGCAGGTTCCCGTTTCCTTAACGGAACTTTGGACATACACCTTCAACTTGAGGAACGTTTGGCACGTCTTGTCCACAAAGAAGAGGCAATGGTATACGCCACAGGCTTTACTGTAAATTCAGGTGTTGTTCCTTGTCTTGGCGGTAGAGAGGATTTTCTGCTTCTTGACCGTCTTAATCATGCTTCAATTATTGAGGGTTCAAGGTTAAGCCTTGCCACTCAGTTCAAATACAAGCACAACAATATGGAGGATTTGGAAAAAATGCTCCAGAAATGTGACCCAGATAAAATTAAGGCAATTGTTACTGACGGTGTTTTCAGTATGGAGGGTGATGTTTGCAAACTTCCTGAAATGGTGGCTCTTGCAAAAAAATACAACGCATCCATAATGGTTGATGAGGCTCACTCTTTGGGCTTCTTTGGTGAGCATGGAGGTGGTGTTTGTGAACACTTTGGACTTCAGGATGATGTTGAACTTATTATGGGTACATTCTCAAAATCTCTTGCCACTATAGGAGGTTTTGTGGCTTCAAATCATGATGTAATAAATTATCTTCGTCATAATTCACGTACATTCATTTTCTCTGCAAGTATAACTCCTGCCGCTACAGGTGCGGTTCTTGCCGCTCTTGATGTTATGCAGGAAGAGACATGGCGTCCTAAACAATTGTGGGCAAACACACACCGTATGATAGAAGCGTTTAAGAAAGAGGGTTTTGAGATAGGTCATACTACCACACCTATCATTCCATTGTTCATACGTAACAATGAGAAGACGTTCCGCATTACTCAAATGCTCCTTGACGACGGTGTGTTTGTTAATCCTGTGGTTTCACCTGCAGTGCCGTCAGAAGATACTCTAATCCGTATCTCCTTAATGGCAACACACACTTTTGAACAGATTGATGAGGCGGTAGCCAAAATAACAAAGAATGCAAAACTTCTTGGATTGTTAGAATAAAAAAGGTGCTTAAGCACCTTTTTTTATTTCTTAGCCCAATTGTCTTTCAGTGATACTGTGCGGTTGAAAATCAGGTGTTCTTGTGTGGAATGCTTGTCAACTGTAAAGTAGCCTTGCTTAAGGAATTGGAAATGGTCAAGCGGTTTGGCTGATGATAATGATTTTTCAACAATGCAACCGTTGATTACTTTTAGTGAATCAGGGTTCAGCAACTCTCTGAAATCTTGCTCTGACGCTGACGGATTTTCAATAGAGAACAGACGGTCATAAAGTCTTACTTCAGCAGTGGTGGCATTCTTTGTGTCCACCCAATTTATAGTACTCTTAACCTTACGATTGCCTCCTTCTGTGCCACTCTTGGTATCGGGGTCGTATGTACAATGAACTTCAGTAATATTGCCGTTGGCATCTTTCTTGAAACCTGTACATTGAATAATGTATGCACTCTTCAAACGCACTTCACGTCCGCCAGGGGTAAGACGATAGAAATCTTTTGGAGCATCTTCCATAAAGTCTCCACGCTCAATGTAAATCTCTTTTGAAAAAGTTATTTCACGTGTCCCGGCATTCTCATTATCAGGATTGTTTTCTGTAATAAGTGTCTCAGAACCATCCTCAGGATAGTTGTCAATTACAAGTTTTATTGGGTCAAATATGGCACAAACGCGGTTAGCCTTTGCCTTTAAGTCATCTCTTACAGATGCTTCAAGCATAGATACGTCAATTGTTGCCTCATATTTTGTATAACCTATACGGCTAATGAAATCCTTTATTGCCTCTGGTGTGTATCCGCGGCGGCGAAGTCCGCAAATTGTAGGCATACGTGGGTCATCCCATCCGTCAACCAATCCTTCCTGTACAAGTTGCAACATCTTACGCTTGCTCATTACAGTGTATGTAATGTTAAGGCGGTTGAATTCATATTGGTGCGGACGATAGTCTGAATCTGCAAATTGGTCTATGAACCAATCATATAACGGACGATGCACAACAAACTCAAGCGTGCAGATAGAGTGGGTTACACCTTCAAAATAGTCTGATTGACCATGAGCAAAGTCATACATAGGGTATGCCTTCCATGTGTAACCTGTCTTATGATGTGGGTGGTCTGTAATTACACGATACATAATTGGGTCACGGAAGTGCATGTTTGGTGAAGCCATATCAATTTTTGCACGCAACACCATGGTCCCGTCCTTAATCTCCCCGCTATTCATTTTGTAGAATAGTTCAAGATTTTCCTCAATAGGACGGTCACGGAACGGACTGTTCTGACCAGGCTCTGTTGGAGTGCCTTTTTGTGCGGCTATGGTTTCAGCAGATTGTTCATCAATGTATGCCTTGCCCTCCTTAATCATTCTGACAGCAAGGTCCCAAAGTTGCTGGAAGTAGTCTGAAGCGTAATACACATTGCCCCATTTGAAACCAAGCCAAGCAATGTCCTCCTTAATGGAATCAACATACTCAACATCTTCTTTTGTAGGGTTTGTGTCATCAAAACGTAGGTTGCATACGCCACCATATTTCTGAGCGATACCAAAATCCATACAGATGGCTTTAGCATGCCCAATATGCAGGTATCCGTTTGGCTCAGGCGGGAAACGGGTTTGAATTCTTCCGTTGTTTTTACCTTCCTGTAAATCCTTCTCTACAATCTCTTCTATAAAGTTTAATGACTTTTCCGCTTCCATATTAAACA
>JAKSNZ010000046.1 GCA_024405855.1 Paludibacteraceae bacterium
TAGACCCGTCTATAGTTATTGGTGCATAAGTATGTGTAGATTAGCTATTTACACGGTAATTACAGGAAATTATGATGAGATTCATCAGCCACAGGTGGTGGTGCCTGGGGCTGATTATTTTTTGTTCACTAATAACATTGGTATTATAAATTCTTGTGTGTCGTCTGTTGAAGTCAGTTGGAAGTTCAGCAAGACGTGTAAATATTGTGGTAAGATAGGGGTGTGGAATGTAATACTTTTAGATACGGAGAATGAGTTAAGTCTATATTTGCCCCTAAATTCTTATTTGCGTAAAAATCCACCGCGTAAAAATCCACGAAGTAATATAGAAAAAGGTAAATTTGATAATATTCTTCTCTCCAGAAAGGTTAAGATGCTGCCTCATCTCTATCTTGACCCTAAATACGATATGAGTATCTACCTTGACGCCGATATGCTTATTACGGATGATTTAACGGAACTTATTAATGGGTTGACCATTGATGCCACGATGTCGGCGTTCAGGCATAGTTATTGCCACAGCGTGCGTGAGGAGATTGATGATTTGATAGAAAGGGGAGTGGTGGACAAAGATATGGCAGAGAAACAGTGGCGGAGATATATGGAGTGGGGTTTTAATGATGATTTGGGTATTACGGAGAATGGCATTCTAATACGGCGACATAATGACCCGCAGGTGATAAGGCTGATGCAGTTATGGTGGAGGGAGTTTCAAAACGGTTGTTTGCGAGACCAAATTAGCCTTATGCCATGTTTGTATCGGCTTGGCTTTAAGGAATTTAGGATATTGGATGGCAATATACATAACAATAAGTGGGTTGAAATTTGCAGCCATAAAAAATAGTTTAATCCCAAAAAATGTTGCAAATCTTATTAAAAACAACTATCTTCGTAAAATATTTTATTAAGATCTCTCGCTAACGCTCGAGATGACGGGATGGGACTCGAGATGACAGGATGGGACTCGAGATGACGGTAGAATAAATTTTCAATTAATTATGCAACTAATTCTTCTTTCCGGTGGTAGCGGTAAACGTCTGTGGCCACTGAGTAATTATGCCAGGTCAAAGCAATTTCTGCCATTGCTTCAGACACCAGATGGCACCACAGAAAGTATGGTGCAACGTGTTATGCGTCAAATAAAAGAGTCTGAACTTGACGCAGAGGTGACTATTGCCGCAAATACACAACAAAAAGACACCATTGAAAACCAATTGGGGAATAATGTTGATGTGGTGCTGGAACCGGAACATAGGGGCACTTTCCCTGCAATTATGCTAAGTGTAATGCATTTGGCGTTTGAAAAGAAATGCTCTGATAATGAAACAGTTGTAGTTATGCCGTGTGACCCATATACCGGGTTGGAGTACTATGAGGCAATTAATGAAATGGCTAAGTTGATAGATGAGAATGTAGCGGATATGGCGTTGATGGGTATAAAACCTACATATCCATCGCCAAAATACGGGTACATAATACCCGAGTTCAGGAGCTCAGGAATTCAGGAGTTTAGGAGTTTAGGAGTTTCTAGGTTTGTGGAGAAAGCGGAGATTGAGGATGCTGAAGCACTTGTTAAAGAGGGGGCGATGTGGAACGGAGGTGTATTTGCATTTAAGCTAGGTTACGCTAAGAATATTGCAGAAAAATATTTGAAAGCAAAAGATTTTCAGGCGTTTAGAAGCAGATTTGCAGAGTTGCCAAAGGTAAGTTTTGATTATGAAGTTGTAAGGAACGCTACAAATGTGGCGGTGGTGCCTTATAATGGTACATGGAAGGATTTAGGCACTTGGAATACAATATGTGAAGAATTGGCAACCAATGCAATAGGTAATGTAACACTTGGAGTGAACAATGTTAACACTCATGTAATTAATGAGTTAGGTACACCTATTTTTTGTGATGGTCTTGAGAATACAGTTGTTGCCGCAAGCCCTGACGGAATACTTGTCAGTGCAAAAAAGACATCGGAGACAATAAAGGATTATGCAGACCAACTTACTGACCGACCAATGTATGAAGAGCGCCGTTGGGGTAGTTATCAGGTCTTGAATACACAGGAATTTGAAGACGGATTCAAGGCATTGACAAAGACAATTACACTTAAGCCAGGAAAGAATATCAGTTATCAGATTCACCATCACAGAAGCGAAGTATGGAGTTTTATAGACGGAGAAGGACTATTCGTACTTGATGGGAAAGTAACAAAAGTTAAGCGTGGAGATGTTGTAAACATACCTGCAGAGCATTTTCACGCAGTCAAAGCCTTGACAACCCTCACATTTATAGAAGTTCAGGAAGGCGGTCCGCTGATAGAAGAAGATATTGAAAGATTTGATTTTGATTGGAGTAATAATTAATGGAATCGTGGTTTCAAACAGAAAACGCTTTGCAATTCTTTGAAGGCCTTGAATGCGTAAAGGCTTTCAAAGTCTCCACGCCACACGCGTATGTGCAAGGCTATATTCAAGCGGAACCAAATAAACTAATAAGTTGGTTTTCAAGACGTGCCATAATTATTGGAGGTCCGGTACTGAAAGACGGCGTAACCAAAGAAGAGGTTGTAAAACTGCTGAAAGAAGTTAAAAAGGCGGCATCGGAGGCTATATATATAGAATTCAGATGTGAAGAGGACTTAAGCAAGTACAAGGAGGCCTTTGAAGAGGCAGGATTCAAATATCAGCCACATTTGAATGTGAAAATCAAATGCGATACTGAAAAAAACGCATTTGAAAGAATGGACGAGAACCGAAAAAGGCAAATCAAGCGTGCTACAGATAGCGGAATCCAATGCAAGTATGTGGATGATGTTGAAGAGGTGAATCAGTTCTACACACTGCTGAAACAGCATTATAAAACAAAAATAAAGAAACCTGTATTTCCCCTTGAGTTTTTTGAAAAAATGGTGATTGAGGAGTACGGAAAACTGCTTGTGGCCACTCAGAATGAGAAAATTATAGGAGGAATGCTGCAAGTTTCAACTGACGATACCATATATGACTACTATGTATGTGGATTGGACGCGGAATA
Source organism: Paludibacteraceae bacterium (assembly GCA_024405855.1). GTDB lineage: Bacteria > Bacteroidota > Bacteroidia > Bacteroidales > Paludibacteraceae > Enterocola. Next base: position 3,028 of record JAKSNZ010000046.1, read on the forward strand.
TCCCGTTGAAAGTCCGTCAGTTATGTTATATTGGACTACAATAAACAATGCCATATCGGAGGGAAAATCAACGCTTGACACTATGGGAGCGGGCATTCCTAATGTTCCGTACGGGGTAAGAGACTTCAAATTACGTTTTGGCGGTGAACTTGTTGAATACGGACGATACGTATATGTCAACAAACCAATACTCTACAAGATTGGGTGTTTAGGTATAAAGTTGCTCTGAAAATGCTCTGAAAATCAAAATAAAATTTGTTTTTTTTCTTGCTTATTCATAACTTTGTGCGTTTATATGCCTATGGGTAAGAAGTTTACTTTTGAGTACAAACAACTTATTGTTGACGTTATTGCATTGGTCATTTCATTCTTTTTAGTAGTGTGGATTGCCCCGACCAATGCGGCATCGCCGTTTCAAAAATACGGCATAATTTACTTTCCTTACGCTATTGTATGGCTTTTGATAGCATTATTATGCGGCAGATATAAAGTGCCGTTAAGAGAAATATCGTACACAAAATCAATGACGCCTGTGTTTCTTGCAACTATCATTGATTACGCAATAGGGGCTACAGTATTGTATTTTTTCTATCCCCAATACAACCTGTTAATGATTTTTGCTATTGCAATAACCATATTTGTGTTTATTGCGTTGATGCAGTCAATATATTTTGCAATCAAGTATGCCTCTGACCCTGAGACAGATGTGCATCCTATTGAAAAGCGAGAGCCTAAGAAAGTGCTGCATAAGCCGGTTAAGATTACGGAAGAGGGCTACAAAGCAAGGAAAGACGCTATGATGGCTTGGATGGGAGAGAAGGCATTTAATTGGCTTGATTCTCAAATAGACCTGCACAGTTCCAATACAAATATTCTTTCTACAACGGAACTCTTTAATTTTGAGCAGATTACACCATATAGTTTTGACACAATAGTCAATGTCCGCAGTTTGAATAACATTAGGGGAATTAACAAAATGTTCTCCATAATTAATGAAAAATTGCCTGATAAGGGTATCTTTGTAGGGGTGTTTAAGGACAAAAGTGTAAAGAAGCATGCAATTCTGCAAAAGTACCCCAAAGGAATCAATTGGATATTCTACTCTTTCTACTACATTATAAAGCGTGTTATACCTAAATTATTCTTAACCAAGCGTTTATACTACGATATAACAAAAGGTAAGCATCGTGTGTTGTCAAAAACAGAGGTATTTGGAAGGCTTTATTATTGTGGTTTTGAAATAGTTTCAGAGAAAAAAATTGAGCACTACACCTACTTTTTGGCAAGACGTAAGCAGGAACCGCCTATGTACAAAAAACGCCGATACGGACTGCTTATAGCCCTTAACAGGATTGGCAAGAATGGTAATGTGTTCAAGTTCTATAAGATGCGTACCATGTATCCGTATTCTGAATTTATTCAGGACTATATGTTTAATAAATACGGTCTGCAGAAGGGTGGTAAGTTCAATCATGACATTAGGGTTAGTACGGTGGGGTCAATTATGCGTAAATGCTGGATTGACGAACTTCCTATGTTCATTAATTTCTTTAAGGGAGATATGAAATTTGTAGGGGTAAGACCTATAAGCAATCAGTATTTTAATCTATACTGTGATGAGTTACAAGAACTTAGAACAAAATTTAAGCCAGGACTCTTCCCTCCGTTCTATGCTGATATGCCTGAAACGCTTGATGAAATTCAAGAATCGGAGATGAAATATCTTAAAGCCTGTGAGAAGAACGGCACATTTGTTACTGACGTAAAATATCTGTGGAGAATATTTGTAAATATTGTATTCAAACACGCAAGAAGCAAATGAAAATGAATAAAGGAGAAATATTTAATTCTGTATGCAAATCAAATTATGTTTTTTTGATTGCATTTCTCCTTTCTCATTTCTCCTTTCTCATTTCATACTCTCAGAATATTCCCGAAAGTACCTCATACACACGCATTTATGATTTCATAGATGAACTTGCTATGGACGGCATTGTGGATGTGAATTCAGCCATAAAGCCATATAACCGCAATGTTATAGCGGCGGCACTGAAAGAGGCTCAACAGAAAGATTCACTGCTTTTCAAGCGTCAGAAAAAGGATTTGAGTTTCTTTATAAGTGAGTTTGCTAATGAACTTGACACTATGCCTAAGGCATACGTGCACTGGACAGATAAGAAGACATTTGACCTCTCTCTGCTACAGCCGCAGTTCATTTATCACAACAAATATTTCAAGGCGTCAATACGTCCTCTGCTGGGTATGGATTTGTTCTACAACAGCAACGGGCTTATAATGAAACGCTGGTATGGCGTTGATTTGCAGATGGATATAGTGAAGCACGTGTCTATTTGGGGTAGCATTAGGGACAACTCTTTTGATGGCAGTTATCTTAACAAAACAAAATACCCTACAACAGGTCAGCGGGCAAACGTGGCAAGAATGTCTCAGCCTGGTTATCTCTATAATCTGCCAGGTTGTGAATACAAGGAGGCTAATTACGGTGGTGACTACTCCGATGTGAGAGGCGGAATACGTGTGTATGACTGGTGGGGTAGCATCGGATTTGTTAAAGACAATATTGCCTGGGGTGATACATACAACTGTAGCAACATAATATCAGGAAGACAACCGTCTTTCCCTATGATAACACTTAACCTGACACCTTGCAAGTGGTTTGAATTCAACTATATACATGGGTTCCTTGTAAGTGATATGCTTGACTCCACCAAATGGTATTGGGAGGAGAATTATTCAGGCATAGGGGAGGGAAAGAAACATTACAGGTCAATGAATAAGTACATTGCAGCCAATATGTTTACTTTTACGCCTATTAAAGGTCTGCATTTGGCAGTTGGTAATTCCATTGTGTATTCAGGTGAATTTCAGCCCATTTACCTTATTCCTATCGCATTTTTTAAGTCACTTGACCATTTGACTTCAAAGGGTACGGGCGAGGAGAATCAGAATTCGCAACTGTTTATAAATCTAAGTACTTACAACATTCCACATACACATTTGTATGCATCGTTTTACATTGATGAGTTCAGTATCAAGCGATGGTCAAATCCGCAGAACAATATGGTATCATACAAGTGTGGTATCTCTGTAAGTAATTGGCCTCTGAAAGGTGTTCAGGTTGGATTTGAATATACCAGAACCAATACTTTATGTTATAAGCATTCAATTCAGGCAATTACTTGGGCATCAAATAATTACAACATGGGGCATTATCTTGGTGACAACTCCCAACAGTTTTATGCTTTTATAAATTACAAGCCTATCCGTTCATTGAACTTGAATATTTCATACACCAAAGACCAAAAGGGTAATGATTATGAGTATGTCAGGCGTGGTGACGGCGATATTTTGGCACAACCGATACTGAAGAATATTCTTTGGGAAAATGATATAGTATCATTCAAGGCTCTGTATGAGGTTTGGCCTAACGCATACGCCATTCTTAATGTTGATTGGAATTACGCACGCGGACATGATTTGGATTATTCCAAAGCCATTGAAGCAGATAACCAACTTTCTGCAGAGCAGGCGCTAAACAAATTTACTCCGCAATTCTACAAAGGTTCCAACGTCACCCTTACCGTAGGCTTCTCATTAGGCTTCTAACTCTTTATATTTAGTTTGCTAAGTTTGTAATATATGTACCCTCTGAGGCATGTATATCAAAAATTTGTTGAAAAGTAATGCTAGTAATAATTGCATATATTATTAAATATCAGTAAATTTGCAACTCATTGTAATCAAACAAATAAATTAATAACCAAACGTTATGAAAAAAATTCAAATGGTTGACTTAAAAAGTCAATACGAGAAAATCAGAGAAGAAGTCAATTCCGGTATTCAGGAAGTGATTGACACTACATCCTTTGTAAAAGGAGGTAAAGTAACAGAGTTCCAAGCAGAACTTGAGAAGTATTTGGGCGTAAAGCATGTAATTCCTACAGGAAACGGCACAGACGCACTTCAAATTGCCCTTATGGGACTTGGACTTAAGCCTGGCGATGAGGTGATAACCCCTACATTCACATTTATTGCAACAGCAGAAGTTGTTGCACTTCTTGGACTTACTCCGGTAGTTGTAGATGTTGATATGGACACATTCAACATGAGCATAGAGTCAGTAAAGAAAGCAATTACACCTAAAACCAAGGCAATTGTACCGGTTCACCTGTTTGGTCAAAACGCCAATATGGAAGAGTTGTTGAAGATAGCCAAAGAGCATAATTTATACATTGTTGAGGACGCTTGTCAGTCAATTGGTGCTGAATATACATTCTCTGACGGCAGAAAAGTTAAATCAGGCTGTATAGGCAATATCGGTTGTACATCTTTCTTCCCATCAAAGAATCTTGGTTGCTACGGTGACGGTGGTGCAATTTTTACCAACGATGATGAACTTGCCGCTAAGATGCGTGCCATTGCAAACCATGGTATGGTAGTTCGTTATCATCACGATTTGATAGGTGTAAACAGCCGTCTTGACAGCATTCAGGCAGCAGTATTGCTTGCAAAACTTCCACACCTTGATGAGTATATTGCAGCACGTCAGAAAGCCGCTGCTTACTATAATAAGGCATTTGCATCTTGTCCAAAGATTACAACACCTGTTTGCAAGGACTTTACAACACATGTGTTCCATCAATACACACTTAAACTTGACGCTTCTGTTGACAGAAACGCACTTCAGGCAGGTCTTAAGGAGAAGGGTATTCCTGCAATGATTTACTATCCTGTTCCATTGCACTTGCAGAAAGCATATCAAGACCCACGCTATAAGAAAGGCGATTTCCCTGTAGCAGAGAAACTTATGGATTGCGTTCTTTCATTGCCAATGCATACAGAACTTGATGAGGAACAGTTGGAGTACATTACTAAAGCAGTGTTGGAACTTATTTAATGTTTAATCGGTGAATCGGTTAATCGTTTAATCGAAATAGATTTTACGATTCACCAGTTCACCAGTTCAACGATTCACCAATTATGAATTATTTTAAGCACGAGTCTTCTTACGTTGATGACAATTGCGTCATCGGGGAAGGTACAAAAATCTGGCACTTCAGCCACATTATGAGTGGTTGTAA
>JAKSNZ010000047.1 GCA_024405855.1 Paludibacteraceae bacterium
ACAGGCTTTAGTTTGATTATAAATGATACTGAGGTTATAGATTTGGCTAAGAATGAACTTGTTACAGATTATAACGAGTATTATGTACACGATGTTGAATTTGCAACAGGCGATGTGCTTACATTCCTGAACAAATACGATGACGGTAAATTTGTGGTTTCAAATCTTGACCGTAGTGCTGATTTGGAGAGTGCGGTTAGCGGACATTCAACAGGTATTAAGGTTGATTGGCAGGGTAGGTATGATGTTTATCTGAAAATGTATGAGAGCTATGGTAATAATTGGGTTTATATGGAGGGCTTGCCAATTCTTGATGATGTATCTGCTCCAGAAGAATACTATGGCAATCGTACAGGAAAGAGCGGTAGTTATATTGTAAAGCGTGTATTGGATACTCAATCTTATAACACTTTATGCTTGCCGTTCAGCCTTTCTGCGGCACAAATTGCGGAGACCCCTCTTGCAGGTTCATCTATATTGAAATATGTAGATGCCGTAATTTCAGGTTCGGGTACATCAATGGAGGCTACACTACGTTTTGCTGATGTTTCTGAAATAGAGGCTGGTAAACCATACCTGATACTTCCGGCAGAGGATATTCTTGAGCCTATGGAGATTAATGATGTAACAATAAGTGTGAGCGAGGGTAGTACTGAAGGTGATGATAAAGTGGAGGCTGTAGGTATTCTTAAACCTACACATTTAAGCGGAGGTGACCCTAACAATCTGTTTTTAGGTTTGAATAACACATTCTGTTGGCCAGCATCGGGCGATACTTCATCATTAAAGGGTATGCGTGCATATTTCCATGTGCTGTTGCCTCAAATGATTCAATTTAAGGCTCCTGCCAAGTTGCAAATTATGGCTCCGCTTCCTACAGGAGATAACACTCCTGATGGAGCATCTACAGATGATACATACAAAACATTTAATGAGCAAAACATAGTGATTATTATTCATCCTGATGGCACAATAAACACTCTTGACGGTAAAGAAGTAAAATAACTTAAATAATTAGCAATGATGAAAAAGAATTATGAAACGCCTATACTCCTGACTGTGAGTATAGAGATGGAAGAGAGCGTTGCCGCTGCCAGTTTCAAGTCTGGCGGAGAGGCTGTTGACCCACAATCATGGGGAAGATAATTGCATCCTGAAGGCAAATGTTTACAAGCCTCTGTTACAAGTATAGCAGAGGCTTTTTTATTTGTAAAATTACTGTTGAAAAATAAAATTGCACAAATAAACAAAAATAACTATATTTGCAACTCCTAAAAACAAGATATTTTTTTACTAACAATTATGGCAGAATTGATAAAACTGAAAAAGGGGCTTGACATCCGCATGGAAGGAGAAGCGGAGAAGGTCTTTGGTCAGTCATCTGTGGGAGCGTACATCGGGTTTAACCCTGATGACTTCTATGGGATTGTACCTAAGCCTGCGTTAAAGCCTGGCGATGCCGTAAAGGTTGGAACCGTACTGTTCTATGACAAGAAGAAACCTGACGTTAAGATAGTCAGTCCTGTCAGCGGAACACTTGAGGCTATCAACCGAGGCGACAGACGTAAGATTCTTAGTATCGTTGTCAAAAATGACTACAAGGGTACAAAGGAGAGTTTGGACAAGGTAAACCTTAACGGCAGCGTTGAGGATATCAAAAAGGCTCTTAGTAACGCCGGTATGTTTGCGTTCATCAAACAGCGTCCGTATGACGTTATTGCAAATCCGGCAGACACCCCTAAGTCAATTTTTGTATCGGCGTTTGATTTGGCACCACTTGCCGCTGATTATGAATTCATTTTCAAGGATTCTCAGTCAGATTTCCAAAACGGTATTGACGTGCTTTCAAAAATTGCTCCTGTGTTTGTGGGCGTTAAAAACGGCACAAAGACATTTGCACATGTAAAGAACGCTACTGTAACGGCATTTGAGGGCAAGTACCCTGCAAGTAATGTGGGTGTGCAGATAAACAATGCACAGCCTATTAATAAAGGTGAGATTGTTTGGACAGTGGGTGCACAGGAGGTTATATATATAGGTAGGTTTGCCGCCAAGGGTGTAATTGATTTCTCAAAGAATGTTGCCCTTACAGGCTCTGAGGCTTGCTCAAACTGCTACTACAAAATGATTTTGGGTCAGAACTTGGCTCAGATTCTTGACTGCAACATAAGCAAAGGCTCTAATGCCACCATTATTTCAGGCAATCCGCTTTCAGGTTCTGAAACTACGGCAGACGCTTACCTTGCTCCGTTTGTAAATCAGATTACTGTTATGAAGAACGGCTCAGATGTTGACGAGTTTATGGGTTGGATTATGCCACGCCCTACAACATTCTCTACAAGCCCTTCAATTTTGTCATCGTTTGTGGCAAAACTGATTCCTTCATTCAAATTTAATCCTGACACCAGAATTCTTGGAGGTCAGCGTAATATGATAATGTCAGGTGAGTATGATAAGGTGACACCTATGGATATTTACATGGGCTATCTTATCAAGGCTATCATTGCTTTTGACATTGACAAGATGGAGGCTCTTGGAATTTATGAGGTTGCTCCTGAAGATTTTGCAGCCGCTGAATGCGTTTGCTCATCTAAGATGGAACTTCAGAGAATTGTTCGTGAAGGTCTTGATAAATTACAAAAGGAAATGTGCTAAAAAAGGGGAGGAACTATGAGTAAATTAAGACAATTAGTAGATAAAGTTAAGCCTGCCTTCTCAGAAGGTGGCAAACTTCATGCGTTCCGCTCGGTATTTGAGGGTTTTGAAACATTCCTTTTAGTACCTAATGAGACCGCTAAGCCAAAAGGTGCCCACATTCATGATGCCATAGACAGCAAGCGTATTATGATTATGGTTGTAATAGCACTTATGCCGGCACTTCTTTTTGGTATGTACAATGTTGGTTATCAACACTATCTTGCAATAGGGCAAGCACTTGAAGCCGGATTTTGGGCTAAGTTCTGGTACGGTTTCCTTGCAGTGCTTCCTAAAATAATTGTTACCTATATAGTAGGTTTGGGAATTGAGTTTACCGTTGCCCAATGGAAAGGGGAGGAGATTCATGAAGGTTTCCTTGTAACAGGTATAATTCTTCCTATGATTGTTCCTGTTGACTGTCCTCTATGGATTCTTGCAATTGCAACCGCTTTTGCAGTTATTTTTGCAAAGGAGATTTTTGGCGGTACAGGTATGAACATTGTTAATGTGGCTCTTATTGCCCGTGCGTTTATGTTCTTTGCTTATCCTACAAAAATGTCAGGTGACAGTGTTTGGATTAGAACCACTGATATTTGCGGACTTGGTGAAGGTCAGGTTATTGACGGTTTTTCAGGTGCAACTCCTCTTGGACAGATTGCCACTGCTACAGAGTCTTCAGTTCAACTGACCGATGCCGCAGGCAATGCAATAAGTTGCTGGGACGCAATAGCAGGTTTTATTCCAGGTTCAATAGGTGAGACAAGCGTTATTGCCATTGCACTTGGTGCATTGATACTTTTAGGTACAGGCATAGCAAGTTGGAAGACAATGCTTTCAGTATTTATAGGTGGCGGTCTTACAGCATTCCTATTTAATATAGGCGGTATTGAAACAGCAGGTGCACAACTTCCTTGGTATGAGCATTTTATTTACGGCGGTTTCTGTTTTGGTGCCGTGTTTATGGCAACAGACCCTGTAACTTCTGCCCGTACAGAGTGCGGTAAGTGGATTTACGGATTCCTGATAGGTATGATGACAATTCTTATAAGAGTGTTGAATCCAGGATACGCAGAGGGTATGATGCTTGCAATTCTTCTTATGAATGTTTGCGCTCCGTTAATTGACTATTGCGTGGTTCAAGGTAATATTAAAAAACGTGCAAAGCGTGCAATTAAAAAATAAAGGATATGGCTACAAAAGAATTTAAGTGTAAGGTTTGTGGCTATGTCCACAAAGGTGATAAGGCTCCGGACAAATGTCCGGTATGCCAGGCTCCCGCTTCTGAATTTGAAGAAATCAAGAAGAAGGGGTTTGATACTAACAGTAATGTATACACAATAATCTATGCTTCATTAGTGGTGGTTGTTGTGGCATTCCTGCTTGCGTTTGTATCGGGTGCTTTGAGGTCAAAACAAGATGAAAATGTTGTTCTTGATAAGAAGAAACAGATTTTAAGTTCTCTTAACATTAATATTAAGGAGTGTGCAGATCCTGCCGCCAAATATGCTGAGTGTGTAAAAGGCGAGTGGATTCTAAACTCTAACGGCGATGTGATTGACAGCATCGGCGGATTTGACATTAATGTAAGTGAAGAGAATACAAAGCCTATTGAAGAGCGTAAACTTCCTGTTTATGTTTGTGAAATAGACAGTGCTAAAAAATATGTATTCCCTATGAGGGGTGCAGGTCTTTGGGGCCCTATTTGGGGCTATATTTCACTTGATGCAGACAAATCAACTGTGTTTGGTGTATATTTCTCTCATGAAAGTGAGACTCCTGGTCTTGGTGCTGAAATAACTCAGCCTAAGTTTCAGAATCAGTTCCGTAACCCGGAGAACCCAAAGCACATTTCACGTGACGGCAAGTTCACTTCAATTGAGGTTGTAAAACCGGGTAATGTAAGTGAGGATGCTGACTATGTAAACGGTATTTCAGGTGGTACAATGACATCACAAGGTGTAAATGCCATGATGAAACAAGGCTTGGGTCAGTATGAACAATTTTTTAATAAGGAGGATTGAAAATGGGACTATTATCAAAGAAAAGTAAAGAGGCTTTCATTACTCCTATTTGGGGTAACAACCCTGTAACTGTTCAGATACTTGGTATCTGTTCATCGCTTGCCGTAACAGCCAAATTGGAGCCGGCACTTGTTATGGGTATAAGCGTTACAATCATTGTGGCACTTTCAAATGTTGTGATTTCTCTGCTTAGAAACACAATTCCAAGCCGTATAAGAATTATTGTACAACTTGTTGTGGTTGCCGCTCTTGTAACAATAGTAAGTCAGGTTCTTAAGGCTTTTGCATACGATGTCAGCGTTCAGCTCTCTGTGTATGTGGGACTTATTATTACAAACTGTATTCTGATGGGCAGACTTGAGGCTTTTGCTATGGGCAACGGACCTTGGGACTCACTGCTTGACGGACTTGGAAATGGTTTTGGCTATGCAATTATTCTTGTAGTTGTAGCATTCATTCGTGAATTGCTTGGCTCAGGTGCATTGCTCGGTTTCCAAATCATTCCACAATGTGTATATGACTTTGGTTATTTGAACTGCGGTCTGATGCTGATGCCTCCTATGGCACTTATTATTATTGGTTGTATTATATGGTTCCAGCGTTCTAAGAACCCTGAACTGTAGTTTTAACTTTAAGGAGATAAGAAAATGGAAAATCTTTTAAGTCTTTTTGTCAGCTCAATTTTTTCTGACAATATGATTTTTGCTTACTTTCTTGGAATGTGCTCATTCCTTGCAGTATCCAAAAATGTTAAAACCGCTGTAGGTCTTGGTATCGCTGTAACATTTGTACTTTGCGTTACCGTTCCAATCAACTATTTGCTTCAGGCATACGTTCTTGGTCCTGACGCACTTGTTGCAGGTGTTGACCTCAGTTTCTTGAGTTTTATAATATTCATTGCAGTAATTGCCGCTATTACTCAGTTGGTTGAAATGATTGTGGAGCGTTTCTCTCCGTCACTTTACAACTCACTTGGTATATTCCTGCCGCTTATTGCCGTTAACTGTGCCATTATGGGCGCCTGCTTGTTTATGCAGCAGAGAATGACTATGGATTCCTCTAACTTTAAGGCAATCCACAGTTTTGGCAGTGCCCTTGTATATGCACTTGGCTCCGGTATAGGTTGGACTATTGCAATTGTATGTCTTGCTGCCGTAAGAGAGAAAATGGCATATTGTAATGTTCCTGCTCCGCTTCGCGGACTTGGCATAACATTTATTATGGTAGGTCTTATGGCTATGGCATTTATGTGTTTTTCAGGTATTAAAATTTGATTGAGATATGAATTTAGTTATTTTAGCAATAGATATGGCGATGATTGGAGTTAGCGTTGGCGTCTTTTTGGGCGTTATACTGCTACTTGTTATTCTGCTTCTTGTAGCCAAGAGGTATCTGTCGCCTTCGGGTCCTGTAAAGATGACTCTTAATAGCAAAGAACCTGTTGATGTTTCATCGGGCGGTACACTTATTTCCGCTCTTCAGAGCCAGGGTGTTTTCCTTCCTTCCGCTTGCGGTGGTAAGGGTGCTTGCGGACAGTGCAAATGTCAGGTTATCAGTGGTGGCGGTGAAATTCTGCCTACAGAGTCTGTTCATTTCTCTCGTAAACAGGTTAAGGATAATTGGAGACTTGGCTGCCAAGTTAAGGTTAAGAGTGATATTCAGGTTAAGGTTCCTGAATCAGTGCTTGGTGTTAAGGAATGGGAGTGTGAGGTTATCTCTAATAAGAATGTAGCCACATTCATTAAAGAGTTTAAGGTTGCCCTGCCTAAGGGTGAACACATGGACTTTGTTCCTGGTTCTTACGCTCAAATCCGTATTCCTGAGTATGACCTTAATTACGCTGATTTTGACCGCTCTCTTATTGGAGACCTATATGTTCCTGCTTGGGAGAAGTTTGGTCTGTTTGGCTTAAAACAAAAGAACACAGAGGCTACAATACGTGCATACTCAATGGCTAACTATCCTGATGAGGGTGATATCATTACTCTTACAGTGCGTATTGCCACACCTCCGTTCAAACCAAAAGAGCAAGGTCCCGGTTTCCAAGATGTACCTTGCGGTATAGCATCTACATACATCTTCTCACTAAAACCTGGTGATAAGGTTATTATGAGTGGTCCTTACGGTGAGTTCCATCCTCATTTTGACAGCAAGCGTGAGATGATTTGGGTAGGTGGTGGTGCCGGTATGGCTCCTTTGCGTGCTCAGATAATGCACATGCTTAAGACTCTTCATACACGTGACCGTGAAATGCACTACTTCTATGGTGCTCGTGCCATTGATGAGGTGTTCTTCCTTGAGGATTTCCAAGAGTTGGAAAAGGAGTATCCTAATTTCCATTTCCATCTTGCTCTTGACCGCCCAGACCCAAAAGCAGATGCTATGGGTGTTAAATATACTCCTGGCTTTATTGCTCCTGTTATGGGTGACACCTATCTTAAACAGCATGAGGAGCCTGAAGATATTGAATACTATCTGTGCGGACCTCCAATGATGGCAAAGACTGTGCTTGATTTGCTGCACTCTCTTGGAGTTGAAGATGATATGATATCATTTGATAACTTTGGTGGATAATTTATTTGCAGATATAATATTACCACTTGCGGTACCTACGTGTTATACATATAGTGTACCAGATACAATGCTTCCCACTCTAAAGGTGGGAATGCTTGTCAATGTACCGTTGGGTAAGTCAAGGCATTACAATGGTATAGTATTAAGTTTGCATAGTGAGTGTAAACCGGGCATTAACTATAAGGAGATAGATAGGGTTGTGCTTCCTGAGCCTATCCTTACGGAAAATCAGATTAAATTATGGCAGTGGATTGCAGAATACTATATGTGCGGTCTTGGCGATGTGCTTAAGGCTGCAATTCCTACCGCTCTGTTTAATGCTGAATACAAACCGCAGAGTGAGGCTTGGCTAAGGCTTGCTACAACAGAGTGGAGCCAATTATTTGGTGGCAGAAAACCTACGGATAAACAGAGAACATTGCTTGACAGACTGTCAGAGTCAAATATCTCTGTGGCTGAGGCTCAAAGCCTTGTTAGTTTGGCTGTGATAAACGGTTTGATAAAGAAAGGTGCGGTGGAGCGGTATTATGTGGACAAGAGTAGGTTTTCATATATTGCACCGCTGATAGAGCCACATAAACTCTCTGATGCACAGCAGATTGCATATAATCAAGTGTGTGAGGCTTTTGGTAGTGGTTTGAAACCTGTGCTGTTGCATGGTATAACATCAAGCGGCAAGACTGAGATTTATGTAAAATTGATAGATGAGGTGGTTAAGAATGGCGGTCAGGTGCTGTATCTTGTGCCTGAAATTGCCCTTACAACACAACTT
>JAKSNZ010000048.1 GCA_024405855.1 Paludibacteraceae bacterium
TTTCCTGCGGTGGTGCGATTACTTATTTCACCTCCCGATGATGTTTTCTCTACGTTAAGTGTGCCAGCAGGTACTTTGACATTAAAAGTTACGCTACCGTATAATGTTACGGCACAAATGGTCAACAATAATGAGGTAAATAATTTTTTCATAGTAATAGGTTTTTAAGATCTTACAAAGATAATCATTTTTTTAAACAACAACACGCCCACTTGGAAGTTTGGGCATGTTGCATATAAATTACCTGCCCTGCTGCACTGTCAGCCCACGCATTTAAGTTTTGGTTAATTTGTTGCTATTCTGTAATTTATAAAGATTTACTCTCGGTATGTAAAGATTTCTCGCTACGCTCGACTGCGTTAGCTGGACGTAGTCAAATGACGGAATGTCGCCTCAGTAAATCACCGCCTCACCAAATCACCACATTCCTTGACCCTTGTTCCTTGACCCTAAAAAAAGAGGTTTGCTTTTGCAAACCTCTTTTTTTTTAGTATCAAGGGACAGGACCCTTGAATTATAATTATTCTCCTTTTATTGCGGCTACACCTGGAAGCACTTTGCCCTCAATAGCCTCAAGCATTGCACCGCCACCGGTAGATACGTATGATACTTTGTCTGCAAGACCAAACTTGCCAACTGCCGCAACTGAATCACCGCCACCTACAAGAGTGTAGCAGCCGTTCTTTTGTGTAGCCTCTGCAAGAGCCTTTGCAATCTCGCCTGTACCGTGTGAGAAGTTGTCAAACTCAAACACACCTGCAGGACCGTTCCAAAGTATGGTCTTAGAGTTCATAATAATCTTCTTCCAATTCTCAAGAGATGCCTCAGAAGCGTCCATACCTTGCCATCCGTCAGGAATATTGAATATGTCAACAGTCTTGCGGTTAGCATCGTTAGAGAAAGCGTCTGCCGCTACAGTGGCAACAGAAAGGCTTAGGTTTACACCCTTCTCCTTAGCGGCTGCAATAATGTTAAGTGCCTCTGGTATAAGGTCATCCTCGTGGATTGACTCACCAATCTTACCGCCTTGAGCCTTGATGAATGTGTATCCCATACCACCACATATAATAAGGTTGTCAACCTTGTCAAGCAGGTTCTTTATAACAGCAAGTTTTGAACTTACCTTTGAACCACCGATGATGGCTGTAAATGGGTGTTGTGCGTTTTTAAGTACGTTGTCAATAGCCTTAACCTCTTTCTCCATCAGGTAGCCGAGCATCTTGTTGTCAGCATCAAAGTAGTCTGCAATAACTGCTGTAGATGCGTGCTTACGGTGTGCTGTACCAAATGCGTCATTAACATAGCAGTCAGCGTAAGAGGCAAGAACCTTAGCAAAATCCTTTTGCTTAGCCTTCATCTCTTTCTTTGCCGCTTCGTATGCAGGGTCTTCCTTGTCAATGCCAACAGGCTTGCCCTCTTCCTCGCCGTAGAAACGGAGGTTCTCAAGAAGCAGAACCTCACCTGGTTTAAGGGCTGCAGCCTCTGCCTGAGCCTTAGCGCAGTCCGCTACAAACTGAACCTTAACGCCAAGTTTCTCAGAAACGGCGTCTGCTATCTGACCAAGAGAGTATTTTGCATTAACCTTTCCTTTAGGCTTGCCCATGTGTGACATTATGATTAGGGCACCGCCGTCAGCAAGAATCTTCTTAAGTGTAGGAAGTGCACCACGGATACGTGTGTCATCGGTAATTTTACCATTCTCATCTAGTGGAACATTGAAATCCACTCTAACAATCGCTTTTTTGCCAGCGAAATTAAATTTGTCAATTGTTTGCATAATATAATAATTAATAGTTGATAGTCAAAGTTATTTTGGTCTTGCAAGAATCAGCACCCAAAAGTCTCCCGCTCTTGCCGCTCCTACCGCTGTTACCTTTTTATTCATAATGTTTTTGCAGGAGAGAGGGTTGTTAAGCCAATAGTCTATAACCAAATCCTCATTACCTTTTATAAAGGCTATGTTTTCAAAGGCGGTTTTTGCCTGATACCCTGCTTCAGAAAGGCGGCTTTCAATGGTGCTTCCGTCAGTGCCTACATGGCTCATAAACATAAGTTTGTCTTCTCCTTGATTGTCATTTTTCAGTTGAATGGCGTAGTCAAGTGCAATTTCAGCCAATTTTTTGTCCCAATGCAAAACCGCAGCAGGCTTAACCTCCTCAGTGCCACAGGTGCAACCGTCAACGCGCAGTTCATTAAGTCCGTTAAGCATTGCATCTGAGTTTACTGCAATGGTGTTTTGTGCATTTGCATATAAAGCAAAAAGCATTAGAATTAAAACAAAATGAAGCCTTTTCATTTGCGTGCCAAAATTTTGCACAAAGATAGTCATTTTTTTAATAAAATAAAAAATAACATGTGTTGAAAAAAATTGAAAAAAATTGCATATTTTGGAACAATGATAGAAAAAAATTGTAACTTTGTGTGGTGAGTTACCCTCCTCCGAGTGCAATCGGGGGGGGTAAATTATTGAATATCAATAGATTATAACATTAACTTTAATACTGATTAATTATGAAAAAGAATCTACTCAAAAAAATGTGGATTAGCATCACTATGCTGATGCTTTTCTCAACAGCCGCAATGTCACAGGATATCTGTGATTACCCAATGACTTCAGAAAATGGATATTCTATCACTGTTAGTTGCTATTCTGATGATTCTGGTTACCACATGAAATTTGTAGATGAAGCCGAGATGTTTGATTTCGATGCAGATTTTTCCCCTTTTGATGAAACTAAAATTAAAATAGGAACCAAAAATGTGGCATTGAATAACTATTTTAGTCTAACTGACTCTAATCCAAAAGAACTTATATGCAATATACCGTCTGGTGTTAGTGGTGTCCCTTTTATCGGTTCAATAGTAATATGGGTAAATGGTGATTATGAAACTTTCAATGATTTGACAACTACATATGTAAACTGGGATGCAACATGTGAAGGAGGTATCTCTGCTGTGATGGTTGATGCTACTGAACTAAAATTCTCCCCTACAAGAGAAAATCCACAGACTGTTTTTGTTACAGGTAACGGTCTTACAAATGATGTTACTATTTCATGTGATGACCCAGATGTCTTTTCTGTAACTCCATCATCTATTCCTTTGGATGAAGTGATGACCAGTGGTGCTACTGTATACATTACATGTAATGCTACTGAAGATGTTGAGTCCACTATTTATTTTCAATCTGAAGGTAGTTCTGAATTCAGGCTTTCCGTATCGTATCATGTACCTCAAAAGATAGAGTTTACAAGTGATTGTAATATAGATGGACAGGTTGTCTCTTTGTATTTTACCGGTTATGGAGATAAATATGAAAGGGATGAAAGCAAATATACGGCAACTGTTACAAGTACAAACCCGTCTATTACTTCAATTGGAGTTTATAGTGCGATGTGGGATTATTTGTATTGTTATTTAGACGATGCTCCAGATGAGGATGACATTACACAAATAACATTGGAATATGAGAATGAAGATAGTGGTACAATAACTTTCAAGGGTGGACAAATAGCCGTTCCATCTATAAGTGTTACTCCAACAGAGTTGGCTCTAAACGCTGTTAAAACAAGTGGTGCTGTAAATGTAACGGCACAGAATCTTACAACTGATGTTACAATATCGTCTAATAACGCAGACATTACAGTATTCCCAACCTCAATAACCAAAGAGGAGGCTATGGCTGGTGCTGTTGAGGTTAAGATAACAAGCAACGCCATTGTCAATACAAGTGCAACAATTACCATATCATCAGGTACTGCATCACAGAATGTAGCGGTTACATACACGGCACCGTCTCCTGTATATAATGCAGACCAGGATAAATGGTATGACCTTTTAGGCAATGCATTGAATGAGGCAGTTGCCGGAGACCAAATTATGTTGTTCCAAGATATAAATGAGGCCGTTACAATTGATAAGTATATTAAATTAAGCGGTGGTGGTAACGCAGTAAAAAAGGTTACTGTGGATATTGCTGGAAAACTTGAGTTTACAGGAACCGCTAATTTTGACACCTTTATAATAAAGAGCCAGCCAAATGTAGGTGCAGGTCAGGTTCTGTCCAATGGCAACACAATTACTGCCAATGAGGCTTATATGGAGCGTCAGATTTATTCTGGAGCGTATCAGCAGTACTGGTACTCATTAAGTGTTCCGTTCACCGTAGATGCTAATGAAGGGTTATATACTGTTGACGGCAATAAAATTCCTAAGAACACATGCTTCTTTACAGAGTATGACGGCTCATTAAGGGCGGAATACGGTGTTGCCACATTGGGGCAGCCAGGTTATGCTTGGGTAGAGACAACTAATCTTATAAGAGGAAAGGCTTATATGGTTTATATAATGGATGAGACTATAAACACACTCCGTTTCAAGGCAACTGTTCCAAATGAACTGTTTAATAATGTTGATATAGAGGCTGTGGCGTTCACTAAGTTTGAGGGTGCTGCCGCTGAGACAGATTGGGGTTGGAACTTTATGGCTCAGCCAAGGCTTCAGAATGCAAAAGTTCAGGTTACCGCAGGTGCGTGGGGTAGTGATGAGGTTCTGATTCAAGTTCTTCAAAATGGCGGAAATGACGCTGACTCAGATGGTGGTGCATCATATTACTCAACAATGTCATCTAAGGCTTTGGTTATGGCTCCGTTTACATCATTTATGTTCCAGGCTTCGGCTACAGGAAATATGAACTTCCTTTATACATCGGCTGAGCCTACGTTTAAGAGTGCTGAAGTTCCTGAGTGCAAGTATTTTGTAGTAAACTTATCTGATGAGAACGGCAATTCAGACAGTTTCTTTGCCTCTGCTTCAGAAGATGCTAAGATTGAAGGATATGAACTTGGCAGAGACCTTGTAAAGTGCGGAAGTTCTGACAACAGTCTGCAAATATGTTCATCTGATTTTGACTTGATTCTTACTGCAAATGACGCACGCCTTAATGGTGGTGTGGCAGAGATGCCACTTCGCCTCTCAATACCTAAGGCTGGCATCTACTCACTGCAAGTGACAAGAGCCGCCACATTCGGAGAGATTTATCTTACAAAGAACGGAGAGGTTATAGCAGACCTTACAGATGGCGATGTATTCCAATTTGCTGCCGTTAAGGGTGTTAATAATCAATTCGGTCTCCGTATTGAGAATGGTGGTGATATAGCCACAACAGCAGGTGATGAGAAGTCTGACATTAATGTATATGCCACAGAGGGCATTATATATGTAAATGGTGTCAAGGCTGCGGAGGTTCGCAATATGTTAGGACAGCAAGTAAACAATCAGAACTTGCACAGAGGTTCATATATTGTAAATGCAGAGGGTAGTATTATTAAAATAAATGTAGAATAATTAAATATAAGAAATTATGAAAGATTACAAAAAACCAGAATTGGAGAGAATTGAGATGGGATTAGAGTGTGCCGTTATGGCTTCTTCGGGTCATCTTTATCCAGCTGGACCTGCAAATCCATAAGGTTAGTACATATTAGTTGCTAAATCAATTTTGTCAGGGTATCTTTTTCAATTAAGAGATACCCTTTTTTTGTTATTTGCAAAATATTTGCTACATTTGTAGCATAAAAACATATATACCATGAAAAAACGTTATCTTTCTCTCTTATTTAAAATAGTTCTTGTGGGGTTGATGGTTGTCGGTACGGCTTCCAACCTGTACGCTGATGTGGAGAAAAGGATTGTGTTACAGGGCTTTTGGTGGGATTATTGGAATAATAATTATGAGAATGCGTATGCCAATTACCTTACAGAACTTGCCCCAAGACTTAAGGAGATAGGTGTAAGTGCCGTGCTTATTCCAGGTTTCCAGAAGAACACAGGTACAAACTCTAACGGATATTCCCCGTTTGACAACTATGATTTGGGCGATAAATATCAGAAAGGTACCGTTTATACCCGTTTTGGCACAAAAGATGACCTATTAAGGTGTATTGCCGTTATGCACGCAAACGGCATTGAGGTTATTGCAGATGCCGTTCTTAACCATGTTGACGGTGCGGGTGGCGATAATGGTGCAGGAGGTGAAGACCCTAAAGCATGGAACGGTAAGTGGAAGAATTTCAGATATGTATGCTATAAAACTCCTCATAAGACCGGCGATGCCAATGACTACTTGAGCCGTGAGGGTCGTTGGCCTAAGAATTGGGAGAATTTTCACCCCAATGAAGGGCATAACTGCTCAGACGGTGACTGGTGCTCTGATTGGTGGGGACCCGATATCTGTTATGAAGACGGTGCTTACGGACAAAGTTCAAATGCCATATACAATCCTGCACAAAATCCAAAATACATGACAGATAATGCCCGTGAATGGATGATGTGGATGAGAAAGCAGACCAATGTTGACGGTTACCGTTGGGATGCCGTAAAGCATTTTCCATACTGGACACAGCAGGATATCTCTTATAATGTAAAGTATAATACACCTGGTTGGTGCTTTCAAGGAGAAGACGCCATCTATAGAGAGGCTATGTTTAATGTGGGTGAGTATATAGGCGGAACGGGAGAAATTGATGCGTTTACCAATAATGTAACTACCTCTAACGGTGGCACAGAATTCCTTATGGGTGGATATGATTTCCCACTTTGTATGGAAATAAAGGGTGTTGCAGAAGGAGAGGGCTATGGTGATATAGGAAGCATTCCAAGTAAACAGTTGGCAGGTAGATTTGCTGATTATCAATCACAAAGAGTGCATCGCTCATTAAGTTATCTGAACAGCCATGACTCATTCCGTCCAACATTTGATAAAAACGGAAATTATGCAGGCTGGGATGAGGAGCATGAAACTCCAAGACATACAGACCCACGAAATTGGCGTTTAGGTATGGCATACGCCACGCTTGCCGCTATGGACGGTAACCTTCTTATTTATTTTGAGGATTTGTTTGATTTGAATAGAAGCAACCGATACACACATCACCCTGCA
>JAKSNZ010000049.1 GCA_024405855.1 Paludibacteraceae bacterium
AGCAAGATACCTACGATGCCATTTCACGCAACGCAGAGAGGCTTGACATTATATCTCAGGAGCGTATTGTGCAGGAATTGGACAAGATAATGATGAGTTCACGCCCGTCAACAGGACTTATTATGCTTGAGGAGACGGGGCTTTTAAGGCGTTTTCTGCCTGAAATCAGCAATATGAAAGGAGTTGAGACCATAGCGGGCAGAGGTCACAAGGACATTTTCTATCATACGCTACAAGTGGTTGATAATGTTGCATTTGCAGGTGGTTCACTTGACCTTAGGTATGCAGCCTTATTCCATGATGTAGGCAAAATCTCAACAAAACGTTTTGACAACCGCATAGGGTGGACATTCCATAACCACAATTTTGTGGGTATGAAAATGATACCAGGTATATTCAAACGCATCAAATTCCCGCTTAATGAGCGTATGAAATACATTCAGAAGATGGTGGAACTGCACATGAGACCTATAGCACTTGTTGAAGATGAGGTTACAGACAGTGCCGTACGCCGTCTGCTGTTTGAGGCTGGAGATGATGTTGATGACCTTATGACACTATGTCACGCCGATATAACCTCACGTAATGAGGCTAAAGTAAAACGCTATATTGAGAATCTTGAACTTGTAAAGCAAAAGATGAAGGATATTGAGGAGAAGGACCATATTCGTAACTTCCAACCTCCAATTACCGGTGATGAAATAATGAAAACGTTTAATTTGCCACCTTGCAGTGTGGTAGGAGAAATCAAATCAGCAATAAAGGATGCAATACTTGACGGTACCATTCCTAATGATTATGAAGCCGCCAAAGCCCTTATGTTCAGTGTAGCGGAAGAAAAAGGGTTGAAAAAGTAGAAAAATCACCTATATTAAATAAAAAATTATTAACTTCGCACCTTATTATGAAAGTGAGAAATTTCTTGATATTGTGCTTGGCTGTAGTGTTGGCATCGTGTAATGGCGGAAAGCAAGAGGGGAGTGGTGCTGAAAAACTTTATGCAAAGGCTGACAGTGCTTGTAAGGCAGGTAATTATAACTTGTCTAAAGTGTTGATTGACAGTATTCATAAGATATACAGAATGGATGTTGAAATCAGAAAAAAGGCAAAGTCCCTAATGTCAGAGGTTGACAGCATTGAGTACGCCCGTACACAAGCATATTTTGACAGTATAAGACCATTCAGACAGGCTACAGCTGATTCTTTATTGAAGAATTTTACTGTATCGTCCGATACGGCATATTATAACTATAAAAAATATGTCCACAAAAACCAGAACGCTGCCGCACCTCGTAAATCACTTATTGCAGAAGTTAAGGAAGATGGTGAATTACAGCTTATAAGCGTATATATGGGCTCCAAACTAAACCATAAAAAAGTTAAGGTGTCAAATAAGGAGAATTTTTATGTAGAGACTGAAACTATTGGTTTGGATAGTCCGTACAATAACAGATTTGATGATTTTGGTACACGTTGGGAGTATCTTACATTTACAGGTGACAATATGGGTGATGTGCCTGTATTTATATATTCAAATTTTGATAAACCATTGAAAATTACACTTATAGCTGATTCTATTGAAACTAAAAAAGGTAAAAAAGCATCAACATATATTTATATGCTTGACCCTCAAGACCGCACGGCAATTAAGCAGGCGGTGGAGCTCAGTAATGTGCTTAATGAATTAAATAAAATGAGATTATGAAACATATAATAATTACAATGATTCTTCTGATGTCTGGTTTTGGCATCGTGGTAATGGGTCAGGAACAGATTACAACCCAGCAGTTTAAGGAAAAAGTTTGGGATTACAAAAGCAACAGTCAAAGAATTGTATTGAAGTCAAAGTTGCCCGTAATTCTTGATTTCTATGCCACCTGGTGCCGTCCTTGTAAGATGCTTTCACCTGAACTTGAGAAACTTCAGAAGGACTACAAAGGCAAGATTCTTGTGTATAAGATTGATATTGACCAAGAGCCTGAACTTGCACGTGTTTTTGGTGTAAGTTCCGTTCCTACCGTATATTTCATAAAAACAGACGGAAATTATGACGGTTTCTTGGGCTATAGGACATACGATGAAATTAAACAATCAGTAGATACATTCTTTTTTAAAGGGAAAAAATAGTTTTTTATGGATAAGAATACAGTAATTGGTTTTCTGCTTATTTTGGCAATAATGGTAGGATTCTCCTACTTTACACGTCCATCTGAGGAGGAATTGGAGAAACAGCGTGCGGCACAGGATTCAATTAGGGCAGTGCATGCAGAGCAAGAGGCACAACGTGAAATTGAGTATGAAGAGGCTGAGCGTCTTGCCTTACAAAAGGACAGTGCCAGAGAGGCAAGTATGGTTGGAGCATACGGTGAGTTTGGTCAGTTTGTCAGTGGAGAAGACAAGGATTATACCATTGAAAATGAACTTCTTAAAGTTACAGTTTCTGCAAAAGGCGGTGCTGTTACAAGTGTAGAGGTTAAGGATTATACAAATGCTGATGACCAACCGTTGATTCTGTTTGACAAATCAGACTCTTATCAGAGCATAACCCTTGTAACTGCCACAAATAAGGTTGTTGAAACTAAAGACTTATACTTTACTGCCACACAAAAGGGGGATAGCATACTTGAAATGTCTCTTCCTTTTGAAAGCGGTGCCATTACCTACACCTATAGAATGCACCCTAATTCATATCTTGTTGATTATGACATTAAGGCTGTAGGATTGGAGAAATATCTAAGCCAAAGAGAGAACGGACTTGATATGGAGTTTGATGTCCGTTTACGTCAACAGGAGCGTGGCAGAAAGTTTGAAAACCGTTATTCAGGCCTCTATTACAAGTTTTTGGAAGACGATGTTGAGAATCTTGAAACAGAAAAGGACGATGCAAAAAAACTTACAAACAAAGTCAAGTGGATTGGATTTAAGGACCAATTCTTCTCTACTGTGCTTATTTCAAGAGGGGAGAGTAACTTTACAAGTGTGGATTTGACATCAGAGGTTGAGCCTGATGTGTGGACAAATTCACAAAAATATTTGAAATCATTGGACTCAAAGTTACTTATGACATTTGACCCGTCAGGAGCCAAGGCCACCACCTTACAGTATTTCTTTGGACCTAACCAATATAAGATTCTCCGTTCTTTTGACCACGATGCCGTAGAGGGAGAGCAACTTGAACTTGATGAGATGCTTCCGCTTGGCTGGGCAATTTTCGGATGGTGTAACAAATACCTTATAATTCCTATTTTCAACTGGTTAGGAAACTATTTTGTAAGTTATGGTTTAATAATATTCCTGCTTACATTAATTATTAAACTCATATTGCTGCCGTTTACATTCAAGTCATACATGTCAACAGCAAAGATGCGTGTTTTGCGTCCTCAGATAGAAGAACTTACTGCAAAATATCCTGCAGGCAAGGAGACTGAACGCAGTCAGGCTACAATGGAGTTGTACCGTAAGGCTGGCGTAAACCCAATGGGAGGTTGTCTGCCAATGCTTTTGCAAATGCCTATTCTGTTTGCAATGTTCACATTTTTCCCATCATGTATAGAACTTAGACATCAGGCATTTCTTTGGGCTGATGACCTTTCAGCATACGACAGCATAGTAAGTTGGGATACCTACATACCTATCATATCTTCAATTTATGGTAATCACGTATCTTTGTTCTGTTTGTTAATGTGCATAACCAACATTGTCTATTCATATCTAAATATGAAGGACCAGCCTACAAACAGTCAGATGCCGGCAATGAAATGGATGATGTATCTGATGCCTGTAATGTTCCTATTCATATTCAATGATTATGCAGCAGGCTTGAGTTACTACTATTTGGTATCGTTGCTTATAACCATAGGACAGACATTCCTTTTCCGTCTTTTTGTCAACGATGAAAAAGTTCTTGCTCAACTTGAAAAGAACAAGAAGAAACCACAAAAGAAGTCTGGATTTATGGCTCGTTTGGAGCAGATGCAGAAACAGCAGCAGGCTATGGCACGTGAGCAGGCTAAAAAAAGAAAATAAAATGTTTGGCAAGGTTTTTGCCACTACAAAAACTATAACCAAAAGTGCAATTTAATGAAATCAGAAGAGAAGAAGAGCAAAGATGCCGAGCAGGAGGCTGTTAAGCAACAACCTGCTGAAAATCAGGAAGAAACAAAAGAGGAAACAGAACAGGAAGAGAAAGACCCGCTTGAAGAGGCACAAGCCAAATTGGCAGAATGCAAGGATTCTTACGTGCGTCTTTTGGCAGAGTTTGACAATTATAAGAAACGTACGCTTAGAGAGAAATCAGATTTGCTTAAATATGGCGGTGAAAATGTAATAAAGAACATTTTGCCTATCATTGATGATTTTGAGCGTGCCATAGACAATTTGCCTGAGGAGGATTCTCCTATAAAGGAGGGAATTCAGCTAATCTACAAGAAATTCCTCTCTTTCCTTGAACAAAGCAATGTTAAGGTTATTGAAACAAAGGATGCCGATTTCAATACTGACATGCATGAGGCTGTTACAATGTTCCCTGCCGCTGATGAAAGTCAGAAAAACAAAGTAATTGACTGTGTACAAAAAGGTTACACATATAATGATAAAGTTATTAGGTACGCGAAAGTAGTAGTAGCACAATAATATGGTGAATCGAAAGATTCACCAACGATTAATCAATTAACCGATTAACCGATTAAACATTAATATGGAAAAACGAGATTATTATGAGGTTCTTGGTGTTGCAAAAAACGCCAATGCCGATGAAATAAAGAAGGCATACAGAAAGAAGGCCATTGAATTTCACCCCGATAAAAACCCTGGAGACAAGGTTGCAGAGGAAAAGTTTAAGGAGGCTGCAGAGGCGTATGCTGTTCTGTCAGACCCTGAAAAGCGTAAACGCTATGACCAATTTGGTCATGCCGGAGTAGATGGAGCCGCCGGAGGTGGCGGATTTGGAGGCTTTGGTGGCGGATTTGGAGGCTTTGGATTCTCTATGGAGGACATTTTCTCTCAATTCGGCGATGTTTTTGGCGGTCATTTTGGCAGTTCGTTTGGTGGCGGAAGAAGAGGCGAAGCCCCAAGACAAAACAGAGGTTCAGACCTTCAAATAAAGGTTAAGGTAACCTTGCAGGAGGTTGCTCACGGATGTACAAAGAAATTCAAAGTAAAGAGATATGTGGCTTGTCCTGAATGTGGCGGCAAAGGTGCAAAATCAGATTCTGACCTGAAGACTTGTGAAACCTGCCATGGAACAGGCCGTGTTACAAGAGTTGTAAACTCACTGTTTGGACAAATGCAGACACAGACAGTTTGTCCTGTTTGCGGTGGTACGGGTAAGGTTATAGTAAACAAATGTCCAAAGTGTGGGGGAGAGGGTGTAGTTCTGACAGAGGAGATAGTAGAGGTAAATGTGCCTGCAGGTGTTCAGTCAGGTAATGCAGTTTCTGTTAAAGGAAAAGGCAATGTAGGACGTAGAGGCGGTGCGGCAGGAGACCTTATCGTCATTTTTATAGAAGAGCCCAATAATGAGTTTATAAGAGATGAAAATGACCTTATATACAATCTGATGCTTCCGTTTACAACTGCTGTTCTTGGTGGCGATGTAGAGATTCCTACAGTTGACGGCAAGGTTAAAATAAAGATTGAACCAGGTACACAGACAGGTAAGATACTACGTTTACGTGGTAAAGGTCTTCCTGATGTCAACCGATACAGAACCGGTGACCTTCTTGTGAATATTGCCGTATATGTACCTGAAAAACTAAACAGAGAGGAGAAGGAGTTCTTTGAGAAAGTCAAGGATTCATCTTCATTTACTCCGTCAGAATCAGCAAAACGAAACTATTTTAGTTGAAAGTTGAATATAGCAGTACTAGCATCCGGTGGCGTTGACAGTTCCGTAGTTATACACCAACTCTGTGAGCAAGGGTATAAACCTACGCTTTTCTACATACGTATAGGTATGGAGGATGAGAACGGCTATATGGGTTGTTCCGCAGAGGAAGACATTGAGATGGTTACCTGCATTGCACAGCATTACGGACTTAAGTTAGAGGTGGTATCGTTGCAAGAGGAGTATTGGAATACTGTTGTAGCATATACATTACGCACTGTAAAAGAAGGACTTACACCAAATCCTGATGTAATGTGCAATAAACTTATAAAATTTGGAGCGTTTATAGAGAAGTGGGGTAAGGATTTTGATAAGATTGCCACAGGACACTACGCAACTAATATTTTTGAAAATGGAAAGGATTGGTTAGGTACTGCTGTTGACCCTGTAAAAGACCAAACAGACTTTCTTGCACAAATATCGTATTCCCAACTTCAGAAAATACTATTTCCACTTGGACCTATGCCTAAATCTCAGGTTAGGGAAATTGCCGCCAAAGCAGTGCTTCCAAATGCCAAACGTAAAGACAGTCAAGGAATCTGCTTTTTAGGTAAAATCAACTATAATGACTTTATTAAGAAGTATTTAGGAGAGAAGGACGGACTAATAATAGAGCAGGAGAGTGGCAAGATTCTTGGTCATCATAACGGATTTTGGTTCCATACCATAGGGCAGCGGAAAGGGTTGGGGCTTAGTGGAGGACCTTGGTATGTTGTAGGTAAGAATGCTGCTGAAAATATAGTCTATGTATCTCAAGGCTACGATACAGAAAAACAGTACGGCACTAAAATTCCGCTTGAAGGAATACATTTTATAACAGAGAATCCTTGGAATGAAATTCCCTCAGATGGTGTTGATATAGCATTCAAAATTCGCCACACCCCAGAGTTTACAAAAGGTAAACTTACAAGATGTGGCGAAGGTTATTTAATTGATTCTCAAAATCCTATTCAGGGCATCGCCCCAGGGCAGTACGGCGTACTCTACACAGCCGATAAACGCATTTGCTTAGGGAGCGG
>JAKSNZ010000005.1 GCA_024405855.1 Paludibacteraceae bacterium
TGGAGTCCCAAGGCTACAATGTTCCGCCAGTGGGCTACGCAAGTTTGACAAGCATTTAAGAAACCTGCTTGAAGATGATAGTAATACCACTTACCTTAAACCAATCCCTGCCACTACAGGTGCGGTGGCAGGGAAGGTAAAATCAACTGTTTTTCTTTTCTTTGAGTGCAATGGACTTTTTGCGTTTCTGACGTTGCTGCCAGCGTTCACGAGCGTACTGACGCATATCAGTTACAACATCGCTCTCATCCATTATCTCTAACCCGAAGATGGTTTCAATAATGTCCTCCATTGTAACAATACCCTGAAAACAGCCGTACTCATCTATGATAAGTGCTATTTGGGATTTTTGTTTCAGCATGGAATCAAAAATATCTCCAATAGGCTTAGTTTCATTAAAGAAAGGCATTGTACGCTTTATATCGCCAAGTTGTGTGGTGAATTTATCTTCAGCCAAATCCTCCAACGCATCGTCACGTAGAACATAACCCGTAATGTATTCAGGAGATTCTGAATATACAGGTATGCGTGAAAAGTGGTCGTATGCATCGGTCTGATAATATTCCTTTAATGTCATGCTTTCAGGTGCCACTGCCGATACCACGCGAGGTGTCATAATTTCACTGGCTTTTATGTCATTCAAACGCATTACATTACGGATGATAGTGTTTTCGTCCTCCTCAATTACACCTTCCGCCTTGCCAACGTTAGCCATTGCTATAACCTCTTCACGCGATACGCTTGACTCTTCACTTTCAGGAAAAATATGAGATATCCATTCTATAAAAAGCACAACAGGGTAAAGAATGAAAATCAATACCTTAATGGTGTTGGCGGTAAACCCTACAAGGTTTCTCCAATATGTGGTGCCTATGGTTTTAGGTATTATTTCTGAAAAAATCAGGATAAGTATGGTGACTATGGCACTTACAAGTCCAAACCATTGGCTTCCAAATACTAATGTGGCTTGCTGACCTACACCTGCCGCACCAATGGTGTTGGCTATGGTGTTTAATGAAAGTATAGCCGCTAAAGGACGCTCTGGTGCTGACTTGAATTTTAGCATCAATGTGGCACTTTTCCTGCCCTCCATCTCCAATGAATGAAGATAGCTGATGGTGCTTGACATCAGAGATGCCTCCAATGTAGAGCAAAGAAAGGATACGGCCATAGCCGTAAAAAGAAATACAAAAAGTAATCCCATTAGTTTACACTCATTATACTGTCAACAACAAACTCACTAACCCCACGCCATACAATAGGTGCAATGTATTCTTTGTAGTGAAGTTCAACGTTTTTACCTGAACAACGCATAAGAGAGTCTGCTACAGCCTTGTTTTCAACGCTGAACTTGAATTCATAACTTTGAATTGTGCCTGCAGTACCTTTCTTGAAACCTGACTGAATCAGCTTGCCTTCGTATGTCTTGAAAATGTAGCCCTTGTAGGTGCAGTAGTTAAGTTCTCCTGCCTTTACACCCTCACCAAACACAAAGTAGTATCTGATGTAGAAAAATATGCCTCCTCCAATAATAAGGATAGCAAGGATTATTGACCAAACTTTTGCTTTTGTACTCATTATTTTAATGCTTTAAGTTTCTCTTTCAGACTCTGCAGTTTGCTCTCTGCATCGCTTTTCTTTTTGCGTTCACGCTCCACAATGTCAGGTGCGGCGTTGGCTACAAATCTTTCATTGTTAAGTTTTGCCATTACACCTTTTAGGAATCCTTCAAAACGCTCAATTTCAGCAATGGTCTTCTTCTTTTCCGCCTCAATGTCAATGTTTTCTGACATAGGAATCTCATACTCTGTGGTGCGTACAAGGAAAGATACAGCCATAGGGTCTTTGTCTGACGCCCTGCATATATCAGATATGTTACACATCTTAATAGTAATGCAGTCATATTCTGCATTATGTCCGTCAGAAAGTATGTTCAGTTTTATTGCGTTCTTTGCGGCAATGTTCTTCTGCAACCTTACACTTCTAATGGCGGCAATAAGTTCCTTAAGGTTCTCAAACTTGTCAAGCATGGCATTGTCAGGGGTGATGGCTTTTGGCCACTGAGCGGTCATAATGCTCTCCCCAGCCTTACGCTCATGTATGCTTTGCCAAACCTCCTCACTTATGAAAGGCATAAACGGATGCAGCAGCAGACAAAGTTTTTCAAAGTATTCCAATGTTGCATTGTATGTTGCAGTGTCTATTGAATCGCCGTAGGCAGGCTTGACCATTTCAAGATACCAAGATGAAAATTCATCCCAGAACAGTTTATAGACTCTAAGCAGAGCCTCTGACAAACGATACTTACTGAATTGGTCATCAATTTCAAGTATCGCCGCATTCAGTTTATGCTCAAACCATTTTACAGCGGCTGAGGCTGCACTGCTTTGTGCCTTGTCTTCAACTTTCCAACCTTTAACCAAGCGTAGAGCATTCCAAATCTTGTTGTTGAAGTTACGGCCTTGCTCACAGAGTGCCTCGTCAAAGTGTATGTCATTGCCCGCAGGTGCTGAAAGCATCATACCCATACGCACTCCGTCTGCACCGTAATCTGCTATAAGTTTCAGAGGGTCAGGAGAATTGCCCAAAGATTTTGACATCTTTCTGCCTAACTTGTCACGCACGATACCTGTAAAATATACATTGCGGAAAGGCATATCGCCCATATACTCATAACCTGCCATAATCATACGGGCAACCCAGAAGAATATGATATCGGGTCCCGTTACAAGGTCACAGGTAGGGTAGTAATACTTGATTTCCTCATTGTTTGGGTTGTTTATTCCGTCAAACAGCGATACAGGCCACAGCCAAGATGAGAACCATGTGTCAAGACAATCTTCATCTTGACGTAAATCACTTGCCTTCAGATTGTTGTTTCCTGTTTTCTTAATGGCAAGTTTCAAAGCCTCATCTATGTTTTCAGCCACTACAAAACCACCTTCAGGCAGATAATATGCAGGAATGCGGTGTCCCCACCAAAGTTGGCGGCTAATACACCAATCCTTTATATTCTCCATCCAATACTTGTAGGTGCTTTTATATTTAGGCGGGTAGAATTTAAGTGCGTCTGTCATAACAGCCTCAAGTGCAGGTTTTGCAAGGTGCTCCATTTTCAGGAACCACTGCATTGACAGTTTTGGCTCTATGGCAACCTTTGTACGCTCTGATTTACCAACCTTGTTTGTGTAAGCCTCAACCTTCTCCATAAGTCCTGCATTCTGTAGGTCAATCTCAATCTGCTTACGAACATCAAAACGGTCCATGCCCACATACATACCGGCAGCCTCGCTTATGGTGCCGTTATCGTTGAAAATATCTATTGTAGGCAGGTTGTATTTCTCGCCAAGCATATAGTCATTGACATCGTGGGCTGGAGTAACCTTCAGACAACCTGTACCAAACTCAATGTCAACATACTCATCTTCAATTACAGGAATCTCACGGTTTACAAGCGGTACTATAACTTTTTTACCTCTAAGATGCTGGTTCTTTGGGTCTTTAGGGTTGATACACATAGCGGTATCGCCCATAATGGTCTCAGGACGGGTGGTTGCAACCACTGCATATCCGTCTTCACCAACAATCTTATATCTCAGGTAGTAAAGTTTGCTCTGTTCCTCTTCATAAATAACCTCCTCATCAGATAGGGCGGTAAGGGCTTTAGGGTCCCAATTAACCATACGCACGCCACGGTAAATCAATCCCTTGTTATATAGGTCACAGAACACTTTTATAACGCTCTTACTACGGGTTTCATCCATGGTAAATGCTGTTCTGTCCCAATCACACGATGCTCCAAGTTTGCGTAACTGCTTTAGGATTATGCCGCCGTGTTCATCTGTCCAAGCCCATGCGTGTTTAAGAAACTCGTCACGTGTAAGGTCTGTTTTCTTAATGCCTTGCTCAGCAAGTTTTGCCACAACCTTAGCCTCTGTGGCTATTGAAGCGTGGTCTGTGCCGGGTACCCAGCAAGCGTTCTTCCCAAGCATACGGGCACGGCGTATAAGAATATCCTGAATAGTGTTATTGAGCATGTGCCCCATGTGAAGCACACCAGTAACGTTTGGCGGGGGAATTACTATGGTGTAAGGCTCTCTGCCATCAGGCTTTGAGCTGAAAAGTTTGTTATCCAACCAATACTGATACCATTTTGCCTCAATCTCATTAGGGCTGTACTTAGATGCAAGTTCCATATTTATCTGATAGAATTTTCAAATAAACTACAAAGTTACAAAAAACGAGAGAAGATGCAAAAAAAACTTTGTTTTTTTGTAGTAATCTGACTTTTGATGTAACGCAAGCTTGCTTGCAGTTATGGAAAAAGTCAGATTACAAAAACGATAGTTTTTGCATCTTCCGAGTGACAGTAACTTCTTTGAGCGAAGCGAAAAAAAGTTACATTATACTACAATGAAGTGTCAATATTGTGGATTAGTGTAGTGTCTTACATATCCATTCTGCTAAAATCTGACTTAATCGTGGTGGTACAGCATTACCTACCATTTTATATCCGTCCTGAATGTCAGAATATATAAAACGAAATGTATCAGGAAAAGTTTGTATTCGTGCACATTCACGCACGCTCAAACGGCGATACAGATGCTCTTTGCCTTTTACAAAACGCCGTTGATTAAAGGATATAAATTCCATCTTTGGAGCCTGTGGATGCAAGGGTTCGTTTTTGGCTTGTGCTTGTATTGTATATGATACTTCATCCCATCCTCTAACTCTATTTCTTGCCATAAAACGTTCGTCAAAAATTCCGTTGTAGACATCGTGGTTGAGATAGTTGTCATAATTCTGCAAGACCGTCTCTCCATCAGTGTAGAAGCGAGGCTGTTCTACAATATCTCCAATGGCTTGACGTAATGTAATAATCTTATCGCTAGTTGGATTCGGTAAAAGACATGCTTTATTGAGCTCTTTCTTGATGCCTACAACCAACACCCTTTTCCTATCTTGTGGTATCTTGAAATCTTTTGCGTTTAGTAGAGCGTAAGTTACAATATATCCTGCTTCAAATAAAGTTGTTAAAAAAGAGTTGAATGTTTGAATATGCTGTGTTGCCAATATGCCTTCAACATTTTCAATTACAAAGAACTTGGGATGTTTTGCCTTAATTAGTCGGATATACTCTAAAAATACCCTTCCACGCATGTCTTTTAGACCTAACCCTTTTCCTCCTAAACTCCACGCCTGACAAGGAGGTCCACCAATAAAACCATCACAATCAGGAATATCAGATTCTTGTATTGTGCAAATATCTGCATTGCAGAAGATAGTTTTTGGATGGTTATAACGATAGGTAGCTTCAATCGTAGTGTCAAATTCATTAGCCCACAATACATTAAATCCCGCTTTTTCAAATCCGAGATCCAAACCTCCACAGCCAGCAAAAAAAGAACAAATGTCCATTACTCTAGATGTACATTATGTGCTAGCAAACAATCAATTACACTGCGTGCTACATGAAAAGCCAAATTTACAGGTACGGCATTCCCTATCATTTTATACCCATAATCCACTTCATCGTAGATAAATTGAAAATCATCAGGGAAACTTTGTACTCTTGCTACTTCACGTATGGTCATTCTGCGGTATAAATTTTCTTTGCCTGGTACAAAAATTTGCTTATTTACCCCTACTTTTATCATTTTGGGTGCCTGTGGATGCAACTGACATTGACGACCGCTTGCTTGTACGGTAAAACCAGGCTCATCCCAACTGCGTACACGATTACGTGACATAAAAATAGGAGAAAAAGAACCTGTAAAATACTCGTGGTTAGGAACAATACATTCCGTACCATTTGTTTTATTGTGCTCTTTTGCAGGAATGGCAGTTTTGCACAAATCCCAAATGGCTTCTCGTAAGGTGGGTTTGTGGTCTTGAGATTGAGGATATTCAAAATTGATTATGCCCAAGTCTTTACGGAAACCAATATAAAAAACCCGGTCTCTATCTTCTGGAACATCGTAATCATTAGCATTGAGCATTTTCAAATTAACATTATAACCAGCCTCATTAAATAAACGTAAGAAACATTCAACAGCATCGGAGTGACGGGATGCCAACATTCCTGAAACATTTTCAGCCACAAAGAAAAAAGGTTGAGTAGCACGTAAAATGCGTATGTATTCGTAAAACAATTGTCCGCGTGCATCTTCAATGCCTCGTAGAGAGCCTGCTTCACTCCAAGATTGGCAAGGAGGACCACCTATAATACCCGTGATATGCTGAGGAAATATTTCTTCGTTAATATTGCGGATATCTCCTTCAATTAGATTGGTGTTTGGAAAATTGGCACGGAAAGTAGGGCATATTTTCTTATCCCATTCATTGGCGATTACAGTCCGAAATCCAGCGTTTTCGAAGCCTTTATCCAATCCACCTGCACCACTAAAGAGACTAATCAGTTCCATTATCTCCAAATACAATTAATAGTTACGATACTGGCTGGCACACCCAGAATCTGCACATCAAACTTAAGTGATGGTTCGCATATAGTAGCTGCATTATGAAGGCGTAATGTAAATGACCATCCACCATTAAAATGCATCTCTAATGTATTCATATGCTCAGGAACGAATTCAAGACTTAATAAGCGTGACGGGAATGTTGATATTGGAATTTCTATCTTAGGTTTGGCAGTTTGTGAAGGTAGGTTAAGAGTTCCATGCATATTGTGACCTTTTATTTGGGTCAATCTTCTGGAATCCACACTAATTAGCTTGTAAAAATCAAAATGCCCTAAAAGATATTCTGCCATTTTTGTTGCGATAGTATTGTCTTGAGCATATTGCATTTTTACTTCTTTCACAAAGGCTTTAAGAATAGGAATATATATATCATCCCACTTATTTGGCAATGACTCAAATGGGGTTCTTTTATTCCTTTCCTCATTTAAATAATTAAATATCGGTCGTATTTCATCGAAATATGTTTTTGAACAGGCTTTCCCATACCAAGTAAGACCAAAATTATTAGTTCGGCTTAAACGGCTATGTTTAACTGCAAAGTGATTGTGTTTTATACTGAATCCTATTTCCCACTGTATATCCTTACGAATGACCAAAATGTCACGCACATCGCCATTCTTTCCTGCATCATCTGTTTGGAATAGAAGCAAAAGTTCATCTTCTCCAGGTTCTATTATACGAGGTTCTGCTTCAAAAATGGATTGAATGGTAGCTTTAGCACTTAAAAGGAACATATTTTGAGAATAAGAGTCTAAAGTATTCCATGCTCGTTCGTTTGCTTCGTATGCACTATTGTGCACAATTTTAACTTTTCGATATAACTCAATGGCCTCCGAAAAAACAGTGATACATGCAAATTCATATGCACGTCCGTTGTCATTGCTCTTTGTACTCATATTTTTATATTTATAGATTAAAATTAATAAACAATTAGTGCATAACAACAATTTTCAGCAGTGTCAGAACTTTGCCTTCATGGTCAGTCATTTTAATGAAATATTCCTTCTCCAGTGCGGAATGTATTTGAATTGTGACATCAGTCTCAGGTTTTGTCTCATTCAGATAGCTTATTTCAATTGATTTGACTCCACATTTCGCCACGATGTCATAGGGTAGTGCGTTTAATGCCCAAATAACATAACTTGTATTGTTTACATGACTGTTGCAGTCAATGTCAGAGTATGTTACATGATGTATGCACTCCTTTACAAGAGGAAGGTCATTCGGGAATCGTAATTTAATGTTACGGTCAACCATAGCATCTTCATTTACAATGCAGTCTGTCATTATTGGTTTAGGACGTGCAAGTGTGCGGGTCTTGTAATTGACTGTAGCCCAAATAGATGTTGATTTTATAAGCAGATTGCCGTTTGTATCGCATATTGTGTAGTCTCTATAGAACACAGGTCCCATTTGACCTTTATGCCATGTCTGCATAACTACGTCCTGCATATTGCAAGGCATTTGCACAAACTCTGTGTTCATTTTAACAAGCATCCAAGCCATGTCGTCCTTGCGCAGGTCAAGTTGTCCGCAACCTTTTGCCTGAACATGTGCGGTGGCTATGTCTTGTGCCATATTCATAAACTCGTATGGCTTTAACTTAAAGTTAAGGTCAGTCTGATGAAAACCTATTTGATATGTTCTTGTATATTTCATTACTAATTATACATTGCATCAATAACTGTCTTAAACATCTCATTTATAACCTTACGCTTTATTTTCAAGGTGTTGGTAAGGTGTCCTTGCTCCATTGTAAAACAAGACGGTAAAAGGGAGAACCTCTTTATTCTCTCATAACGGGCAAGGTGTCCGGTACGCTTGTCAACTATTGATTTGAACAGCCTGTAGACTTCCGGTAACGCAATAAGCTCCTCATTGTCTTTCCATTTAAGGTTATGCTCCTTTGCCCATTGCTCCAGTTCGCTGAATTTTGGGACAATAAGCATTGAGACATATTTGCGTTCATTGCCAATGGCAACTGCCTGCTCCACAAAATTATCCTCAATCATAAGGTTTTCAAGTTGTTGAGGTGCAATAAATTTGCCTCCTGCTGTCTTGAACATATCCTTTATGCGGTCTGTTACATATAGGTTATTGTGCATATCAATGAATCCGCTGTCTCCCGTACGGAACCAACCGTCTTCAGTAAAGGCACGTTTTGTGGCATCGGGGTTATTGAAATAACCTTTTGTTAGAGTCTTGCCTTTAAGAAGAATCTCTCCGTCTTGAGAAATCCTGACTTTTACATCAGGCATTATTCTGCCGGCTGAACCAATGACATAGTGAATGTTCTCAGACAGGAAACATGATACGGAGGCTGTTGATTCAGTAAGTCCGTAGCCATAGCAAAGATTCAGACCAATGGAGTGCATGTACTCATTGATTTCATCTGAAAGTTTTGCACCGGCACATGCAAAGAACCTGCCACGGTCAAGCCCTATCTCACGCTTGATTTTGTTGAACAACGGGCGAGAGAACATCTTATAGTATGCACTGACACTTGTGTTTGCATGTTTGTTATGGCGTTTGTAGTTCAGATTGTATTTTTTGCCTACCGCTAAAGCCCAATAGTAGAATTGTCTGGAAATAAAATTTGATTCATCAACTTTGCTCTGCACAGCGGCGTAAACTTTCTCCCAATACCTTGGAACAGCACACATAGCAGTTGGACGTACCTCTTTCATACACTCCTCAACATCTGACGGAAAATGACATAGGTATATTGTAACTCCTTTATAGATACAGAAATATGTCCACGCTCTTTCAAAAACGTGTGAAAGCGGCAAAAATGAAAGGCTTATGTCTGATTTGTCAATAAGAGAGAACCTCTCATTGTGAATGCGTATGAATTCAGTATAGTTTGACTGCCGTATCTCCACACCTTTAGGCTGTCCTGTAGTGCCTGAGGTGTACAGAATGTTCATCAAATCATCTTCGCTCTCCTTTGCCAATCTGTTCTCAAATTCAGTGTCAACGGCTTTGTCAAATGATTTTTTTAGCAACGATGTGTAGGTCTGTGCATCGTTGAACTCTGAAATGTCAGCCTCATCATCAAAAACCACAACCTTTTTTACAGGCTTTATGGCGTGTAGGGTTTCAAGTTGCTCAGTTTCTCCTACAAAGAGAACGTCAATTGATGCGTTGCTTATTATTGCGTTAAGTTGTGAAGGTGATGATGTTGCATATATAGGCACCGATACTGCCTTTATTGCAAAATTGGCAAAATCAACAACCAGGTGCTGATACATGTTCTGAGAAAAGATGCCCACTCTGTCACCCTCTTTAACACCAAGAGATATAAGAGCCTTGCCAATAAGCCGCACTTCTGTGGCAAATGTGTTCCAACTGACAGGTTCCCACACATTTGTGTCATCATTCTTGTGGTAGATGAATGCCCTTTGACCAAATTTTTCAGCTTGCTGAAATATTATCTTGTTCAGATGTAGGATTTTCTTTTGCATTCTCTATCTCTTCTCTAAGTGTTTTGCTTTTTAATGCTCTTACAGCCCTACGGGAGGCGTCCTGTTGCGATTCCTTTTTGCTGGAACCCGTACCTTCCCCAATTTTTATTCCCTGCAGATATACAGAGGTGTGAAAAGTGGTAAGATTGTTGTCTCTGTTGAACTCTTCTCCGTCAGTCTGGAACTCAAATGTAACTCTTTCTCTTTGAGCCCATTCTATAAGTTTTGACTTGAAGTTGATATCGTGTTTTGCCGCCTGGTCAATATTGATGTACCCCTCCTTTATCAACTTAAGTATGAATTGTTTGCATTTTCCGTATCCTCTGTCAAGGTATATGGCTCCCATAAGTGCCTCAAAGGCATTTCCGTTTATGTGTACTTTTGTGAAATTACGGGTGCATCTTTCATCAATACACATCAGACGGTCAAGCCCTATTGCTATGGCAAGAGCGTCAAGAGACATTCTTTGTACAATTCTTGAACGGATACTTGTAAGTTCCCCTTCTTTCTTGTTAGGGAATCTGTTGTATAATATATCAGCAACAATAGTACCTAAAACGGAGTCTCCAAGATACTCCAAACGCTCATTGTTCAAAGAGTGTCCGTCTTTCTGAAGATGAACCGATTTGTGTACAAGAGCAAGTTTGTAAACAGACATGTCAATAGGTCTGAATCCAAGTAATTTCTTTAGACTGAAATAAGGCTCCTCTTTTTTAGAGAAAATGTTAGTTAACCTCAAAAACAAAGCAAAATCAGTTTGAGAACTTTTTGAATATTATTGCTGCATTAAGTCCTCCAAATCCAAATGTATTAGAAAGTGCAGCCCTAATACTTCTTTTTTGCGGTTTATTGAAGGTAAAGTTCAATTTATAGTCAATGTTCTCATCTTCTTCTCCTGTAAAGTTGATAGTGGGAGGAACAATGTCATTCTTAATGGCAAGCACAGTGGCAACCGCTTCCGCGGCTCCTGCGGCACCAAGAAGGTGACCTGTCATTGATTTTGTTGAACTTATATTGAGTTTATAGGCGTGTTCACCAAAAACCTCTTTTATGGCTTTTACTTCAGAAGCGTCACCAACAGGGGTTGATGTGCCGTGTGCATTTATATAATCAATGTCAGAAGGTTGCATGCCAGCGTCTTCCAAAGCGGACTTCATTACGATAACCGCTCCAAGACCTTCAGGATGCGAAGCAGTCAGGTGATATGCATCGGACGATGCTCCTTCGCCTGCAACTTCAGCATAGATTTTTGCACCTCTTTTCAGAGCGTGTTCCAACTCTTCAAGAACAAGACATCCGGCACCTTCACCCATAACAAAACCATCTCTGCTTTTACAGAACGGACGTGATGCCGTTTCCGGAGAGTCATTTCTTGTGGATAAAGCGTGCATTGAGCCAAAACCACCAAGTGAGCAAGGTGTGAGGGGTGCTTCCGCACCACCTGAAATAATGACATCGGCCTTTCCAAGCCTAATAAGATTGAAAGCGGTGCCAAGTGCACTGTTGCTTGAAGCACACGCAGATGCACATACAAAGTTGGGTCCGTGAAATCCATATTCAATAGAGATATGACCGCCAACAATGTTGCTTATCATTTTAGGTATCAGGAAAGGATTTATCATAGGAGTTCCGTCTCCTGCATAGAATTCAGCGGTCTGCTCTTCATAATAGGTCAATCCGCCGATACCTACACCGTAAATAACTCCTATTCTGTCAAGATTTTCAGTTTCAGTATTTAAACCAGAGTCTTTTATCGCCTCTCTTGCCGCTACAACGCCATATTGGGTGAAACGGTCCATTTTTCTTGCCTCTTTACGGTCAAAATGCTCCTCTGGTTTGAATCCTTTAACTTCACATGCAAATTGTGTCTTGTGCTTTGATGCATCAAAAAGAGCAACAGGTTTGGCTCCGCTCACTCCGTTTAACAAGGCATTCCAGTACTCCGGTACTGAATTACCTATGGGAGTCAACGCACCCAAACCCGTTACAACAACTCTTTTTAGTTCCATACCTTATTTTGCTGCTGCAGCCTCAATAAACTTGATAGCCTCACCAACAGTTGTAATTTTTTCTGCCTCTTCCTCAGGTATCTTGATGTCAAATACCTTTTCAAACTCCATAATCATCTCAACAGTGTCAAGAGAATCTGCTCCAAGGTCTCCTGAAAAACTTGCTGAATCAATTACTTCTGATTCCTCAACACTAAGTTTGTCAACAATAATTGCCTTTACTTTTGCTGCGATAGAATTATCTGCCATAGTTGTAAAAATTTAAGTTAAAAATACTTTTTTTAGTTTTTATCGTTGCAAAGATAATAAAATTTTTTGAAAAACGCAATCTATTTTATGCTCTTTATAAATTGTTGATAAGTTTTGGGCTCAAACGCCATAAAGATTTTGCAATTTACTTAATTTTGTAACTGTTATGAAACGATTGGTAATTTTGGCTTCGGGCAGCGGAACTAACGCTGAAAACATTGCTAAGTATTTCAGCAATGACAAAAATGTGGAGATTGTATCCATTCTCTCAAACAAGAAGGATGCGTATGTGCTTCAAAGAGCGGAAAACTTGGGCATAAAGCACTCTTCTTTTACAAAAAGTGAGTTTGAGGACGGTACAGTAACCTCACTTATTAAAAGTATGAACCCTGATTTGGTGGTTCTGTCGGGCTTTTTATTAAAGGTACCTGAATCAATGGTAAAGGCATTTCCTCACGCAATAGTGAACATACATCCTGCTCTCCTTCCTAAATTCGGAGGCAAGGGTATGTATGGAGACCGTGTTCATGAGGCTGTTGTGGCATCGGGTGAGAAAGAGAGCGGAATAACAATCCACTACATTGATGAGAATTATGACCAAGGCACCACAATTTTTCAGGCAAAATGTGAAGTTCTGCCTACAGACACACCGCATGATGTGGCAACTAAAGTGCATGCACTTGAATATCAGTGGTTCCCAAAAATATTAGAAAATATTATAAAGGAGAAAGGATAAATTTAATTTCTCATTTAATCAAATGTTCACCCACTTACACGTACACTCCCATTACTCTGTCCTTGACGGAATGTCAAAGGTACAGGAACTTTTTGACCGTGCCAGAGAGCTTGGTATGACATCGCTTGCTCTGACTGACCACGGCAATATGTTTGGTATTAAGGAGTTTACGGATATTGTCAATAAATATAACGGCAATCCTGACAATCCGCCGTTTAAGGCAATAATAGGAGTGGAGGCATATTGTGCAAGGCGTACCCTGTTTGACAAGGACCCAAACTTCAAGGTTCATGACTATAGAAGAGACCGCGATGTTGCTATTGACCGTAGCGGATGGCACCTTATTCTTCTGGCAAAAAACAAGAAAGGCTATCAGAACCTTTGCAAAATTGTGACGCAGGCATGGGTTGACGGCTTTTATGACCGTCCACGTATTGACAAAAACATATTGGAGGCACACAAGGAGGGCTTGATTGTGTGCTCCGCTTGCCTCGGCGGAGAGTTACCTTATTATATATTGAGAGGACAGCTAGATGAGGCTGAAAAGTCGGCACAATGGTTCAAAAGTGTTTTTGGAGATGATTATTACATTGAACTTCAAAGACATAAGACAAATAAGCCCGGTGGCGATACAGAAACTTACGAGCGTCAGAGTGAGGTTAATCCTGTTCTTATTGAAATTGCCCGTAAGTATAATATTAAGATTATTGCCTCAAACGATGTCCACTTTGTGCTTGAAAAACATG
Organism: Paludibacteraceae bacterium; assembly: GCA_024405855.1. Taxonomy (GTDB): domain Bacteria; phylum Bacteroidota; class Bacteroidia; order Bacteroidales; family Paludibacteraceae; genus Enterocola. Next base: position 13,687 of record JAKSNZ010000005.1, read on the forward strand.
CTGAGGCTCATGAACGGTTGATATGTATAAGTACAGGAGCTAAACTGATTGATGAGAACCGTATGCGATACACCAAGCAGGAGTGGCTGAAATCGCCTGAAGAGATGGCTGAAATTTTTTCAGATATACCTGAAGCCATTGAAAACACGCAGGAGATAGTTGACAAAATAGAGCCGTACAGCATCAACTCAGACCCCATTATGCCCAAATTTGACATTCCTGCTGAATTTGGCACAGAGGAGGAGTATAGAAAACGGTTTACAGAGGAGGATTTGTTCAATGAATTCACCCGTAATGAAAAAGGTGAGGTTGTTTTGTCACAGGAAGCGGCAGAAAAGAAAATTGTGAAACTTGGAGGTTATGAAAAACTCTACAGAATAAAACTTGAAGCGGACTATCTTGCAAAACTTGCTTGGGATGGTGCAAAAATGCGTTATGGAGAGAATCTGAGCGATACCATAAAGGAGAACATAACTTTTGAGCTTCACACAATGAAGACAATGGGTTTCCCAGGCTATTTCCTTATTGTAATGGATTACATAAGGGCTGCAAGGGAGGAATTGGATGTAAGCGTTGGACCAGGTCGTGGAAGTGCGGCAGGAAGTGTGGTTGCCTATTGTTTAAGAATAACGGATATTGACCCGTTAAGGTATGACCTTCTGTTTGAAAGATTCCTGAATCCTGACCGTATATCATTGCCCGATATTGATGTTGATTTTGATGATGACGGACGTGCCGCCGTGCTTGACTATGTTACACGCAAATATGGGAAGGAGCGTGTGGCTCATATTATAACGTATGGCACAATGGCAACAAAGTCAAGTATTAAGGATGTTGGCAGAATACAGAATATACCGTTGCCCGATGTAAATAAGGTTGTAAGTTATGTTCCGTCCAAGTTCCCTGAAGACCCAAAGACAGGCAAGGCTCCTGCCGTAACGGTTGAGAACTGTATTAAGATGGTGCCTGAATTGCAGCAGGTAAGGTATGGGGGAGATGGTAATCCTATGTCTCAGGTGTTGGAGTATGCAGAGCAGTTGGAAGGCACTATAAGGCAGATAGGAATCCATGCGTGCGGTGTAATCATAGGTGCTGATGACCTTATTAAGTTTGCTCCGTTAAGTACGGTAAAAGATAAGAACACAGGCGAGGATGTGCTTGTAACAGAATATGACGGGCATGTGGTAGAATCGGTGGGGCTTATAAAAATGGACTTCTTAGGTCTAAGCACATTGTCCATTATAAAGGAGGCGTTACATAACATAAAGATTACCAGAGGTATAGACCTTGATATTGACCATGTGCCAATAGATGACCCTGTCACTTTCAAACTTTACGGAGAAGGCAGAACTATAGGAACATTCCAATTTGAGTCTCCAGGCATGCAGAAATATTTGCGGGAGTTAAAACCAACTGTGTTTGAAGACCTTATAGCCATGAATGCTCTGTATCGTCCGGGACCTATAGAGTATATACCTGATTTCATTGACAGAAAACTTGGCAGAAAACCTATTGAGTATGACATTCCTGTAATGGAAAAGTACTTGAAGGATACATACGGCATTACCGTTTATCAGGAGCAGGTGATGTTGCTCAGCCGTTTGCTTTCAGGATTTACAAGAGGTCAGTCAGATACGCTGCGTAAGGCAATGGGAAAGAAACAGCGTAAAGTGCTGGATGAACTTAAACCTAAATTCATTAACGGTGGTGTTGCAAACGGACATGACCCGCAAAAATTGGAGAAAATATGGTCAGATTGGGAGGCTTTTGCAAAATATGCGTTCAATAAGTCTCATGCCACTTGCTATGCTTGGGTGGCGTATCAAACTGCTTACTTGAAAGCAAATTACCCTGCTGAATACATGGCTGCCAACCTTACCCGCAATAAGGATGACATTACTGAGGTAACCAAATTTATGGCTGAGTGTAAGGCTATGGGTATTAAGGTTTTGGGACCAGATGTCAACGAAAGTTATCTTCACTTTGTACCTAATGACAAAGGGGATATCCGTTTTGGACTTGGCGGTATAAAAGGAGTGGGAGAGGGAGCGGTTGAGGCTATTGTAAATGCAAGGCAAAATGGTGGCAGGTTCAAGGATATTTATGATTTCTTTGAAAGGGTGAATCTTTCAGCCTGCAATAAGAAAGCCATTGAGTGTCTTGTATATAGCGGTTCTTTTGATAATTTGGGCATTACAAGGGAGCAACTTATGGCTGATACAAAGCGCGGAATGAATATGATAGAGGTGCTGATGCACTATGGCAACACTTTTCAGCAGTCAAAGTCATCAATGCAGTATTCTCTATTTGGCGATACCGTTGAAATACAACATCCTGCACTTTCTCAGGTTGCCCCGTGGGATACATTATTCAAATTGCGTAATGAGAGAGAGGTGATAGGAATGTATATATCGGCGCATCCGCTTGATAAATATAAAGTCATGCTTAATGCGTTAGGTGTCAAGCCTGTTTCCATTCTTGATGACAGAACTTCTCTTGTGGAGAAATATCCTGAGGGTACAAGGCTTTCATTTGGTGGTATCATTACTGATGTGACTGAAAAAATAGGCAGTAGCGGAAAGCCATTTATTACTATGGCACTCGAGGATTTTTGGGGTAACGGCTCATTTATTCTTGGCGGAAAGATGTTTAAGGAGTATCGCAATGTGTTTATGCCAAACATGTTTGTTTATGTTACAGGCGTTATGGCTGAAAGGTATCAGCGTAAAGAGGATAGAGATGCGGGCAAGCCTAAGGAGTATTCTTTCTCCGTTGATAGGATAGAACTCTTGGATGAGGTGCGAAGAGGCATAAGTTTTGATATAAATCTTGACATTCCGCTTGAAAGTGTGCAGACAGACTTGATAGAGACCTTGGGCGATTCTTTCCTGCAGCAACAGACTGCTGATGATATTCCTGCCACAATATATGTAAATGTCTATGACAAGGAGACTCATTCTGTTGTTAATTTCAAGGGAAAGCAGAATGTAATGCTTAATGAAAAGGTCTTTGATATGTTGCAGTCATACGTTGGAAGTGAAGAAAATGTTTCAGACGATACACAACCGGCAGATGTAGGTTCTGATGATGATACGGTTGCCGCTCCTATGGGACAAACAGAGTCAGTGCTTACATTCTCAATAAACGCCAGATAAGTTGATAATGTTAATAACTTGTTTCAATTTATGTGGGAGACTAAAATAAAATTGTATATTTTTGTCATTCGGAAATAGAAACTAAATTTTACAAAGATATGGAACTAAATGAACAGAATTTTCAAGAGACATTGAACAACAATGCGGTGGTTGTTGTTGATTTTTGGGCAACTTGGTGCGGACCATGCAAAATGGTGGGACCTGTTATTGAATCACTTGCAAAGGATTATGAAGGCAAGGCTGTAATAGGTAAGGTTGATATTGAGGAGAATGATGACATTACAACACAATACGGAATCCGTAATGTGCCTACAGTGTTGTTCTTTAAGAACGGTCAGTTGGTTGATAAGGTTGTTGGTGCAGGTCCACGCAGCATGTATGAGGACAAACTTAAAGCGTTGCTTTAATATTGTTTGAACCTAACAGTGCAAATGCCTCTGCTCTTGCGGAGGCATTTTTGTCAAATATACCTCTGCAAATTGTGGTGATGGTTTTTGCTCCTGGTTTCTTTATGCCTCTTGCAGTCATGCAACTGTGTTCTCCCTCAACATAAACAGCAACATCTTCACTGCCTGTTGCAAGAGAGATTATTTCTGCAATATCTGATGCAATACGCTCTTGAAGTTGAAGTCTGTGACACACCATTTCCGCTATTCTTGCAATTTTGCTTAAGCCGATGACCTTATCTTTTGGCTTGTAGATAACATTTACGGTCATATTGTACATAAGTGCAATATGATGCTCGCAAAAACTGAATACAGGAATATCTCTTACTACAACATAGTTTCCGCATCGTGGCACGCACATGTCATCAGCGTCAAAAGTCTTTGAATATTTTTCAGCAATCTGACTGTTTGTGTATGCAATGCCCCTGAAAACCTCTTCGCACATACGGGCAACACGTTCAGGAGTTTCAGCAAGCCCTTCTCTTTCAGGGTCTTCACCTAATGCCAAAAGAAACTCACGTGTAAGTTGCTTGATTTTTTCTGTATCCATTTTATACACCTCTTTTATTTGGTTCCCAAATGTATTTGTGCATTTGGAGTTGTAGTTTTATATTGCAAAGTTTCTCAATTTTCATTCTTTCCACAACAGTTGCAGGCTCCATTTTACCAAAAACTGTACTGAAATAGACTTGTGTCAGTGTGTCAAGATTATATTTTCCAACTATTTCAACCGCTCTGTTCAGGTCTGATTCTGACGCTATTACAAATTTATATGCATCAGTTTTCCGCACCGATGCCAAATTTGGAGTGTACATTCTATCCTCCATTCCGCTGTCAGGCAGTTTGTAGTCAACTACAAAATGAATGTTGCTCCCAATCCTGAACTGTTCAATGGGAATGGCTCCGTTAGTCTCAATATGTACCTGATAATCAGCAAGTCTTGACAGTAAACCTATTAGTCCTGGCTGTAACAGCGGTTCGCCACCTGTAAGGGTTACGTGTGTCATGCCTGTTGATTTTATATAGTCTGCTATTTCAGCGGCACTCATATCGGTGCAGTTAACTTCTTTTGCCTCCCAAGCGTAGGAAGTGTCGCACCATGCACAACGCAGATTGCACCCTGCAAACCTTATAAACACAGATAACGCTCCTGCCGTAGGTCCTTCTCCGTCTATTGATATGAACTTTTCAATTACTTTCATTTGTGTTATTGGCAGTAAATGCAACTGTTATTAGGGGTTTCAAATAGTTCCACTTCACTGACATTCAGCCCTTTTGACTTTAGCATATTGTAGATGTACCGGCTCATCTCCTCACATGTGGGGCGGAAAGGGGTCATAACAATAGAGAATGCGTTTGGCAGATTCTCCAACGCTTTTTTGGTGCTTCTGCCGTCTTCATTGTCCTCAATAAGAAGTTTGTGGTCAAAAAACGCCTCAACCTCTTTAAGTATCTCCTTAATTTTGCTGAAATCTTCAACCATTCCTCTTGTGTGTCCATCCTTTTGCAGTTCTTCACTGCATAGTGTGGCAACAAGTTTGTATCGGTGTCCGTGAATATTGGCACATTTGCCGTTATACCCACTCAAGTAATGTGCTGAATCAAATTCAATAATGTTTTTTACTTTAAACATATTAAGGTAGGTTCTATTTATTAGTGTTTCCACAAAGCCTGGTTTTGTTTAGTGACAGGATGGTCTAATCGAACTGTCAGTAGTTTCGTCTGCAAAAGTACAAATATTTTTACTAATTTTGTAGCGGATTTATGACATTATTGCAAATGAAGGTTAAATTTCTTATAACAGCAATGTTTCTTGCACTGATTTTGGTATCGTGTAACAGCAATACACCAAAACCAAGAGGGTATTTCCGTATTGCTTTGGATGAAAAAACATACGATACGGTAAATTTGCAGGAACCCGTTTCATTTGAATATCCGTCAAATGTGGCAAGAATTGTGTATCACAGGGCAGAAGAGGAGTTCTTTGATATTGAATACCCAAAGTATAATGCAAGAATATATTGCTCATATAAAGATATTGACGGAAATTTTTATGCCATATCTGAAGATTCCAGGAATTTTGTCTATAAGCATGTAATCAAGGCGGATGCCATATCGGAGCAACCGTTTGAGGCACCTGAGCGGAGTATGTACGGTATTTTGTATTTGATAAAAGGAAATACCGCATCGCAAGTACAGTTTCTGCTGACTGATAGCGTAAAACATTTTTTACGTGGGGCACTATATTTTAACAACAGACCTAATAAAGATTCCATTGCACCTGTGGCAGACTATATTACAGATGATATTGTAAGGTTAATGGAAACAGCGGAGTGGAAATAATTATGAAAAAAATCAATATTTTTTTTGTTGATATGAAAATTTGATGTATCTTTGCAGTCGCTTTGGGAATAAAATCTCAATGGTGTGGTAGTTCAGCTGGTTAGAATGCCGCCCTGTCACGGCGGAGGTCGTGGGTTCGAGCCCCATCCACACCGCAAATAAAATTGATTAAAACAATGAAAAAAGGAATTCACCCAGAAAGTTATCGCCCTGTTGTTTTTAAGGATATGTCAAATGGCGATATGTTTTTGTCTCGTTCAACTGCAGCAAGCAAAGAGACAATTGAATATAAAGGAGAAACTTATCCTCTAATAAAACTTGATATTTCAAGTAGTTCACATCCTTATTATACAGGTAAATCAACTCTTGTTGATACAGCAGGACGTGTTGATAAATTCAATCAGAGATATAAGAGAAACAAATAATTATAAACGTTTTATAGTAAAGAAAAGGAGTTCCCGTTTGGAAACTCCTTTTTTTTATTTAGGTTGGTTGAACACTTAAAATGTACCGTTGGGTATAGCCGCTCCAAATTTCAGGTTGCTTAGGGTGTAGGTTGTAAAGTCTCCTGTAGGTTGGTGCAACTCCATATACTCAAGTGCATGGCTTGTTTTATTGTACCATAATACCACTTTATTGTAGCCTTTTGACACTTTCCCCTTTGCGGTAAGGGTGAATTTGTCATATTTGCCCTCTGATTTGTAATCAATGTTTGATGCTGACATTTCAGCAACCTCTTTAACATCTCCTTTCATGCTGAATATAAGAAGGTTGCGTAATGCTGTAAATTGAGAGCCTGCCTTTAGATTCTGTTTTATGCTTTTTTTGCCTGAATACATTGAAAGTGTAGTGTCAGTTATTTTGAAATATTCACCTGCCGGCTCAGAATAAATCATGGACATTTTTTCACCTTCATAGTATAGTTTGCCCTTTTTGGCAACCTCTTTCTTTAGCATTTTAATACTTTTGACCTCATCAAAATCACACACAATGTTCCTATATTTGGCATTGGTTGATTTAATGCCGCTAATTACGGCATCGTTTGCATAACACGATGCCATCATCATAACACCAAGAAACAATAATAATATTTTCTTCATAGCAGTAAATTTATAGTAGTTGACAGTTGACAATTGACAGTTGACAGTTGATAGTGAAAATTCATTGTCCACTGTCCACTCTCCACTAAGTGTATAGTGCTCCATTAACAGCAATAACTTCTCCGTTTACATACGCTGCCTCTGGTGATGCCAAAAATGCCACAACTGCCGCAACCTCTTCAGGTGTTCCGAACCGCCCGGCAGGAATCTGTGCAGAAAGAGCCTTTTCATCAAGCCCTTCAACCATATCTGTCTTAACAAAGCCAGGTGCTACGGCGTTTACTGTAACACGTTTCTTTGCAACTTCCTGTGCCAATGCCTTTGTTGCGGCAATAAGTCCGCCCTTTGCGGCAGAGTAGTTTGTCTGTCCGGGCAAACCTTTCTGTCCTGAAAGAGAAGCCATGTTTACAATTCTACCATATTTTTTTATAAGCATAGGTTGAAGAAGCGGACGGGTTACATTGTAGAATGAACCAAGGTTTGTGTTCAACACTTTTTGCCAATCTTCACTCTCCATCCATAGCATCAGGTTATCACGGCGGATACCGGCGTTATTTACAAGAACCTCAATGTAGTCATCGGGGTGAGACGCCTGCCAGCCTTCAATTGCCGCTGTTGCCTGTTCTGTGCTGCTTACATCAAATTTAAGAAGTTCTCCTTCAGGATATCCTGCCTCTTTAATTTGTGAAAGAGTTTCATTTGCCGCGGCATCGTTGCCTGCATAATTTATTACTACTGAATAGCCCATAGAGGCTAATTTTAGAGAAACAGCTCTGCCTATTCCTCTGCTTCCTCCAGTTACCAATGCGAATTTATTCATATTTTTCCTTTTGTTATATAGTTACATTTGTTCTCTATTCTTTTTCGTGATTTTCAATTTTCAATTCTTTTATTATCTCTTTACAAGTGAACAGTGCTGTCATACTGACTCCCAAAACCCCGTGCAGGTTTAAATTCTGCCCTGTAAGAAGCAGGTTTTTTATGGGAGTGCGTGGTGTAAGGACAGTGGTCATCGGGGATTCAAAGTCCTTGCGTATGCCGTACGAACTGCCGTTTATTGTATTTGTATAAAGTTTATATGTAAGCGGTGTGCTTGTAAAAATGCGGTCAACGGCACCTGTCAAACCAGGTATCATTTGCTCAGCCATTCTTAAGCATTCCTCTGTCTTTTTATTCTTAAACTCAACATAATCCTCACCTCTATGTCCCATGGGTTTGTCTGCCCACCGCTCAACTTCGCTCCAAGCCATAGGTGTAATTATGTCTATGTTTTCAACATAGACATTATTACCTTCTCTATTGGGGGATACCCCCAAACCCCTACGTGCTTCGCACGGAGAACTGTCGTTCTCTGTCGCTTCGCTCCTTAACTCCTTAACTCCTTGACCCTTATTTTTGGGGTAGTAGTGTATCAGCATCCTATCCGTCTTCCCCGGAGTATAGTTCCATAGGTCTGCATTCTCATAGATATATAGGTTCTTATTAAGGTATGGAATGGCATCCGGTTTAAGTCTGATGTTTGCTGTAAAAGTGCCTATGGTGTTTTTTAGGTTCTGAATGCGTGAGCGATACACCCTCTTCAGATAAGGCGTCTCTTCTATAAGCCCAACTGTATATGACGGGTGTACATTACTTATAACCCATTTACATTCAATGGTTTCCTCTCCGTTTACCACGATTCCTGAAACTGCTCCTTCTGAATCAACTTTAATGGATGTTACATCGGTGTTTTTAAGAATAGTGCCACCCATAGCCTCTATATCGACAGCCAAATGCTCTGCTATAAGTGAGCCGCCACCGTCAAGCCTATATGCACCTCTTAGAAAAGAATCATTGATTTGGGCAAAAGTGTATAACGGCAGGTTTGGAGACAACTCCATTTTCAGAGAAGTTCCGCATAGCACATCACGCAAACGGCTGTCTGTTATAGTATCGGTGAGGAATTTATAGGCACTTACACCAAAAAGTGAAGTGGAGTAGAAATCAGTGTCCTCTTTTGGATTCAGAGAGTCAAAAATATGGTCTCCTACACTTTTAAGCGTATCCACGTATTGCTTTATGTTATCCTTTTGGTCAGGAAAACGCTCTGTAAGTGCGGCTGCAAAGTCATTATGACCACCCATAAAAGGATAGCTTTCTCCGTCAATTACAACGGTGTCAAATTCATGGTCAAGTTTTTTCCAAGGCAGTTCCAATAGGTTAAAATAACTGAACAAGCGGTTCAGGCTCTCCCCATCGTTCATTGCCCCCACATAGTGAAAACCGGTGTCAAACGTAGCGGTACCACGCTTAAAAGTCTGAAGACAACCACCTAATACGGCGTTTTTCTCCACAATGCAGACTTTCATTCCGTTTTTAGACAGAATGTATCCGCACTCAAGTCCTCCAAGACCTGCTCCAATTATAGCAACATCATACTTCATTCTTTTTATATAGCCACGGTTCAAGTGTATATGTTATCAGCAATGTTGCAAGCATACCAATAAGGGTTGTTAAACCTATAGAAGATATGGCTGGGTGTGTGGCAAATGTCAGTGAAGCAATGCTTACCACAAGCACTACCGCTGATAGGAATATCGCCGTTTTGTGATATGTAAGCAGTTGCGTGTTGCCTTTTTTGCCTGCTAACAGACCGTCCATAACAAATATACTGTAATCAACGCCAACACCAAATATGAATGTTGAAATTATAATGTTTATCAGGTTGAACTGCAAACCAAAAATATTCATTATTCCAAGCACTATGAACCAGCTTAGGAACATTGGTAGAAATGCTATGGTTCCAATAATAAGGCTTCTGAATGATATTAAAAGTACAATGAATACAAACAGTGTGGAAATCCAAAGCACAGTGTTAAAGTCATTGTTAAGTATCTGAACCATATCCTGCGTATAGAAGAACGGGTCAATAACCACTGTATGCGGTGTCTCCACTATCAACTCACTTGCGTGTCGGCGGTTCTCTTGTGTTATTTGAACAGGAGTGAACACCATATATGTGGAGTCTGTATATTCAATCCAATTACTCATTAAGCCTTCAGGTAAAATGTCTGCATCGTAGAGTAAAGAGGGCTGATATTCAGCATCAAGCATACCAAAGAAAGATACAAATGTATCTTCGTCAAATCCATATTTTTTTCCTGATTCAATAATGTTTTTCTTAACCTTATCCTTTTTATCTTGTGTCCAATAGTTGTTCCAAGTGTTTATGCGTTCCGCTTGTGTATCGGTGTCAAGCAGAAGGGTGGAGGTGCATGCAAATCCTTGAATCTCACCTGAATCCTTTATAGCGGCAAGCCTTTCATCAAGAGCCTTGTTATAAACCAACGCACTGTCAAGATTTTTTCCGGTAACGGCAAAATAGCCTGTATAGTTGCCGTGTGCTGTTTTTTCAGACAGCATCTCGCTTGAACGTAGCACTTTTGGATTATGATAACCTATGTTTTTTAGGTCAGAGTCAAACTGCACGTTTCTTGACTCAAAAATACAAACGCCTGAAATTACAATCAGCACTATTACAAGCCATGTTTGCTTGTCAAGTGAGTATGAATTTATTTTTTCAAGCCATGCAAATGCTTTTTCAGAACGCTTGTTGTTGCTTGTGCTGAAGAATTGCGGCAGGAACAAGAGACAGAAAAGTGTGGTTCCAACCATAGCCAGCGATGCAAAAATTCCAAAATCACGTAGTAGGGCTGATTCAGTAAACACAAGTCCCATAAACGCACCTATCGTAGTAAGGCTGCCTAAAATTACAGGCTTTGTCTGTTCCTTTATAACTGTTTCAGGGTCAGATACATATTTGTAATGCGTGATTACATGCAGACAATAACTGAGAGCCACTCCTAATATTATGGCTCCGATGCCAAGTGCCATAAGTGACATTGTGCCTTGTATCAGATACATAATGCCAAGTGCAAAAAACGCTCCGTAAATTACAGGGCATAGAAGCATTGGCATTGTAGATGCGTTCTTGAAGCAAAGTGAGATAAAAAGTATTACAAATAGTATTGATACTCCAAGTGTAAGAGCCAAATCCTTTTTGATTTGTCTTGAGTTGAAGACACTTGTGATAGGCGCTCCATGGAACAGGACTTCAACATCAGGGTGAATTTCTGAAATGGAATCCACTTGATTTTCAATCTGCTTAGTAAGGCGAATGCCCGTCTTGGAGTCAAATGCCTTGAAGTTTGGACTTAGGAAAGCAATGCAGACTGTACTGTCAGGAGTAAAGAAGTGTCCTCCAATAATCTTATAGTTTCCTCCTAATGCACTTGCAGCCTCTTTTGCCTTGTATCTAAGTGAATTTCTCAGTCCTACAGGGTCAAATTGAATGAGTTGTACGGCAGTTTCTGCATCGGCGGACTGAATCATATCAAAATTCTCTGCCATTTGAGCATCGATGCTCTCCTTAGAAAAGGCGGAATCAAGTTTGGAATAGTCATTCTCTGTAAGAAATACAGGCACGTTTTCAAACAGATATTCAATGCCTGACATCATAAGTCCGTCATCAAGATAGTAGAGAATGTTGTTAATGGAGGAATCGGAGTCTGCCGCCAAAAGATTCTCACAAAATGTGTCGCAAGTCTCAGAAAGCAGGTCTGTGTTTACTGTAGAATCTTTAGTGGTGAAAAGAATGAAAACCTTATCCTTGACTTTCAGATTGTCAAATACAAGTTGTTCGGAATCTCCTATTGTGTTTGAAGGAAGCAGTTTTGATATGTCCTCCTCATACGTTATTTGTAGTCCTAATGCCAGAAATATAAGAAAACTGCCTATTAGGGTAATGTAGAATACAATTTTGTGGCTTTTGAAAAAGCGGTATACAGACAGTGGAAATTTATACATTTGTTTTGCACAAAGTTAGTTTAATGTCAATGAATGTCTCTGTTTCATTGTAAACTGTACCTTGAACGGAAAATCCGTCTTCCATAGGACTGACAGATGCTTTGAAATAGAGAACGCTATGTTTGATAGGTGTAATCAACGCCGTGTATCGGCATTGCTTTATATCGCTGATTGTCAGTTTTGTGTTGGTGTAATGCTCAATGCACTCCCTTAGCATGTTAAGATTGCATACGCCAGGACATACAGGGTCATTAGGGAAGTGCCCTCTATAGACTTCACAATTAGGATTAAGTTTCACTGTTGAAACTATTTCTCCGTCCGATTCCTGTTTTTGAGCCAACAGGTCAAAATATTTTGAGGAATTGTGTTCAACAGTTGAGATGTTTGAAGCCTTTGAACCGTTACCATCTTCTATTGCAATCTTTAGTCCGGTAGTGCATACGGTTTCATTTTTGCAGGTTGTCTCCGCTTGTAGAAGAGTTACATTTCCAACAATACCCATTACCTTAATGTGCGTTGTCAGACTTGAACCTGTCTTAGGAAATGAAATCAAATGAAATTTTTTAATTTCACCTATGTAACCTATTGGAGCGGGCTTTCCTTCAATGCGGGCTTGATAACCAGCAAAAGCCGAAGCCGATTGAGCGATATGCTCTATCAGTCCCGGCTCTGTGAATTTACCGTTTTTGCAAAACAGATTGTCCTCTTTGATGGTAAGTCCTGTTATAGCCTCTTCAGAGGTGGATTCATAAAGGGTGTCCACCATCATAATAGGACTCCTTTGCGGAATCAGTTCCTTAATCTGTTCTCCAACAAACAGTGGATTAAATGTGCTCTGCAATGTAGTCATAAAGTTTACCAAAAGTGGTAAGCTGAGAAACTTCAGCAGGTTTGATTTTTACACCAAACTCATTCTCAATAAGGGCAACCATATCAACAATACTCAAACTGTCAAGTTGAAGTGCTTGCTTAATGTTTGCATCCGGTGTCATAACATCTGTTTCAACCTCAAATTCTTCACTAAGAAGAGTGTTCACTTTTTCAATAAGTTCTGCTTTTTCCATAATTTATAAAAGTTATAAGTTCTTTATAATCAAAGTACTATTAGTGCCGCCAAAGCCAAATGAGTTAGACAGGAATGTGTCAAATTTCTTGCTTACACGTTTGCTTGGAATATTCAGTTTTGCTGAATCCTCATCAGGGTTCTCAAAGTTGATGTTAGGTGCAATAAAGCCGTTCTTCATCATTAATGTTGAATATATAACCTCCGATGCACCAGCCATCCACATTTCATGACCTGTTTGGGATTTTGTAGAAGTAACCTCTACATTATAGTCTCTAAATACATTATAAATTGCCTTTGCCTCATTTCTGTCTCCTACAGGAGTAGATGTTGCATGTGCGTTTATATAGCCAATTTCCCGTATGTCAATGCCTGCGTCCTTGATTGCCATCTGAAGTGAACGGCTTGGACCGTCAACGTTAGGAACAGAAATATGGTCTCCGTTTGAAGAGAATCCATATCCAATAACTTCAGCAATGATAGGTGCACCACGGCGGACAGCAGATTCATAACTTTCAATTATTACAGTTGCGGCACCGCCTCCAGGAACAAGACCGTCTCTGTCACGGTCAAACGGACGTGAAGCCTTTGTAGGTTGGTCTTCTCTTGTAGAGAATGCACTTATGCCGTCAAAACTGCCCACTGCATACGGATTAACCTCTTGCGCTCCACCGCATACAACCATCTCCTGTAAACCATTACGGATTAGTAAAGTGCCAAGACCTATGGCATGAGAACCGCTTGCACAGGCACCTGAAACTGTAAGGTTAATACCTCTAAGCTTGAATATGCAGGCAAGGTTCATGGTTACGGTTGAGTTCATTGATTGGAATATGCCGCCTGAACCTACAAGTGTAGTGTCTTTTTTCTCCAACATGGTGGTGATACTACGGAAAACAGGTTCTGCAGAGCTGTCATTTCCATAAAGCAGACCAACTTCATTGGCATTCAAGTAATCTTGGTCAATTCCTGCATTCTTCAGTGCTTCTGCGGTTGCAACATAAGCATATTTTGCCTGCTCCGGCATATACACACGCTGACTACGGCTTAATTCCTTTTTCAAATCAGGCACTTCAAGATAGGATGTAAGTGCTGAACGGAATCCCATATCTTTACGGGCTTGGTCAAATACAATACCTGACTTGCCGTCATAAAGAGACTGTCTTACGGCATCCAAACCGTTACCCAGGCATGAATAAATGCCCATACCGGTAATTACTACACGTTTCATGTTTTCCTTGTAAATTTTTTGTTACAACTGCAAAGTTAATATTTTTTTTGATATTTGAGTAAAAATAAGTAATTTCGCCGCTGAAATTTTCAACAGTTCATTACAAATTCAATACAAATATTTATGGCTACAACAGCAGACATTAAAAATGGTATGTGTATTAAGTTCAATAACGGACTATACACAATTGTGGAATTCCTTCATGTTAAGCCAGGCAAAGGACCGGCTTTCGTGCGTACAAAACTTAGAAATGTTCAGACAGGCAGAATCCTTGAGAACACTTTCTCATCAGGTGTCAAACTTGATGTCGTAAGAATTGAGAAACGCCCTTATCAGTATCTGTACAAGGATGATATGGGTTATAATTTCATGAATAATGAAACTTTTGAACAGGTTGCCATTGAGCATGACATTATAAATGGTGTTGATTTCCTGAAGGAGGGAGATATGGTTGACGTAACGGTTCACGCCGATACAGAAACAATCCTTTTTGCAGAACTTCCAATATCGGTTGTGCTTGAGGTAACTTACACAGAACCAGGTCTTAAGGGTGATACAGCAACTAACGCCTTGAAACCTGCTACAGTTGAAACAGGTGCTACAGTTAAGGTTCCTCTATTCATCAATACAGGTGATAAGATTAAGATTAACACATCTGACGGTTCATATTTGGAGAGAGTAAAGGAATAAGATTACAAACAATCCAAGAAAAAGGGGAGACTACCAAAGTAGCCTCCCCTCTTTTTTGTAACATAATTGTATTATTCAATTGAAATAAATTCAATTTCAAATATCAAAGTTGAGAAAGGTTTGATATTTCCTCTGTCTTGTGCCTTGTAGCCAAGTTGATAAGGAACATAAAGTTCAAATTTTGTGCCGGCAGGCATAAGTTGGAATCCTTCAGTCCATCCTGCAATTACACTTGTAAGAGGGAATGTTGAAGGTTCTCCACGCTTGTAGGAAGAATCAAACTCTGTGCCGTCAATAAGAGAGCCTTTATAGTTGACTTTAACTGTAGAGTTTTCTGTAGGCTTTTCTCCTGTACCCAAAGAGATTATCTTATATTGAAGTCCGCTCTCAGTAACCTGTACGCCCTCTTGTATCTTGTTGTTCTCAAGCCAAGCGATACCGGCAGCCTTGTTGTCAGCATATTTTGCCTCCATAGACTTTTCTAATGCTTCCTCTTGAGCCTTGTTTACAATCTGCTCTGCATCAGACATTGAAATAACGGTGGAATCTCCCTTCATAGCGGTAATGAAAGCATCAAAGAAAACAGCCTCATTAATAACTCTTGAAGAATCTGTACCAAGTATTCTTTCTCCAATCATAGGAAGCATTTGGTCTTTGACTTGTGCACCAAGTTGAACTCCGAACATATAGGCTTTCTCCTTGTCGCTTTTCTCCTTAATTCCCTCAAGAAATCCTTTGTAGACCTCTTCAACATAGTTTGTGTCAACATTCATGTTGATGTATTGGTCAACACCTGTTGTGTACAAAACGCCAGCTGCATATGATATTGTATCAACATCATTCTCCATCTTTGCAGATGTGTTCTTGCAGCTTGTCACAGTGAAAGCCGCTACTATAGCCGCCACACTCAAAAAAAACAGTTTTTTCATAATTAATAAAAGTTTAAAAAGTTAATGATTTAATCAAATGATATCAGTTCCACTTCAAAAATAAGAGTTGCGTATGGAGGAATGGAGGCTCCTGCTCCGTATGCACCATAGCCTAATTCAGATGGTATGTAAAATGTGAATTTACTGCCAACAGGCATAAGTTGCAGACCTTCAGTCCATCCTTTAATCACTCCTGACAATTTGAATGAAGTAGGTTCTCCGCGGTCAATTGAACTGTCAAATTTGGTTCCGTCAGTAAGAAATCCCTCATAATGAACCTTTACTTTGCTGTTTGCGGTTGGTTTTGGACCGTCTCCCATTCTTACAACCTGATATTGCAATCCGCTTGGAGTTGTTTGTACACCCTCTCTTTTTTTATTCTCTTCAAGGAATTTTACTTCCTCTTCCTTTGCAGCCTTTGCTGCGGCATCTCTCAGTTCCTTAACGTATGCACGCATGTATTTGTTTGCACTGTCTGCACTCATAAGGGTTTGATTCCCAAAAATGACATCACAGAAGGCTTTTGCGTAAATACCCTTATCATAGTTGTCTTTTTCAAGAGTCTCAAGCATTTGTGTCCCTATTGCAACGCCCATTGCATAACTTGCTGTGTCTGTTTTGGTTGCAAGTACCAACTGTGGCTCCGCAGGTTTCTTTGCAAATGCTGAGACTGCACACAGCAATGCAATCAATGATATTAATAATTTGTTATTCATAATAGTTATAAGTAAGAAACTAATTTGTTAAATTTAATGAGTTATAGAGTGAACACTGCGAGCCGCCGCACATCGGGTTAATAGCGAGCAATTTGTTCACGGAATAATTCATTAAATTTAGAATTAGTTTATATTACAGAAATAAGTTCAACATCAAAAATCAGCGTGGCGTGCGGAGGAATTGAACTGCCTGCACCTCTTTCACCGTATGCAAGGTTTGACGGAATGAAAAGTCTCCATTTACTGCCTTCCGACATAAGCTGAAGAGCCTCAACCCAACCTTGAATAACCTGACTGACACCAAATACGGCAGGTTCACCCCTTTTAACGGAACTGTCAAAAATTGTGCCGTCAAGAAGCATGCCCTCATAGTGGCATTTAACCTTGTCAGTTGCCTTTGGCTTTTTGCCGTCACCCTCTTTCAAAACCTTATATTGAAGACCGCTTGCAAGTTCAATAACACCTTCCTCTTTCTTGTTCTTCTCTAAAAACGCCTTGCCAACCTCAATGTTCCTGCTGTTGATTTGGTTTGCCAAATCAGTAAAGAATTTGTCAAGTGTCTTTTTTGCATCATCGTAAGTCATTTCAGGTGTGGCGCCTTTCAAGACGTCAGATACACCCTTTGAGAATTTCTCCAAATTCAAATCCTTAATACCGCTGCTGAGCAAGTTGTTTCCTATGCTCAATCCTAATGCATAACTTATTTTTTCCATAATTATTGTTTTTTACGAGGTGCAAATTTACAACTTTTTTATAAATTATTAGTACTTTTGCAGTAAATTGAAAATCCTTGTATTCACAATGAAAAAATATAATGCGGCATGTCTAACACTTACTTCAGATTCAAACAGTTTACAGTAAACCAGGACAGATGTGCAATGAAAGTTGGCACTGATGGGGTGGTGCTGGGCGTTACAGTGAATTTTGAAGGGCATGAGAGGTTGGTTGATGTTGGAACGGGAACAGGTTTGGTATCGTTGATTGTAAAACAAAGATACCCGTCAGCACAAATAACGGCCGTTGAAATAAATGAGGAGGCGGCAAGGCAGGCATCGGAGAATTTTAAGGAATCACCTTGGGAAATAGATTGCATAAATGACTCATGGCAACATTTTGCTTCAGTAATGGCATCTGAATCGCAAAAATTTGACGGAATATTCTGTAATCCGCCGTATTTTACAAATTCACTTAAGGCCCCGTCAGAGGATAGAAGTGTTGCAAGACACAATAATATGTTGCCTTTTAGCCATTTGTTAAAAGGTGTGGCGGAAGTTTTGAAAGAAAATGGCAGATTTTTTGTAATTTTGCCGTCCGATGACAAGAGTTCATTCTGTAGTCTGGCTTTTGATTACGGACTTCATTTAAGAAGCGTAGTATATGTGCATCCTGTAATTGGTGGCTTGCACAAAAGGGTGGTGATGGAATTTTCAAAAGAGGGGGCGGATATTGCAGATGAGGAGCATTTGTATATTGAAACAAGGGAGAGAAAGGTATATACACCTCAATTCAGGGAATTGACAAAAGATTTTTATTTATAGCATTATATGGCAAACAGTATTGGTAAAAATGTAATTCTTACTCTATTTGGAGAGTCTCATGGAAGTGCTGTTGGAGTGGTTCTTGACGGAATGAGCCCAGGAATTGCCGTGAGTGAGGATTTTATTGCCGGGCAACTTTCAAAACGCCGTCCTCAAGGAGCCACTGAAACGGCAAGGGTTGAGAGTGACAACTTTCAGATTGTAAGTGGAGTGTTTAACGGGTACACCACAGGTGCCCCCATCTGTATCATTATTCCAAATGAGAATGTAAAAAGTTCTGATTATGATAAGAATTTTGGTATCGTCCGTCCGTCTCATGCTGATTATACCGCCCATGTAAAATATTGTGGTTTTGAGGATTATAGGGGAGGTGGTCATTTTAGCGGAAGAATTACAGCTGGAATTGTGGCTGCCGGAGCCATTGCCATAAAGGCGTTAGAGAATAAGGGTATTAAAATTAATACTGATATTTTAAGAAGCGGCGATGCCACCACCGATGCTGACATTACAGACAGAATACTGAATGCAAAAAATGAACAGGATTCAGTAGGTGGGGTTGTGCAGACAGTCATTACAGGAGTTGAGGCAGGAGTTGGAGAGCCATGGTTTGATTCACTTGAAGGAGTCATTGCAAATGCCGTATTCTCTATAGGTGGAGTTAAAGGCATTGAGTTTGGAGCGGGATTCAAGTTTGCCGATATGAAAGGTTCACAAGCCAACGATGCCTTCTGTATCAATGACGGAAAGATACAGACAAAAACAAACAATAACGGAGGCATTAACGGAGGCATTTCAAACGGTATGCCTATTGTATTCAATACAGCGGTAAAACCTACGCCTTCAATATCACAGCCACAACAGAGCGTTGATTTTATAAAAGGAGAGGAGACAACGCTTGAGATAAAGGGCAGACATGACCCGGCAATAATCCGCAGAATATGTATTGTAATATCAAGCCTTGTTGCTGTGGTTTTGTGTGATATGTTAGCATGTAAGGCAGGTGCGGAGGCTTTGAAATGACATGTGCAAAAAATATTGTGCTTTGCGGAATGCCTTCATCGGGTAAATCTACAATAGGCAAGATGGTTGCAGATGTGCTTGGCATGCAGTTTGTTGATACAGATGCTTTGATTGTAGAACAAGAGGGTAAGGAAATTTCTGACATTTTTAGGACGGAAGGAGAGGCTTATTTTAGAAAAATTGAGGCGGGAATAGTAGAAAAAGTTTCCAAACAAAGCGGTGTAGTAATTTCATTAGGTGGAGGAGCGGTAATAAACCCTGAAAATGTTTCAAACATAAAAGTTGGGGGCAGATTGTACTGTTTGGAGCGTGATTTGGACAAGCTTACACCAACACAGGACAGACCGTTATCCGGCAACCGTGAGAAACTTGCTGAACTGTTTAAGGTGCGTATGCCAATATACAGACAGGTTGCTGATGTTTTTGTAGATAATAACGGTTCACCTGAAAATACGGTAAAAAAGATAATAGATGATTACAAAAGATAAGAAAATACTTATTGTGGGTCTTGGACTTATGGGAGGCAGTTATGCTTGTGCCTTGACAGATGCAGGATATGAAGTAGGTGCTGTCACAAGGTCTCAAAGTTCTATAGATTTTGCATTGAAAAAGGGTATAATAAGGCATGGAACATCTTGTGTGTCAAAAGAGTATGTAGAGCAATTTGACATTTTGGTATTCTCATTGTACCCTCACACTTTTATAAAGTGGCTGGAACAATATCAAGGATTTATAAAGGGTGGTGCCATGCTGACTGATGTTACAGGTGTAAAATGTTCTGTTGTGGATAAGGTACAGGATATGCTACGACCTGATTTGGAGTTTATAGGTGCTCATCCTATGTGCGGTAAGGAGACAAGCGGAGTTGAGTTTGCATCGGCTGATATATTTAATGGGGCAAACTATATAGTCACTCCAACTTCAAAAAACACAGAGAAGGCAATAGAGGATTGTGAGGAGATAGGCAGAATACTTGGATGCAGGAATATTTCAAGATTGTCTACGGCTGAACATGATGAGATGATTGGTTTTCTCAGCCAATTGACACACTGTATTGCAGTATCGTTGATGAACTGTAAGGATTCAAAAAATCTGGTAAGATTTACCGGCGATTCATTCAGAGACCTTACACGTATCGCCCACATAAATGAGACAATGTGGAGTGAACTTTTTATCATGAATAAAACTGAATTGCTAAGGCAGATGGACTTGTTTGCAGGTCAGTTTGAAAAAATGAGAAATGCAATTGAAAATGAGGATGTTGACACATTAAAACAAATGATGATAACATCAACTCAAAGAAGAGATTTTTTTAATAAATAAGATATGCAGATGATATTTAAGAGGGCTCTTTTTGAACCTGATGAAATTAAGAGAATGTACCCTATATCAGAAGAGGG
Organism: Paludibacteraceae bacterium; assembly: GCA_024405855.1. Classification (GTDB taxonomy): domain Bacteria; phylum Bacteroidota; class Bacteroidia; order Bacteroidales; family Paludibacteraceae; genus Enterocola. The sequence goes on from JAKSNZ010000005.1 coordinate 34,163, forward strand.
TATGAATGCAAAGATGGCGAATGACAAGGCTATAAAGGCTGTGTTGAGCGGAGAGTCAGACAAGTTTCTACTTGTGATTGGACCGTGTTCCGCTGACCATGAGGATTGCGTTATTGACTACATTGGCAGACTACGTCCCGTACAGGACAAAGTTAAGGACAAGATAGTCATAGTTCCAAGAATATATACAAACAAACCAAGAACCACAGGTGCAGGATATAAAGGAATGTTGCATCAGCCAAATCCGTTGGCAGACCCTGATATTCACAAGGGATTGATTGCCATCAGGAAACTGCACATGCGTGCCATAAATGAGACAGGTTTTTCTTGTGCCGATGAAATGCTTTACCCTGAGAATCACCAGTTTCTTGCCGATTTGCTGTCATACGTAGCGGTAGGGGCAAGAAGTGTTGAAAACCAACAGCACAGATTAACGGCAAGCGGACTTGATTTGCCTGTAGGTATGAAGAATCCTACCAGTGGTGATATGTCTGTTATGATGAACTCAATTAAGGCGGCGCAAAGCGGACATACCTTTATATATAGGAATTGGGAGGTTCAGAGTAAGGGGAATCCGTTTGCACATGCAATTTTAAGAGGCTATGTTGACAATGACGGCTACACACATCCAAACTATCATTATGAGGATTTGTGTCATCTTGTAGAGTTGTACCACGATGCCCCAAATCTTAAAAATCCTGGCGTGATAGTGGATTGTAACCATTCAAATTCCGCAAAAAAATATTTGGAGCAGATTCGTATATCAAAAGAGGTGTTGCACAGCATGCGTCACAGCACTGATATAAAAACATTGGTAAAAGGCTTAATGATAGAGTCTTATATTGAAGACGGCGCACAAAAGACAGGTGAATGCACATACGGAAAATCCATTACTGACCCATGTCTTGGTTGGGAAAAAACTGAGAGGTTAATATATGAGTTAGCGGAACTATTATAATTTATGGTTTGCACAAGTTTGCAAAATAAGTCGTTGCCTGAACTGCAAAAAATTTTAAGCAGTGGGGCTTTGGAGTTGGCAGAGATAAGGATAGACCTTTGTCCTGACATCTCTAATGACGAATTTCAAAAGATAGTTTCAACACATTCTATTATTGCAACTTGCAGAATTTCATCAATTATGACGGCAGATGAGGCGGAACGCAAACTTATTTGTGCCGTTGAAACGTTTGCTGATTACATAGATGTTGAGATTGAGGCTCCTTCAGATATGGTTTGCCGTATAGCGGAGAAGTGTAGGACTTGGGGAGTAAACCTTATCCGCTCTGTTCACTTTTTTGACGGAACACCGTCTTTTGAGACATTGCATGACTGTGTGCTAAAGTGTCAGGAGGGCTACGCTGATATAATTAAGATAGTTACATACGCTCATAATACTGACGATGTTAAGGTTGTGCAAAAGTTATTCACACCTTCTCTTGCAGGCAAACTGACGGCGTTTTGTATGGGAGAGGCCGGCAAGCAAAGCCGAATGGACACTCTGAAATTTGGTGCACCATTCACATACGCTGCTCTGTCCGATGCTGAGGCTACGGCGGCAGGGCAGTGGACAACTTCTCAAATGTTATCTTCATTATATGGAAATGATTTCCCGCAATATGGATTTGATAATAAAAATGTTGTGATTCCAACTTCAAAAAGTGTTGCACAGAGAGCGGTTGTAGCATCATTTTTGGCTGAAGGTGAGTCTGTTATAAGGGAGTATTCACCTTGTGGCGATTCAGAATCGGCGTTGGCGTTAATCCGTAATTTAGGTTCTTCAGTATCGGTTGACGGCTCTGTACTTAAAATAGATGGTGAACATGACAGAATTCCGCAAGAGGTGTTTGTTGGAGAATCGGGGTTCCTTACAAGGTTTATTACACCGCTGTTGGCATTAAGTGGCAGACAAATAACCGTAAAAGGGGAGAAGACTCTTGTAGGCAGACCTCTCAAAGGTTTGTCTGAAACAATGAAGAGTTTTGGAGTTGAAATAGATAATGACAGTGTCCCGTTTACAATAAAAGGCAGACTAAAGGCAAGCAAGGCGGTTGTTTCAGGTGAATACGGTTCCCAACTTATCAGCGGTCTTATTGCCGCATTGCCTTTGCTGCAACATGATTCTGAAATAACAGTAAGAAATCCCAAAAGTCTAATGTACATAATTATGACTATGAATGTACTTAGAAAGTTTGGAGTTGAAATTGAGTGTCAGCAGTCAGATGATGTGCTTCATTTGTTTATCAGAGGCGGACAGAAATATAAGCCTGCAAACATAAAATTGGAGGCAGATTGGAGCGGGGCGGCACCTATGTTGATAATAGGTGCGGTGTTTATGGGAATAGAATTGAAGGATTTGTATATTGATTCAATTCAAGCGGATAAGCATATAATTAAGATTCTGCAAAATGCAGGTGCCAAGGTGTATGGCCGTGGTTCAACAATAATTGCAAAGAAGTCTCCGCTGCACTCATTCAAAACTGATTTGAATCAGGCACCTGACCTGTTTCCTGTGGTTTCAGTGCTTGCCGCTTTTTCTGAGGGGGTAAGTGAAATAAGCGGTCTTGGCAGGCTTGCCGGTAAGGAATCAGACAGGGCAAAGGCAATAACTGAGATGCTTGCACAGTTAGGTGTCAAGTGTACAAAAAACGGAGATACTTTAATGGTTGAGGGGCATTCACTGAGTTTTCGTTATGCAAATGGCAAATTGTTAAAGGGTGGAAACTACACATCTTCAAATGACCATCGTATGGTTATGGCACTTAAAATAGCATCGCTTGGTGCAGACTCAAAAATAATAATTGATAATGAAGAGTGTGTTGCCAAATCATTTCCTGAATTCAATAAGTATTTTAAGTGATTTTTGTATAATTTTGCGTAAATTTGTGGCTCTAATAAGAAATTTGACAGTATGTACAGAACAGTGACTTGCGGTGCGCTTCGTGCCACCGATGCTAAAAAAAGTGTGACGCTTGCCGGTTGGGTGCAACGCATAAGAAAGATGGGCGGAATGACATTTGTTGATTTGCGTGACCGCTACGGCATAACCCAACTTGTATTCAGTGAGGATTCAAATGCTGAACTTTGTGCTCAAGCCAATGAACTTGGCAGGGAGTTTGTTATTCAGGTAAAGGGTGAGGCATCGCTCCGCAGCAATCCAAACAAAAACATACCTACAGGTGAGATAGAGATTCTTGTAAGTGAGATGAATGTGCTTAACAAATCTCTTACACCACCTTTTACAATAGAAGATAACACTGACGGCGGTGATGACTTGCGTATGGTATATCGTTACCTTGATTTACGCCGCACAGCAGTTCGCAAGAACCTTGAGTTACGCCATAAAATGACAATGGAGGTACGCCGATACCTTGACAGCAAGGGCTTCCTTGAAGTTGAAACACCAATGCTTATTGGTTCCACACCTGAGGGTGCAAGAGACTTCGTTGTTCCAAGCCGTATGAATCCAGGACAGTTCTACGCATTGCCGCAATCACCGCAAACGCTAAAGCAACTGCTTATGGTCAGCGGTTTTGACCGCTATTTCCAAATAGTAAAGTGTTTCCGTGATGAGGATTTGCGTGCCGACCGCCAGCCTGAATTCACCCAAATTGACTGTGAAATGTCATTTGTAGAGCAGGAGGATATAATAACCTTGTTTGAAGGTATGGCAAAACATCTTTTCAAGGAGTTGAGAGGCGTTGAGTTCAAAGATGATTTTCAGCGTATGACTTGGCAAGATGCCATGAAATATTACGGAAGTGACAAACCTGACCTACGTTTTGGAATGCGCTTTGTAGAACTTATGGACACCCTTAAAGGTTTTGGCTTCAGCGTGTTTGATAATGCCACATATATTGGCGGTATCTGTGCAAAAGGTGCCGCAACCTATACCCGTAAGCAACTTGACGCTCTTACGGAGTATGTAAAACGTCCGCAGGTTGGAGCCAAAGGTTTGGTTTATGCCCGTATTGAGGCAGACGGCTCAGTTAAGTCAAGCGTTGATAAATTTTATTCACAAGATACATTGCAAGCCTTAAAGGTTAAGATGGAGGCTGAGCCGGGAGACCTTATTCTTATTCTCTGCGGCGATGACACTCAAAAGACTCAAAAGCAACTTAGTGAGCTAAGACTTAAGATGGGTGATGAACTTGGTCTGCGTGACCGCAATGTATTTGCTCCTCTATGGGTAGTGGATTTCCCGATGTTTGAATGGAGTGATGAAGAGAATCGCTTAATGGCAATGCACCATCCGTTCACACACCCTAAAGATGAGGATATACCACTTCTTGATACAGACCCTGCCGCAGTTCGTGCCGATGCGTACGATATGGTTATAAACGGAGTAGAGGTTGGTGGCGGTTCCATCCGTATCCATGACCCTAAACTTCAAGCCAAAATGTTTGAGATTCTTGGTTTTACCCCAGAGAAGGCACAAGAGCAGTTCGGATTCCTGATGAACGCCTTTAAGTATGGTGCACCACCTCACGGCGGACTTGCATACGGTCTTGACCGTTGGGTAAGCCTGTTTGCTGGTCTTGACAGCATACGTGACTGCATAGCGTTCCCAAAGAACAATAGCGGACGTGATGTTATGCTTGATGCACCTGCCCCACTTGACCAGAAACAGTTGGATGAATTGCAATTAGATGTTAAGGCAAAATAAGTTTTGAACACCATTTGTGCCATATCAACTCCAGCCGGTGTTGGAGGTATTGCTGTCATTAGGGTTTCAGGCCCCGATGCCATAGCCGTTTGCTCCTCAATTTTCCGCAGTAAACGCTCTCTTAAGGAGTTTGAGAGCCATACCGCCCATTACGGAACCATATTGGATGCTGACGGCAATGATATTGATGACTGCGTTGTAACCACATTTATAGCACCTCATTCATTTACAGGAGAGGATACTGTTGAGATAGCGTGTCACGGTTCTATATATATTCAGCAAAGCATAATAAAGTCTCTTGTTAAGGCAGGGTGCCGTATGGCAGAGCCAGGAGAATTTACAAAACGTGCGTTCCTCAACGGAAAAATGGATTTGGTTAAGGCTGAAGCCGTTGCAGACCTTATCTCTTCATCCAATGCCGCCGCGCATAAGGTTGCTCTTAACCAAATGAGAGGGGGTATATCTTCAGAACTTGAAATTCTGCGTTCAAAGTTGCTTGACTTTACATCGCTGCTTGAACTTGAACTTGATTTTTCAGAGGAAGATGTTGAGTTTGCAAATCGTGGGCAGATGCTTGAACTTCTTGATACAATAAAGTGTAAAATAGAGTACCTTACCAAATCATTTGACGCTGGTAATGCAATTAAAAACGGAGTGGGAGTGGCAATAGTAGGGGAGACCAATGCCGGTAAATCAACATTGCTTAATCTTCTTGTAGGGGAGGATAGGGCAATAGTAAGTGATGTTCATGGCACTACACGCGATACAATAGAGGATACTACCACTATAGACGGCTATCTTTTCCGTTTTATTGACACGGCAGGTATTCGTGAAACTTCTGACAAGATTGAGAATATTGGCATTAAACGCAGTCTGCAAACTATAGAGAAGGCTAATGTGGTGCTTTGGGTAATTGACTGCAAGAGTGTGAATGAGCATATTGACTGGATGGCAGGTAAGATAGTGCCTCTGTGTAAAGAGCGCAGTCTTGTGTTGGTTTTCAATAAAACAGATTTGCTCCCCGATGATGAGATTCCAACTCTTGAGAACCTTTTCTCTGACATTGACGCTCCGCATATCTGCATTTCTGCAAAGCAAGGCACAGGCGTTGATACGCTAAAACAGCAACTGATTTCAGCCGCACACCTTGATAGCGTGCAAGGCGATGTTGTTATTACAAACATGAGGCATTATGAGGCACTCTGCAATGCCCTCCGTGCCATAGAGAGGATTAAAAACGGACTTAACGCAGGTCTTAGCGGTGAACTTGTATCTATGGATTTACACGATTGCCTTGACGCTCTTGGCTCCATAACGGGGCAAATACACTCTCAAGATGTACTTAACAACATCTTCTCTAAATTTTGCATCGGAAAATAATCACCTTGCAATCAGTGCTACCGTACCACTTGGTTTGGTGAGGGTTATTGTGCCGTTACTTACTTGACATACTTCATCTGTATAGGCGTTTATAACCTCTGTTCCATCTGCAAACGCTCCTCCTAAGTTAATTGGGACATTAGTTGGAGGCAGAACCTTAATTAAAACTACGTCTGTATTAAACTTTCTGACACAGGTTGTTGAGTCAATAGTGGTTTGCACACCCATTCCTACGGCTGGATGGTATTTACGGAAAGTACAAAGTTTACTATAATGCTCCATAAGTTCCAAATCCATATTGCTCCAATCATAATCTGAGCGAAATGCTTGTGCGGCATCTACGTTATATTTTGCGTCAGACATTTGTCGGTTAACCTCATCGCCGTAGAAAATTTGAACGGCACCAGGTGAAAGTACAAACGATGTGGCACATTCAAAAGTTCTATCGGGGGCGGCGTCACGAAAATAGGCATTGTTCAAGTAACTGAATGGGAACCAATCATTATGTGCGTTAAGGGAATCAGAGTATTGCTGCCAGGTGCTTACAATAGTATTGAGATTACCATCTTTAGGAAATTTCATATTTACCATAGAACTGAATCCTGCTTTGGCATACTCTGGCAGGTAGGTTATAAAGGCATCCTCGTGGTCTCCCGTAAAGTACATACGGCTTGTCCATTTTGACGCCGGGTCATCAGGGTGGGCGGCACGCCAGCGTACAAGGGCGGAATCACATTTATCATATAACTGACGCCAACGCCAATCTTCTGTATATTCCACAACATCACAACGGAAACCGTCAAAGCCGAATTCCTCTACCCAAGCCGCAATCCAACTTGACACATAATCAAGCGGCGCGGCGTTACGGTCTGCACGCAACTCCTTTATTGTTTGCCAAGTGTAGGCATCGTTGTCTGAGCCTTCAGCAGCCCACTTATCCTTTAAGAATTGTGGAATTTTTACAGCGGTAGTCTTATCTGAACGGTAGTCTGGCAAACCATAAAGTGTGCATGTAAGTTGGTCATTGCAGTTACAATCCTTACCAAGACGCAGCCATTCATTTGTCCACCAACGCTCCCAACTCTCACTTGTGGCATACCAAGCGTTATAATTCCAATCCTTTATATGCTCCGTAGCCTCAGCCTCTGTATTTACAGGAACAGGAGCGAATTTATATTGAAGTGCGTCAAGTAGTGTGGGGTATCCGGGGTCATTTATATTGGCACCCATCATAACCCTTATGCCTTGTGCGTGAAGTGTGTCCACAAAGGCGTGCAACTGCTCAACTGTACCGTAGTTCTTGTCTGTTTGCGTATAGTCAAACGGATAGTAGCCGTGATACCCGTAATGAGGAAAATCATTAACCTCTCCACTACCTGTCATCCAACCGTGAATCTGCTCATACGGGTCTGTAATCCAAACTACATCAACGCCAAGATTTGTAAAATAGCCTTCTTTTGCTTTTTGCAGCATTCCTGCCCAGTCGCCTCCGTGAAATGTAGCGGCATTCATCTGCTCACTTCCATAATCAACTCGCCTGCCATAGTTTACATCGTTGGCTGAATCACCATTGCAAAAACGGTCTGTCATAACAAAATATACAGTAGCCTTAGCCCAATCAAAGTTATCGTGGGCGTCTGATATTTCAGTATTTTTATTTGTACAACCCGATACGGATAGTAATAGGATTACCCACAATATAAGTTGCGAGATGGGATTTGATGATGTGTGTTTCATAATAATATTAGATGAAGGTTAAACAATGCGAATGTACTAAATTTTTTCATAATTGCAATATATAGTGGGATTTTTGTAATGATTTTGTAACATTCCTATGATTATATAATCATCTGAATGACAATAGAGATTAAATGTATTTCTCTATGCAAAATTTACTAATCAGTACTCCACTTTTTCCAATACCAAACCTTTGGCTGGAACTGACATGCCTGCGGTGCAGCGGTCCTTTTTCTCAATGACTTCTGCAAACTGTTCTACTGTAAGTTTGCCTATACCTACATCAAGCAGTGTGCCTACAATGGCACGCACCATATTACGCAGGAAACGGTCTGCCTTAATGGTGAACTCCCAATGTATGGGCGATGTCTGCTCCCAATGAGCCTCTGTTATGTGGCAGTTGTTTGTCTTTACATCGGTGTGGAGTTTGCTAAAACTTGTAAAATCTTCATACTCAAACAGATACTTGCAAGCCTCATTCATTTTCTGAAAATCTACAGAAGGCTTTACCCGCATACGATACATACCCTCAAAAGGGTCTTTCTCTGTGGTTACATAGTATTTGTAGGTGCGAGATTTTGCACTGAAGCGGGCGTGCAAGTCATCGGGGACTTGCTTTATTGAAAATACTACAATGTCATTAGGCAGGTAGGCATTGAGCCTCTCTGTCAAAGTTTCAGCGGATAGAGAGTCAGTCTCATTTGAAAGAGGAATTTCCAAATCAAAGTGGGCGTACATATTACGGGCATGGACACCTGCATCGGTTCTGCCAGCACCCGTTATAGGGGTCTTACTACCCAATATATTACTTAGGGCAGTCTCTATAACCTCCTGAACGCTAACACCATTAGGCTGATTCTGCCATCCGTGGTAGTTCTCTCCGTTATATGCAAGATGTATAAAATATCTCATATAGTTGGTTTACAATGCAAATATACCGAATATTAATTTATTATGCTAATATTTTTACGAGATTTCGGGAAGTTGTGATGTTCAAGATATATTAACATTTGTTGCATCTCCTTTGAAGCAGAAATGTATTCTGTTTCGCTCTTGCTTTTGGGATTACTTTTTTGTACCTTTGCACACAAATTAAAAGACTGTATTGAATATGTCAAAATCAATTAAAAATCTACTGTTAGTGGTTGCGGTTTGCATAGCCACATCTACTGCATTTGCGTATAATAATGGGGTTAGTGTAAGCGGCATCTCTGTATCTGACACTACAAGTGTGGGGCAAAAGTTTGTAATGCCTGATTGTGATTCTCAGGTTACAATGTGTACTGTCACCTTTCCAAAAGGTGCAAGCACAGGGTGGCACTACCATAAAAACCTTGTTTTTGCTTTTGTTGAGAAGGGAACACTAAGAGTTGAGACAGAAGGCGGCTACACAGACTTTAATGTTGGTGACAATGTTTTTGAGATGCAGAACAAGATACACAATGGCAAAAATGTGGGCAAAGGCAAGGTTGTGCTAAAAGTGGTGTATGTAGGCTGCAAGGGTGAGGAGAACTCCATTATGGTTGACAGTCCGCAAAAATAAGAAAAACACACAAGTGATATGTACTGCACAATGCTTACATTAACAGCGGTTGTATTAGTGCTGATACTGGCGGCACTGCCTCACATTATATGGCTACTGCTGTATGTTATAGGAAAAATTTGTGGTTTCAAGGTGTCATACGCTCCATTTGGGTGGAGTGCATTAGGGTTGTCATTACTATGTGTACTGCTTCTTATCTACGGAACCTACATAGGCAGGTGGAAATTTAAGGTTACAGAGGTTGAGTATATAAACCACGATATACCAAAGGCCTTTGACCGATACAGAATAGTGCATGTTTCTGATTTACACCTATCTACATTTAATGACAACAAGCAGAAATTTACAGAACTGATTGATACCATAAATGCCATTGAACCTGATTTGATATGCTTTACCGGCGATATGGTAACCATCGGAAAAATAGAGGCTCAACCATACACCAATGATTTACAACGCCTTACAGCAAAAGATGGAGTAATATCCGTTTTAGGTAATCATGATTTTATGATTTACACATTGGGCAGGTCAGAAAAGCCTAACGCCGATACAGACGCTGAGGTGGAGAAATTGACAGTGTATGAGAGAGACACTCTTGGGTGGAACCTGCTACGCAATGCACACCAAATTATACACAGAGGAAATGACTCCATAACTATTATAGGGGTGGATAACATAAACAGTTCAAATCAGGGATTCAAGACCATAAGCCGTGGCGATTTGCCTAAAGCGATGGCTGGCACAGACGGATTCCGCATATTGCTTACACATGACCCTTCACATTGGCAGGCGGAAGTTGTGCCACAAACTGACATACCATTGACACTCAGCGGACATACACACGCCGCGCAAGTGCGTATATGTGGCTGGACACCTGCAAGTTGGATGTTTAATGAGACAGACGGACTTTATAAAGTAGAAGACCAAACACTATACATTAACATTGGTTTAGGATGCACCGTACCATTCAGAATAGGTGCTAACCCTGAAATTACAATAGTTACATTAAAATCGGAGTAGTTATGAGAGAATTGGAAGATATAAGAAAAGATATTACATCTGTTGACAAACAGATGACAGAACTGTTTGAAAAGAGAATGCACCTTGCATCAGAAGTGGCTGAATATAAAAAGGCTCACGGATTGCCTATATTTGATGCAACCCGTGAGGCAAAAGTGCTTGAATGTGTATCGTCAAATGTAAAAGACGGCTCACTTGGGCAGTATGCTGTAAAATTCTTTCAAAACCTTATGGAAGTTTCAAAGGAACTCCAAAAAACGCTCTACAAATAACTTACAGTTTCAGAAATAGGTTTTCTGCTGAAATGGTTTGCAAGAGGTTCTCCGCCTTTTTCTGCAGCAAAACCAAGGTCAAGAAGCATTAGAATCTCCTCATTTTCAGGCAATCCCAATTCATTATGAAGCGTGTCAGCCTGTATGCAGTTCAGCCAACAACTGTCAACACCTGCATTGGTTGCTCCCAGCATCAGGTGTGTTGCCACAATAGCGGCGTCCTCAATGCCTGACACACGCTTGCCGTCAGGGTATGTATATACATTTGTTTTGTCAAATGCTACAACAAGAACAGTAGGGGCTCCGTATCGGCAAGGCGTACCCTTATCAATTTTTGCAAGACCCTCCGCTGATTGAACAACATAAATATGCTGTTCCTGAAGGTTCTTTGCCGTAGGGGCAACTCTGCCTGCCTCAAGAATGGCATTCAGTTGCTCATTGCTTATTTGCTTGCCACTGTATTTCTTACAGGAATAGCGGTTCTTAATTACATCTGTAAATTCCATAGTTATAATAAATCCCTCCTTATAGGATAATTGTTTCTGAACCATTCAAATTTTTCAGGATTTGCCTTTAATGCCTTACTCTCCGATGCTATATCGTACCTTACAGAGTAATCTTTTGGCGGTAACCCAAGCATATCAACCGTAAAATTCAACCCAAGATTAAAATATTTTGATAAAGCGTTTACTGCCATTACCGTTCCGTTTGCCTTGCCGTCAATGCTGTAGCCGGCAATGTGTGGGGTGGCAAGCACCGCTTTGTCAAGTAGAGAACGGTTTACCATAGGTTCACCCTCCCAGCAGTCAATGACAAACTTTTGGGTGGCGTTCAGCACATCAAAAGTATTTAATACCGCACCTCTTGAAGCGTTGATTATAACGGCATCAGGTTTGCATTTGAGTAGAAACGCTGAATTAACCAAATGATAGGTTGTCTCATCTAATGGGACATGTAGTGTAATTATATCAGCGTTTAAGGCAATATGTTCAAGGCTTACAAACGGCAGCTCGTCACCGTGCATTTGGCGTGGAGGGTCATTAAGCAACACCTTCATTCCCAAGTTTTCAGCAACTTCCAGAACCTTTGAGCCAACATGACCTACACCCACAATGCCAATAGTCTTACCATTGAATGACGGCAGAACAAAGCGTATTGCCGCATCAATATAATTTGCCACCGATGCGGCATTACAGCCGGGGGCGTTAACCCAGGTTATGCCTTTACGCAGGCAATAGTCAGTGTCAATATGGTCATAACCAATGGTGGCAGTGGCTATGAATTTAACATTTGAACCTTCCAATAGTTCAGAATTGCACTTTGTGCGTGTGCGTATGATTAGGGCATCGGCGTACTTTACAGCAGAATGAGTGATTTCAAGAGGGTCAAGATAGGTTACATTGCAAACATTGTCAAGCAACCCTTTAATTAAAGGAATATGGCTGTCAATAATTACGTTCATTGCTCAACACTCTGTATTGAAACCGCTTTCTCAACCTCTCCAAACTCCAATTCCTGTAAAATATAAAGCACTTTAGAATAGTGTTGTAAAATGAACATGACATAATTAATGTCAAGCACATTAAGTCTTTGATATTTACCGTTGTACAAATACAGGTTGTCCAATGCTTCAAGATTAGTGGAAGTGGCAATACCTAAAAGTTCACCATTGAAATCATAGACACCATAACCCATTCTTCCTGCCGCCATATCACAATCAGTCATAAATGAGGTGTTTAACTTGTGAGAGTGGGGCAGACTCTCATATAAATCAGATAAAAGCCTATCCGCTTCTGATTTTTGGTAAAGATAACTGTGATTGAACATTCCGCTAAGAGTTGCAAAGTAATTTATATTTGTAACATCGTCAGGGGAATACCCTGCTATCTTGCCGTAACTCATACGTAATGAGTAGTTTGCATCAGGTGTTAATTGAAGTTGAGGGTTTTCAATTCCGCTACCCTCCTTGTAAAGCCTTGAAAGTCTTGATATTTCATCGTTGTCCTTAATGGACAGTATATAATACGCTTTTCTGACTTTGTTTATTTCATTTACAAGCGATACCAACATATCAGCCTGAAGTGCGGCGTCAGTTGGCTTGTCAAGATACTTCATGTATCGTTTGTCATCAGTCAAAAGCGATTTTGAGAAAATGGCATCAATATATTTAGCCCTATTGCCTTTGTACTTCTTTTTCTCAACAGCAAAAACAGGTGCCGCAAGAGCGGAATCAACTTCAGTCTCAATAAAATCAAGAGTTCTCCATAACATCAACCGCTCATTATATTCATTAAAATCAACAAAGTATGTGTTGAGCCAATCAAAAATGTCATCCTCATTGTCATAGTTCATTTCAAGCATCAGATTTGCCGCATTCAGAGTGTTGACATTAATAGAAAGTGCGTTCAGATACTCATATACCTCAACAAATCCTTTTCTTTCAGAATATATTTTATTGAGTTTTGAAATCAAGTTTGCGTATCGCAGTACAAGAAAGAAACTTTTATTATTTGCCGCCCAAACCGTAAAGTCATGCTCCTCCTCCTTTTTCATTTCAATGACATTGTTTTTCAGCAGATTATTTATTTCATTCTCTTTTGCAAAAATAGTTTTGTGAAAGTTCTTATATCCAATAGAGTCAATGTAATTCAGCACTTTAAGCTGAGCCGTAGGTTTTGTTATGTTTTTTTCAGTCAACTCCGATGCCAAAATCTGCCTGGAACTCATGTTTGGAAATCCTAAAGAGAACACAAAATTCCCCTCTTTGTATGCGTTTTTGGAAATTACGGCGGCAAAGTCAGGAGTGTAAGGCTTGTTGGTCTTGTCAAATTGGGCAGGAGCGTTGTCTCTTGATGCGTAAATTCTCAAAATCACAAAGTCAGCGGCATGTCTCTCCTTTCTCAATTTGTCGTTTACAATGGAAGAAGGTGGCATATATACTAAACGGACATCTTGAAAACACTTATAAATGTAAAGATAATAGTTTCCTGTGCTTGTGGCTGAAACCGTTGCTTTATACCCCTTAGGAATAATTTCTTCTTGACAAATTTTGCTTGAAACAGAGTCAATTACAGCCTTTATTTCACTGTTGTTTGTCAGTTTTTGAATGGCTGGAGCAATTCTATAAGAAACATCTTTAGTGCTTTTCAATATCCAAGCCCCGATACCAGACATAGGCACCTCCCTGAAAATAGAGTTGCTTTCAAATCCGTCTTCAGTATTGATGGTGTCTGGCAAAGCCTTTTCAATAGCCTTGTAAGGTGCAATCAACAATCCTTTTTTTGATATGATTGTACCAGAATAACCACTTGTAAGATACACAGATGCATCTTTTAGGCTGGCATTGTCATTGCTGTAAATGTCATCAATATCAATGTCCATTCCCATATCGCTCATGGCGGTTGATATGGAGTCCGGGATATTAGGAAGAATCCACATACCTTCATTGGCAAATGCCGTAGCGTATATTGCAGACAATAGTAATGTTATTATTGCTTTCTTTCTCATAAAATATGGGACGCTTAAAGACTGCAAAGTTACAAATTTTTTTATTAATTTTGCATGCCTTATCAAAATAAGAGGTTTATATATGGAAAACGAAAAAACAAAAGTATTGGAAGAAAAGTATTACCATGGCAAGACACGCGGTCTTTTCTTTTGGATAAGAAATTCAAGGTCAATAGCGTTGCCCCAGTCTTTTTTACCTGCATTAACAGCAACAATATTGTGTATAGGGCAGTCCGGCTTTGTTTGGTGGCTTGCAGTTTTGGCGGTATTAGGTGTTGCAATAGGGCATCTTGGCATGAATTTGGCTGATGACTACTTTGATTATTTGCGTGACAGCCGTAACCGTGCCACACTTTCATCAACATCGGTCAGAGCCAGAATGGACAAATGCAGTTACCTTAATAACGGTCATGCCTCAATAACAGATTTACGTAATGCAATAATAGTTTTCCTTTCCATTGCAGGTACAATGGGTGCGGTTACGGTAATAGCTCAATATATAATAAACGGTTGGCAAAGTGCAGTGTATATAATTATTTATGCCTTGTTAGGTTTGTTTTTTGGCTTGAACTATTCAGGCGGACCATGCAAGTTCTGTTTTTGGGGATTAGGTGAATTGGTCATAGGTCTTATGTTTGGTCCTTTGCTAATGCTTGGAGTGTCAGCCGCTTGTACAGGAGTGGGCTTTACATGGCCAATGGCAACACTAAGCGTTGGCATTGGGTTTATGGTAACAAACATTCTGTATGTCCACTCAGTAATGGAGGTCAAGGCAGATGCTGAACTTGATAAAATGACATTTGCCCGCCTTCTGCCAAATAATGGCGTCCGTCTTGTTTTTGTAGGTCTGTTTGCACTTATTCCGTTTGTGCTTCTTGGTATAGGTGTGGCACTTGGGTGGTGGACACCTTGGTATCTGCTAACCCTTGTAACATTGCCAATGACCATATATCTTATAGTGTCTCTTACAAGATTCACTCAAGGCAAACCTACCAATGACAATCCCCGTTGGTGGATGGGACCTATGACAGAGTTCCAAATATTCAAGGAGGCAGGACTTGATTGGTTTCTTATACGCTGGCTCCTTGCCAGAAATGTGGTGATGTACTTCTGTCTGATAATAATGATTGTGCAAATAATAACCTTATTATGATTTCATATCTTAAACAAACAGTTTATCTTGGTTTTTGGTTTTTCAGGGCAAGATTTCTTGGACGTAAGGCTCCGCTACAGACAGTCCTGTTTATTACAGACAAGTGTAATTTAAGGTGTAAACACTGCTCCGTTTATGATAAGGCAGGCGGCAAGCATCGCAAGTTTAGTGATATAGTTGAGGATTTAAGATACTCCTATAATCTTGGCTCACGCTTTGTGGATATTGAGGGTGGCGAAACCACTTTATGGAAAGACGGCGATAAAAACCTTAATGACATAATTGAGGCTGCACATAAAATAGGTTTCTTCTCAATAACCATCACCACCAATGCCCAGCAGGATTTCTCTTGGGTTAAGATGGACTCACTATGGGTAAGTATGGACGGTGTGGGTAAATATCATGAGGCAGTCAGAGGAGAGGGTACTTGGGCTCGTTTGGAGAAGAATATAGCCGCATCGGGTCAGAAACACCTATCTGTAAATATGGTGGTAAATAACATTAATATTGATTCACTTGAAGATGCGTTGGAATATGCAAAAACAAATCCCGCCATAGAGATGATTTCAATAAACATGCACACACCGTTCCCTGGTACTGAGTATCTTGCACTTACACAGCAGCAGAGAGATCATGTTATTGATACTGTAATTAGATACAAGAAAAAAGGATACCCAATAATGAACAGTTATTCCGGACTTAGAAAGATGCGTCATGTGGAAAAACTGAAGAACCGCTGTTGGGTTACAAACTTCATATATCCAAACGGAGAGCGTGGCTTGTGCGTAGGCATGAAACCGTCAATCCTTGACGGCTACACAACCTACACACCTACAGATATTTGCAGTAGGTGCGGTTTCTGTATGAGTGGCGAAATGGCTTCCGTTTTCAACTTCTGCCCCGATACTCTGATGGCTGGGTTTAAGTTGAGAATGTAACTTTTATTTCCCGTAAAACATCTTTAGCGGCAGTTCCATACGGCTTGACCAATCTTTTTCACAGTGTCCTTGACCTGGGAAGAACTGTGATTGTAGGTGTGCTGAGTTATAGCCTAATGAATCCACAAGGGTAACCAAAGCGTTAAAATATGGAATGTAGTTATAATCAACATCTTGGTCTCCGTTATCAATATAAAGTTTTCTGCCGTCTTGTTTTGGCATATTCTCTCTAACATAGCGGAATATGGCTTCAGCGTATGCAGGGCGGTCTTGCGTCATTCCTAAATGCGTGGATATGCAGCCTGCCATTCTAAATACATCGGGTTGCTCACAGAATGCGTAAAGAGATACTATACCTCCCATGCTTGAACCCATTATGGCTGTTTTTTCTGCCGCAGGGTTTGTTGCAAACAGAGAATCTGTAAATGGCTTTACTGTGTTTGCTATTGCAGACACATACTCATCGCCACGGTAACGCCAACCGCTGATAGTGTCTGTAAAGGCACGTTCTAATGAATCTGTAATGTATGGAATTGCCTTTTCTGGCATCATATCTCCTATACGGGTGTAGCCAAGGCAATGTATGCCCACAATTATTATAGGCTCAATATCTCCGTTCTTAATAAGTGCACCTGCGGTTTTGTCCATATCCCATGTTTGGTGGTTCCAAGTGGCAACGGTGTCAAAAATGTTCTGCCCGTCATGCATATAAAGTACAGGATAAGCCCCCGTGCCGTCATATCCATCGGGAGTCCACACATCAAGAGTAAGAGTATCGGCAAATGTGGAATCATATACGGCAAAACGGAACAGTTTTCCGCAATCAACACTATACGGCGATACAGGATAGTCTGCCGTGTCTTTACCTTTTTGGCATGCAGTCAAAAACAATGCCGCCATTAATAATAGAAGCGTGATTTTTTGTGTTTTCATAGCTAAGGAATTTTTTGCAAATATAGTCAATTTTTTTCTGTTTTTATCATTGTAAAGTATTATCTTTGCATTCGTTAAAAAACTCTAAACTTTTATGAAGTCTTCCTGGTCTTGGATACCCACCCTCTATTTTGCTGAGGGACTGCCATACGTTCTTGTTATGACCGTATCGGTAGTTATGTATAAAAATTTAGGATTGAGCAATACAGATATTGCTTACTACACAAGTTGGCTCTATCTGCCTTGGGTTATAAAGCCGATTTGGAGTCCGTTTGTTGATTTAATAAAGACAAAACGTTGGTGGATTATAACCACTCAGTTTCTGATAGGTGCAGGTATGGCAGGAATAGCCTTTTCATTGCCCGCACCGCTGTTCTTTCAGGCTTCACTTGCCTTTTTCTGGCTTATGGCATTCAGTTCGGCCACCCACGATATAGCCGCTGACGGTTTCTATATGATTGCACTTCCTGAGAGTGAGCAATCACTGTTTGTAGGCATCAGAAGTGTATTTTACAAGATAGCCACAATTTTTGGGCAGGGTTTGCTGGTCTTTCTTGCAGGTATTCTTATTGAAAAAGGACTTGGAGTTACAAATGCCTGGCAAATCATATTCTTTGCCACAGCGGCACTGTTTGTGCTAATAGCATTGTGGCATAAGTTTGTGCTGCCTAAACCTGCTAATGACTCAAATAAGTCAATTCAAAAGTTCGGAGACTTATTCTATACATTCTTTACAAAAAAGGGAATTTGGCTTGCCCTTGCGTTTATTCTGCTTTACAGATTAGGTGAGTCCCAACTTGCCAAAATCGCCTCTCCTTTTTTGCTTGATGACAGGGCGGTAGGCGGTCTTGGTGTCAACACAAGTATGGTTGGTGTGCTATATGGAACAGTGGGTGTGTTGGCACTGCTTGTAGGTGGCATATTAGGTGGTTGGCTTGCTTCCAGAAACGGTCTTAAATATTGGCTATGGCCTATGATTATATTTATGAATGTTCCTAATGTGGTGTATGTATATCTTGCACTATGCCAACCTGAAAACATATATATTATAGGCAGTTGCATAGCACTTGAGCAATTTGGCTACGGCGTAGGATTTACGGCGTTTATGCTGTACCTTATATATGTTTCACAAGGTCCTTATCAAACAGCACACTATGCCCTGTGTACAGGATTCATGGCACTTGGAATGATGCTTCCGGGTATGGCGGCAGGTTGGGTGCAGGAGAATATAACATCGCTTGTAAGCACTCATTTAGCCTCTCTTGGCAATTACACTCTATTCTTTATTTGGGTGTGCCTTTGCACAATACCGGGCTTTATAATAGCGGCATTTCTTAAAATCCCAGAGGAGTTTGGAAGAAAATAAAATCTTATGGGTAAAAAATTAAATATAACAACCTTTATTTTTATTATTGTAAATCTACTTTTTGTTGCAAAGTATTTGGCTAGGATAGTAGGACTATGGTGCATAGTGGCTGTTTTAGTAATATTGGCTTTGTATGTGATGTTTTTTAAATATGCTATGCCGTTTATAGTAGAAAGAAAAAAGTGGCACAAACCTATTTTCTTGTTCTTGCTCTGTCTTGTTTGCTCGGAAATATTTTTACAGTATTATATAAATCCTTTTTCTGTTAAAGTTGATAGGTGGTCAGCATTATATTATCCAATTCAGAATCTGTTAAACGGAAGTTACCCATACGGTGCACAAACCCATCTTGGAGGTTACGCGTCACCATTCCCTATATGGTTGCTGATACATATTCCATTTTATTTGTGTGGAAATGTAGGACTTTCCTTTTTTGTATTTCTTGCTTTCTTCCTTTTAAGTGTATACAAAATCCAAGGGAAACAGTATTTGTTGCCTTGCTTTATTCTAATATCCATATCACCTGCAATATTATATGAAATAATGGTCCGTAGTGATTTGATAGGTAATATGTTATTGTTGGCTGGATTGATAAACATTGTGGTCAATAAAATCAACACTTGTTGGCTTGAAAAGAACTATTTGATTATTGCATTTGTATCAGGTTTGCTGATGTCAACAAGGCTTGTTTGTATAATTCCAATAGGAATGTTGATATTACCGTATTTTTTCAAAATGGATGTAAAAAAGCAATTGTTGTTTGTTGTAGTGACTGCATTTGTTTTTATTTTGACTTTTCTTCCTTTTGTTATGATGGACTGGAATTTGTTTTGGAATTTTGAA
The DNA here is from genome assembly GCA_024405855.1 of Paludibacteraceae bacterium. Classification (GTDB taxonomy): domain Bacteria; phylum Bacteroidota; class Bacteroidia; order Bacteroidales; family Paludibacteraceae; genus Enterocola. The sequence goes on from JAKSNZ010000005.1 coordinate 53,518, forward strand.
TATTCTCCGTGGATGTTACAGACAAGGCAAGGACATGTCATAGATTTTATCCTATTTGTTCCGCTGTTTTGCTATATGGGCTTGACATGGAAAAATTCAGAGATGGAGTATTATAGAAATGTAGCAACAATGCTTTTTGCTTTTATTTGTATTACATTTTTGCACACTATGTGCGTGACTGGCTCGTTTAATCTGTTCTCGGCTGCGTATGATATAACATATTTTACAATGTCCTTCCCGTTTTGCATCCTTTCAATTGTGTTGAAATACGTACACAATGCTTATAGAGACACCTGTCTGTAAACGTCAATCAGAATATCTTTTGTAATCTTTTCAAAGTCCTCTTCCCTTGCCACTATAAGGTGTCCGGTCATATCTATGGCTCCTGGGCTGATAAGGATTTTTGTATCATCTTCAGCAAAGAATTGGCGTGGACGGTGGCATTTTCTTGGGAATATGGTAGTCATAAAACCGCCGTTCTTGTATTCGCAGAACATATTGATTTGTGGCTCGCAGACTTCTTCAAGGGTGGTGGCATTAGGGTTCCACTTGCCATCTGATAGTGTGCTTAAGGTATCTTTAAGTTTTGCCGCAGCCTTATCTTTGGTTTTGCAGAAGAAACTTATTTTGTTTATGAGACCTGGCATTGGGGTTTCAACGGGGAGTGTAAAGTATTCTGTACAACCAAGTTGAAAATGGAAGTGGTCAGGGGCTGAGGCTCCTGATTTTGCTCCGTTATACAGAGCCACCCAACCTTTGCAAGCCTCTGCCAAATCAAAAAAATCATCAATCTTATCAGAGTTCAGCTTTTGCAGTTCATGAATTTTTGAAATTACGGTAAAATGCTCCGTGCAAATGGGGAACGGATTTACACAAATATCATATCTGCCCTTAAAATCTATACTGCCTTGTTCCGTAGGGCGGTTTTTTTTACAAAGGAAACATGGTCTCTCCGCAATGCTTTTGGCATCAAGTTTTGCCAGCGATGACACCGCTCTTGCAGGGTTGAAGTGTACATAAATGGTGAATCCGTCAAACTTGAACTCTTTTGTGCGGACACTCCTTAATTTCTCATAATTGGTGGCGGCAAGAGGGTATACAAGCAGTTGCTCCTGTACATATTTGTGTAAATCGGTCATAACGTAGTGCAAAGTTACTTAATTGTTGCTTTTTTTACTAACTTTGTGGGGCAAAGTTATGAACATTAGCGTAGGAATATATAGCAGGTCAGAAATTCCCGTAGAGTTTTACGGAGATTTCAGAGGCTCGGACGGTCATATTTACAATGGCAGTTATAAAATTACAGAACCTTGTGTTTTTGAACCTATTACTTCCGATGCCCGTTTTGAACTTAAAGATGTTACAATAGGCATAAACTTTCATTGGCAACGTAATGAGAATCAGTGTTTTAAGGGGTCTCTCAGTGTAGTGCGTGATGGCGGCTTGCTTGCTGCCATAAATGTGCTTGACATAGAGGATTATCTGTGCAGTGTCATCTCGTCAGAAATGAGTGCCGCCTCAATGGTTGAACTGTTAAAGGCTCATGCCATAATTTCAAGAAGTTGGGCAATGCGTAAGATTTTGGAGAGGAAAAAGTCAGGCAAGAGCACAGCAACTGATGTTTCTCAAGATTCTGACGGCAGACATATTGCATGGTATGGAGCGGAGCCGCACACCCTTTTTGACGTATGTGCCGATGACCATTGTCAAAGGTATCAGGGTTTTACCAGAGCATTGCAGCCGCAGGTCATTGAGGCAGTCAATGCCACAAAAGGAATGGTGCTTGCATATAATGGTGAAATTTGCGATTGCCGTTTTCACAAGTGCTGTGGAGGCATGACTGAACGCTATGATGTTTGTTGGGAGAACGTTGAAGTGCCTTATCTTCAGCCGGTTAAAGATGAATATTGTGGCAGGGCTACATCAAGGGTTTTGGAACAGGTGCTAAATGATTATGATTTTGAAACAAAGGGGTATTACCGCTGGTCTGTGGAGTATTCTCAGGAGGAATTGTCAACAATAGTGAAAAACCGTTCCTCAATTGATTTTGGAATTGTTCAAGATTTAGTACCTTTGCATCGTGGTTATTCAGGAAGAATTGATGAATTAAAAATTGTGGGGACAAAGAGAACATTGACCATAGGTAAGGAACTTGAAATAAGGAAATGGTTGTCAAATTCACATCTGTACAGTTCCGCTTTTGAAATTGAAAGAACTTCTGAAGGTGGTTTCAGGCTTGTTGGCAAAGGATGGGGGCATGGAGTAGGGTTATGTCAGATAGGTGCTGCGGTTATGGCATCGGAAGGGAAAAACTATAAGGAGATTCTGAATTTTTATTACACCGATACACAAATAATTAATATAAATTAACATGGAACAGAAAGAAAATCAGTTGAATATTGAGTTGCCACAAGATGTGGCGGACGGAGTATATGCTAATCTTGCAATTATTGCACACTCTCCAAGTGAGTTTATTCTTGATTTTGTGCGTGTGGTGCCAAACGCTCCAAAGGCAAAGGTAAAATCACGCATAATTATGACACCTGAACATGCCAAACGCTTGTTAAACGCATTGCAGGATAACATAGGCAAATATGAACAACAATACGGACAAATAAAATTTCCTGAACGCTCAGTCTCTTTCCCAATGGGATTTGGCGGCGGTAAGGCATAAAAGTCATGCATAAGGCAGGTTTTGTAAATATAATAGGTAATCCTAATGTAGGCAAATCAACCATAATGAATGCGTTGGTGGGGGAGCGTATTTCAATAATCACATCCAAATCACAAACTACAAGGCATAGAATTATGGGAATTGTCAACGGAGATGATTTTCAAATTGTGTATTCTGACACACCTGGGGTGCTGAAACCCAACTACAGGTTGCAGGAGTCAATGTTGGAGGCATCGGAGTCCGCTCTTACAGATGCAGACATTCTGTTATATGTTACAGACACCGTTGAATCGTATGACAAGAACAAGGATTTTTTAGAGAAGGCAAAAAACTCAGGCATTCCTACATTCTTGATAATAAATAAGATAGATTTGCTGTCTGACCAAAAGGCACTTGAAGACCTTGTGGATAAATGGCATTCCATTTTGCCCGATGCCCGCATAGTGCCAGCCTGTGCAAAGGAAAAATTTGGTATTGACACTCTGCTGACACAAATAAAGGAGTTGCTTCCTGAAAATCCGCCGTATTTTGATAAAGATGCCCTTACAGACCGCCCTGCACGTTTCTTTGTAACGGAAATAATAAGGGAAAAGATTTTGGAATTATATGATAAGGAGATTCCATATTCATCAGAAGTGGTTGTGGAGCGTTTCAAAGAAGAGCCTTCAATAATAAGAATAAACGCAGTGATTTTTGTGGAGCGTGAATCTCAAAAGGGTATAATAATAGGCAGAGCCGGCTCAATGCTAAAAAAGGTGGGTACAGCAGCCAGAAAAGATATAGAGGCGTTTTTTGAAAAAAAAGTGTTCCTTGAACTCTTTGTTCAAGTGGAGAAAGATTGGAGAAACAGAGACAAGCAGTTAAAGAACTTTGGCTATCAACTTAAACAAGAATAATCAGTTCACCGATTCACCGAATCACCGCATAACCAATAATATATGAGTATAGTAGCAATAGTAGGTCGCCCAAATGTAGGTAAGTCAACACTTTTTAACAGACTTACAGAGACAAGGCGTGCCATAGTAAGTGAGGAGGCAGGCACTACCCGTGACCGTCAATACGGCAAGGTGGAGTGGGGTAAAAAGGAGTTCTCTTTAATTGATACCGGCGGACTTGTTGCCGGCAGCGATGATGTTTTTGAAGAGGAAATCAACCGTCAGGTGAATCTTGCAATAAAGGAGGCAGACCTTATTCTGTTTATGGTTGATGTTCAGCAGGGCGTCACCCACCTTGACATGGAGGTTGCAAACATTCTGCGTAACTGCAAAAAGCCTGTAATGCTTATTGCCAACAAGACAGACAATAATGAACTTCAGTATGACGCACCTGAATTTTATAAATTAGGTATCGGAGACCCAATGTGTATATCGTCTGCAAGCGGATTCGGTACAGGAGACTTGCTTGATGAAATCATAAAACTTCTACCAGAAAACTCTGAACCTGAGATAGATACAAATATTCCAAGAGTTGCCATCGTGGGCAGACCAAATGCGGGAAAATCATCGTTGCTTAATGCCCTTATGGATGAAGACCGCAATATTGTTACCGATGTTGCAGGTACAACCCGTGACAGTATCTACACTCGATACACAAAATTTGGTAAGGATTTCTATTTGGTTGATACGGCAGGCATAAGAAAAAAGTCAAAGGTTACTGAAGATATTGAGTTCTACTCAGTTATGCGTGCAATTCGTACAATTGAAAACTCCGATGTCTGCATTTTGCTTATTGATGCCACCAGAGGCATTGAGGCACAGGACCAAAATATTTTCTCACTTATACAAAAGAACAAGAAGGGGCTTGTGGTATGTGTAAACAAGTGGGATATTGCTGAAAACAAGGAGCAAAAGGCAATCACTCATTTTGAGGAAACTATTAGGGAAAGGTTTTCTCCGTTTACAGATTTCCCCATTATTTTTATATCGGCAACCACAAAACAGCGTATCTATAAGGCTATTGAAATGGCTATGCAGGTTTATGAAAGCAAAAAGGTACACATTGGTGCGGGTCAGTTGAATGATTTCTTTTTGCCGCTTATTGAAAATTATCCGCCACCTGCATGGAAAGGTAAATATGTAAAAATAAAGTATGTAACGCAACTTCCTGATACATACAACCCTACATTTATTTTCTTTGCCAACTTGCCGCAATACATTAAGGAACCGTACAAGCGTTTTCTTGAAAACAAACTGCGTGAGAAGTGGAACTTTTCAGGCGTGCCTGTACAACTGTTCTTCAGGGCAAAAAACAAGTGATTATATTATCAGCCCGTCCTTCATTGTTATGGTGCGGTCACTGATACTTGCTATTGAGGCATCGTGGGTGACAACAAGAATAGTAAGCTTAAACTCATTCTTAAGATTTAGAAGAAGTTTGTTAAGTTCCTCTTTGTTTTGGGAGTCAAGGCTTCCTGATGGCTCGTCAGCCAATATAAGTTTTGGTTTGTTTATCAATGCTCTTGCAACTGCAACTCTCTGTTTCTCACCTCCGGAGAGTTGATTTGGCTTATGGCTCAGGCGGTGGCTAAGCCCAAGATAATCAAGCAGTTCTTTTGCCTTTGCCTCTGCTTCTCCGCTCTTTCTGTGAGCAATCAACGCAGGAATTGTAACATTTTCCAATGCCGTAAATTCAGGCAAAAGTTGGTGGAATTGGAAAACAAAACCTATGTGTCGGCATCTGAAATCAGCAAGTGCGTTTGCACTTAGTTTGTTTATGTCAGTTCCGTCAATGACAATGTTTCCGCTGTCAGCCTTGTCTAAGGTACCTAAAATTTGTAGCAATGTGGTCTTTCCCGCACCGCTTGCTCCCACAATGCTTACAAACTCCTCATTCTCAATATTAAGGTCTATGCCTTTCAGCACCTCAATCTCTCCAAAACTCTTCCTTATTCCTGTTGCAGTTATCATAATTTCATATTTTCATTCTGCAAATATAGCAAAATTTTTGTTTATCTTTGCAAAAATTATTTATGACCAAGGAATTAAAGAGCCATATTACATCTTTGCTTGACAGAGGTAACGCCGATGCCGCAATAAAGGAGTTGGAGGCGTATGTGTCAGCATCGGGGAACGATGATGAGGCATACATGTTATTAGGCAATGCCTATAGAAAAAAGGAGAATTGGGAGGGTGCGTTGAACTCATATTCACGTGCCATTGAAATAAATCCTTCTTCTCCTGCAAAAGATGCCTACGATATGATTATTCAAATCTTAAACTTCTACGATACAGACCGATATAACGTTTAACATACATTCAAAATGAAAATAATCAGCTCTAAATCAGTTTTGCTAATGGCTGCATTGTCCGCCATGATGCTTGCTTTTGTGTCTTGTGAAAAAAATAAAGGTGGTAGTGATGAGCCGATTCCCATACAGTCAAATTTTACACCGACAGATACGGCATATATAGATTTGCCTGAGATTATTTCTGACATTACAATACTATCAAAGGAAACGGCGGAACTCATTCTTAACCTTATTGGAGTTGACTATCCACGAGTGATGTGGGTGTCAGGCACATATTCATCTATAGATGCGGACGGGAAACCTATTACATTATCAGGTAGCATAACATATCCTGTAAATGGTGATTTTAAGAGATACGTAGTGGTGTCACATTATACGGTGACATCTGATGCTGAGGCTCCGTCAAATCATTTTGCCATAGAGTCCATTCTCAGCTTTTTTGGTTATGCCGTTATAGAGCCTGATTATATTGGGTACGGTTCTACAAAGGATAAGATTCACCCATATTTAGTAATGGATTTGACAGCACGGAATCTATATGATATGTATGTGGCGGTTGTTCCTTATATGAATCAAAAAGGATTTAAACCTCAAAAGGATAATATATATGTGTTGGGCTATTCACAGGGTGGTAGCGGTGCTGCCGCACTTCAACGTCTTATTGAAACCAAGCATACGCAGGATGTTACATTAGAATACTCTTTTTTAGGTGGAGGCATATATGACATAACCGCAATGTATAAAGGTTATGTAAAAAGTGAATTTTTGGATTTCCCTTGTGGAGCCATTCTTTCCATGCAATCTATGATTGTGTACGGAAATTTGTCACTGAATATGAATGATATATTCCAACAACGTGTTGTAGATAATATAGACGAGTGGATAAATAGCAAGAAGTATAAAATTCAAGAGGTGAATGAATTAATAGGAACACAAAAAACAGCGGAAATATTTACTCAGGAAGGTATGGACTTGGAATCGGAGAAATCAAAACTGCTATGTGAGGCTTTAATGAAAAACTCAATTCTTTACACAGACTGGATTCCTAAAACGCCTACGTTTGTTATGCACTCAACAACAGATAACGTTGTCCTGTTTAGCGGAAATGCAGATGCCCTGCAACAGCATTGGGCAACTAATAACATTACATACGATTTTGATGAATATGGCACTCATTTTGCCACGGCACCCCTGTTCATCCTTAAAGCAATTGAAATAATGAAAAAGTTAGATGCTGAATACTAATGGATTTTACAGAACGTACACAATTACTGATAGGAGAAGAGGGTGTCAGCAGGCTTTCTAATGCAAGAGTGCTTGTGGCTGGCACGGGAGGAGTTGGTGCATACGCCGCTGAAATGATTTGTAGGGCTGGTGTAGGGCATATAACCCTTGTTGATTCTGACACTGTAAAGCCAAGTAACATAAACCGTCAGTTGCCTGCACTTCACAGTACAATAGGTGAATATAAGGTTGATTTATTGGCTGAAAGGTTCAAAGATATTAACCCCGATGCGGAAGTTGTAGCAATAAAGGAGTTTTTAGATGACACCAATTTGCAGCAGATAATGTCTGAAGGTTTTGATTATGTTATTGATGCCATAGATTCCATTACTCCAAAGATACACCTTATTGAATACTGCCTGAAAAATAAGGTCAAGATAATATCTTCAATGGGTGCCGGTGGCAGATTAGACCCTTCAAAGGTGCAGGTTGCAGACATTTCAAAGACATACCAATGCTCACTTGCCAGAACAGTGCGTGAGCGTTTGAAAAAGGACGGCATAAGCAAAGGTCTTAAGGTTGTATTCAGTTCTGAACCCGTAAAAAAAGATTCCGTCATTGAGGTTAATGATGAAAAGTGCAAACGCTCCACCACAGGAACTATAAGCTATATTCCTGCGGTTTTTGGGTGCTATCTGGCATCGGAAGTAATCACTTATTTTTTGCAGAATAAAAAATAGTTTGTAACTTTGTAACCAGATAATATAACTAATAATATTAATAAATTATGAAAACAGTAAAATTTATTTTAGCAATGGCTACAGTGCTGATTGCACTGACAGGCTGTGAGAAGAAAACCCCTGTAGAGCAGGAGTCTAAAGGTGAAGAGGAACAGAAAGTAACTACAGGTTATGCAGAAGTTAAAGCGGAGGCTGGCGTTCCTGAGAATAAGGTTAAGTGGATTCAGCTGTGGGCTGACGGACCTAAGTTTGCTGAATTCAATGTAGGAGCTACCGCTGTAGGAGAGTATGGTGGCTACTATGCGTGGGGTGGCAGCCAGGATAAGGTAGATGACCACTACACAGGTTCAAAAAATATCCAAGGCGGTGACTTTGACACAGCAAAAAACTTGTGGGGCTCAAAATGGAAAATGCCAACAAAGAAAGACTTAGAAAATCTGATTAAAAACTGCAATACAGAGTGGACAACCAACTATAACAATACAGGTAAGGCTGGTAGAGTGTTTACGGGTAAGACTGAAGGCTACACAGGGAACTCTATCTTTATACCTGCTGCAGGGTTATGTATCTTTGGTACTATCAACGATGCAGGCAGTAACGGTCAATGTTGGAGTGCTACTCCTAATGACAGTAGTACAGCCTATTACATAACAGTAAGTGAAGCAAAAACAGCTTCTTACTCTTTCAATCGTAGCAGAGGGTTCTCTGTTCGTGCAATTTTGGCAGAGTGATATATTTTAGTTAACAGAGAGGCAATTCCTCCTATGTCATTGAATCAGCGGGTCAAGGTTTCATTGGAAACTTTGACCTGCTTGTTTTTATATGCGTTCTAATATAATTAGTGCATAAATTAAAAAAATATAGTAGAAAGTATATAATTTAAGAAAATATTTGTATCTTTGCAGTTGATATAATATAAAACTATGGTTAAAACTGCACTAACACAAACTATAAAGGGGTTGCGAAAGCAACATAATATGACACAGACAGACCTTGCTCTTAAGGCTGGAGTGGGTTTGTGCTTTGTAAGGGAATTAGAGCAGGGCAAGAATACGGTGCGTATGGATAAGGTGAACCAAGTGCTTAATCTGTTTGGTTATGAACTATCCGCCACTAAAATTGATAACAAATGAGGCAAGCCGCCATATATTACAAAGAGACATTTGCCGGTATTCTGAAAGAAGAGGATGACGGGTATAGTTTTGAGTATGAAAAGGAGTACTTGTCAGACTCAAGTGCAATGCCCATAAGTCTTACATTACCATTGTCAGAGACCAAATATAGCAGTGCTGTGCTGTTTCCTTTCTTTGACGGTCTTATTCCAGAGGGTTGGTTATTGGAGATAGCCATAAAGAATACAGATATTTCAATACTTGACAGGATGTCATTGCTGTTACTATGCTGTAAAGATTGCATCGGGGCTGTAAGTGTAAGACAAATAAATAATTCCAAAGATGAGTAAATGTTTGTTTTGCTATAAGGAATTAGAGAACGGAGAACAAGATTTTCACAAATCGTGTGCCAAGAAGTTTTTTGGAAGTTCCGTTGTGCCATCTTTGGACTACACTAAAGATGATATGGATGCTTTGGCACTCAGCATTATAAAATCACAAACCACACTTACCGGAGTGCAACCAAAACTTTCATTGCATCTGAATACTTTAGACGGAACCAAGAAACTTACAATAGTGGGGCTTTGGGGAGACTATATTTTCAAACCTCAATCAGAACATTATGCACAACTGCCTGAAATAGAGGATTTGACAATGCATCTTGCAGAGAGTGTCAAGATTCAGACTGTGCCACACTCACTAATTAGAATGAAAGATGGAGCGTTAGGGTACATAACAAAGAGGATTGACAGGGATAATTCAGGTAAAATTGCTATGGAGGATTTCTGCCAACTTACAGAGCGTCAGACAGAATACAAATATAGGAGTTCGTATGAGCAGATAGGCAAGGCTATTGAGAGATATTCTGCCCAACCTAATCTTGATAAGGTGAATTTTTTTGAGACGGTATTGTTCTCCTTTATCACCGGGAACAACGATATGCATCTTAAGAACTTCTCTTTATATAGTACAAACGAGAAGGATTTTATGCTTACTCCTGCATACGATTTACTTAATGCCGCAATAATAAATCCAGCCGATAAAGAGGAGATGGCACTGACTGTCAATGGTAAAAAAAGCAGATTAAAAAAACAGGATTTTATTGTTTTTGCAAGTAACTTGGGAATTTCAACTAAAATTGCTGAAAATATAATGAATAAGATGCTTAATGCTGTTCCTAAGTGGAAAACTATGATAGAAGATTCTTTTTTGAGCGAAGAACTTAAGTTGGCATATATTCAATTGATTGAGGAACGGATAAAAAAATAATTCATACATTTACTACCTTTACTCGCACCTTACAGGTGCTCGTGAAGATTCCAACTGCGTTGTATGTAACTTTACTCGCACCTTACAGGTGTTCGTGAAGATTCCAACTGCGTTGTATGTAACTTTACTCGCACCCTGCGGGTGCTCGTGAAGATAGGATGCATTATGACAGAACCAAAAATGTTCCATTTTTGAAAAACATGTGTTGTATGGGCTTGCAAACAAGTTTTCAGCCCACACTCCACATATTTTTTACAAAAAAACTCAGTTTTTTTTGTTCTGTCCATAATTTTCACTACCTTTGTCCCCTCAAATTTTATTATTAACTAAAAACAAAACATTATGAACAACTACGAAACCGTTTTCATTTTGACTCCCGTTTTGTCTGAAGCACAGATGAAGGAAGCGGTAGAGAAGTTCAAATCTGTTCTGACTGATGCCGGAGCCAAGATTGTGAACGAAGAGAACTGGGGACTAAAGAAATTAGCCTACCCAATTGAGAAAAAATCAACAGGATTCTATGAACTGTTCCAGTTTGATGCTGAACCTGAAGTTATTGACACACTTGAAACACAATTCCGCCGTGATGAGCGCGTTATCCGTTTCTTAACAGTTAAGCTGGATAAATACGCACAGGCTTACGCTGAGAAGCGTCGTGGCAAAATTGCTTCAGGTGAGATTTATGCAAAGAAAGAGGCTGCTCCTGCAAAAGAGGCTGCTCCTGAGATAGTTGAACCAAATAATGATGCAGAATAAGGAGGACAATAATTATGGCACAGAATCAATCTGAAATTCGTTATTTAACTCCACAATCAGTGGAAACAAAGAGAAAAAAATACTGCCGTTTCAAACGTAGCGGTATCAAGTATATTGACTATAAGGACCCTGAGTTCCTTAAAAAGTTCCTTAATGAGCAAGGTAAGATATTGCCTCGCCGTCTGACAGGTACATCACTCAAGTATCAGCGTCAGGTTGCACAGGCTATCAAGCGTGCACGTCACTTGGCATTGCTCCCATACGTAACTGATATGTTGAAATAATTAAAGGAGGACAAGACAATGAAAGTAATACTTAAAGAAGATATACACGGACTTGGCTATAAGGATGATATAGTTACAGTAAAGGATGGTTACGGACGTAACTACCTTATTCCGCAACAGAAAGCGGTTCTTGCTACAGAATCTGCACAAAAGGTTATTGCTGAAAACTTAAGACAACGCGCTCACAAACTTGCTAAAATCAAGGCTGAGGCTGAGGCACTTGCTGAAAAACTTAATGGTTTGACCGTAAAGGTTACAACAAAGGCAAGTGAAAAGGGCAAGGTGTTTGGTGCAGTTACTTCAATGCAAATTGCTGAGGCTCTTGAAAAAGAGGGTATCAGTGTTGATAAGAAGTTAATTGAGTTAAAGGCTCCTATCAAGGAACTTGGCAGCGTCAAGGTAAGTGCAAAGCTTCATAAAGAGGTTAGTGCTGAATTTACAGTTGAAGTTGCAGCCGCTGAATAAATCTGAATATTAATATATTTTGATAAAAGAGGGGCTGCAATGCTCCTCTTTTGTTGCTTAAAATAATATGAGAAGAGTTTTTACTATTTTTACTGCATTATTGCTCATTACATTGTGCCAGTCATGTAAGAAAGGTGCTGAATTATTCAAAGGTGAGTACAGTTACAAAACCACAGGAGTTGTGTATCTTGGATGGTTAGGAGCCGATGAAATTTCTGAATCGGGGCAGTTAAGAGTCTCAAAAACAGGAACTGACAATGTTGTCCTTATGTTTCAGCCTATAGTAGGGGATATTTTTTATTTGAAAGGAACAGCCATAAATGATTCAGTGTTTGTGGAGTCCGATTCAATAACCAGAAAATACACAGTGCTTGTAACTGACTATACATTAAAGTACAAGATAACAGGAAAAGGGTGCATGCATGACAATACAATATTGCTGAAAAGCCATGTGAACGGCAGAATTGTAAATAATGACACCCAAAAGACGCCTATTACAATATCAAGTGAAGAAATAGTTACAATGGCAAACAGAAATAAATAGAATATGACAAGACGCTCAATATTTTACCTTATTCTTATTTTACTTTTCACCCCGATGCTGACAGGGTGCGGCAAATTGCATTCCAAGAAACAGAATACTCCTGAACCTGTGTCAGTTACGGCAGTTGAGGTTTCAAGAGACGGCACAGATATGTATGAATACTCATATTCAGGATACATGTCTGAAAACTATTCGTCATTGTTAAGCTTTCAGACAGGTGGAAAACTTATTAAAGTATATGTAAGTGAGGGCAGTAAAGTAAAAAAAGGAGACAAACTTGCGGAAATAGACGATACACAGTCAGTAAATGCCTTAAAAAGTGCCGAAGCCACGCTTGCACAGGCACAGGACGGCTATGACAGACTAAAGATGGTGCATGACAGCGGTTCCATCAGTGAAGTCAAATGGATTGAGATGGAAACAAAACTTGAGCAGGCCAAGTCAATGGCACAAAGTGCACGCAAGAATCTTGATGACTGCACACTCAGGGCTCCTTTTAACGGAATAATTACAAGCAGGACAATGGAGGTTGGAAGCCATGTGCTGCCTTCAAACGCATTCATCAAAATCATCAACACAGATTCAATGCTTGTTGTGGTTGACGTGCCTGAAAATGACATTTCTGCTATAAAAGAAGGACAACGTGCTAAAATACAGGTACTTGCACTTGGCAATCGTCAGTTGTGGGGTAAAATAGTAAGCAGAAATGTTGATGCAAATTCCATATCACATACTTATCAAGTGAAAATTGCCGTTCCAAATGCAGACGGAAAACTTATGGCAGGTATGGTATGTAAGGCAAACATTGAAACCGCAAAAAGCGGAAAAAACATTATTATTCCTTATCAGGCAGTACAACTTATGCCAGACGGCAGGTTTGTGTGGTGCATAGTTGATGGTAAATCAGTAAGAAAAAAGGTTGAAACACAAGGGTTTGCAAATAACGGAGTTATAATTACACAAGGTCTTGAGCCCGGCGATTCTGTAATAGTGGAAGGCAGACAGAAAGTTTATGAGGGAGGAAGGGTTAAAACGAAGTTTTAATAGATGAGTGTATCAGGTGGGAACATAATATCAAAGGCAATGAGGCAGCATAGCATAATTTTTGCTATTGTGGCTGTGCTTGTTGTGTGTGGATTCTATGGACTGTATGAAATGAATAAAGATGAGTTTCCGCAATTCACAATCAGACAGGGTGTTGTTGTAGGTGTGTATCCCGGAGCCACATCGGAGCAGGTGGAAAAACAACTTACAACACCTCTTGAAAGATACTTGTTCTCATTTCAGGAAATTGACAAAACCAAAACTTACTCCTATTCAGAGGACGGCATAGTCTATCTGTTTGTGGAACTTTCAAAAGATGTTCATGATAAAGATGAGGTTTGGTCCAAGATAAGGCATGGATTAAAGGATTTCAAAATACAATTGCCGGCAGGAGTTCTTGCACTTGCCGTTATTGATGATTTTGGAAATACCTCATCACTGCTCATAACTTTGGAATCGGCGGACAAATCGCCAAGAGAACTTGAAGAGTACGCTCATGTGCTGGCAGACAGATTATGCACAATAAAATCATTGGGAATAACTCACATTATAGGTGCCCAGCATGAACAGATAGGAGTTTATATTCAGCCTGAGAAACTTGCCCAATATGGCATAGATTCCAATACATTGCTTGCAAGGCTCTTTACACAAGGCTTTACAACCACTTCAGGAATTTCAACAATAGATAACATATCTTCTCCAATTCATTTACAGAAAGGTTTTGTAAGTGAGGAGGAGTTGGAGGAACAGATAGTCTATTCTGACCCTCAAGGTCATATTGTAAGGCTACAGGATATTGCCACCATAGAGAGATGTTACCCCAAACCCTCAAGTTATGTCGTAAAGGACGGAAACAATACACTGCTACTTTCTCTTGAAGTAAGACCAGGCAATAATATTGTGGCGTTTGGCAAGGAGGTTGACAAGGTGCTTAACGGTTTCAGGAAAACATTGCCGCCGTCAGTAAGCATTAACCGCATAACAGACCAGCCAAAGGTTGTTGATGACTCAGTAACAGGATTCCTGACAGATTTGCTTACATCAATAGGCATTGTGATACTTGTAATGCTAATGTTGTTCCCTTTAAGGTCAGCATTGGTGGCAGGTTCAGGTATTCCAATATGTACAGCCATAAGCCTTCTGATGATGTATCTGTTTAAGATAGACCTTAATACAGTAACATTGGCGGCACTTATTTTTGTGCTTGGAATGATAGTTGACAACTCAATAGTTATAATTGACGGCTACATTGACCGTCTCAGACGCGGATATTCCCGTTGGAATTCAGCCGTTGTAAGTGCTAATGAACTATTCCCTCCGCTATTGCTTGCAACTATAGCCATAATAGGAATGTTTTTCCCTGTAACCCAAACACTTACAGGTCCTATGGCTGACTTTATAGAACTTTTCCCTTGGACAGTGTTGTTCTCACTTGGCACATCACTTTTATATGCCATTTTGGTAGTTCCGTTCCTTGAGTTTTATTTTATTCGCAACGATGCTAAAAAAAGAGTGAAACCTAATGTTTTGGAGCAAGGACAAAACGCTTTCTTCAATTTGCTTCAAAACGGGTATGACAAACTTTTGAAATGGTGTTTCAAACATCCGTATGTAACACTGTCTATTGGAATTGGAGCAGTTGTAGGCGGAGTTTTGCTCTTCCTGTCATTAAATGTTCAGATGATGCCAAAGGCAGAACGCAGTTGCTTTGCAATAGAAATCAGATTGCCATACGGAAGTTCTATAAATGAAACTGCTGCCGTTTGTGACAGCGTTGAAGCCATTATAAAGAAAGATGAGCGTATTACTGCCGTTACAAAATTCATAGGCAGCGGCTCTCCAAGGTTCCATGCCTGCTATGCACCGTCACTGCCACGAGTAAACTATGCTCAGTTTATTGTCAATACCAAATCAAATGAAGCAACGGAGAGTTTTCTTAAGGAATATACTGACCGTATGTATGACTATTTTCCAAATGCAAGTGTAAGGTTCAAGCAAATGGATTACCAGATGGCTGCAAATCCTATAGAGGTTCACTTTTTTGGCGAGGATTTGGATGAAATACAGCAATGCAGTGACAGGCTTGAGGCATATATGCGTGATTCTTTGTCTCAAGATTTGATTTGGATTCACACTTCAGCCGATGAATCATTGCCATGCGTAAAGGTTACACTGAAACCTGACGAGGCTGCAAGGGTAGGGGTTACGCCTGCCGTATTGTCTCTTCAACTTGCTGGTTTTGAGCAGGGTCAGCCTCTCACCACCCTTTGGGAGGACGATTACAGTATTCCAGTTGTGCTGCATGTTGTAAAAGATGATGACAAACTTAATCTTACTGCATTGGAGAATATGCTTGTTCCTACTGCTACGGGAACTTGGATTCCGCTTCGTCAAGTTGCTGATATTGAGCCAGATTATCAGCGTGCATCGATACAGCACAGACAAGGAATGCGTGCCATTACCGTATCGGCAGACCTGAAATTCGGGAAAAGCCAGCCTGTTCCAATGAGGAAAATTCAAAAGTTTGTAAAGGATAATATTGAACCTGATATGCCTTCTTCCGTCAACTATAAATGGGGTGGGCTTACAGGTATAAATTTGGATTTGATACCGGAAATTGTTTGGGGCGTGATACTTGCAATAGTGGTCATATTTGCATTCCTGCTATATGATTTTGGCAATATAGGGCTTGCAACGCTGTCATTGTCAGCTACGCTGCTATGCTTGTTCGGGGCATTTTTGGGGCTTAAAATGTTCGGGCTTGATTTTGGTATAACGTCAGTATTGGGAGTTGTAAGTCTTATTGGAATTATTGTGCGTAACGGCATAATAATGTTTGAATATGCGGAGGAGTTGCGTAAAAAAGAGAAAAAGAGTGCTGAGGAGGCTGCATTCCTGTCAGGAACAAGGCGTATGAGACCTATATTCCTGACATCCGCCACCACTGCACTTGGAGTTGTTCCAATGATAATAAGCCGTAGCACTCTGTGGATGCCTATGGGTGTCATTATTTGCTTTGGGACTGTATTTTCTTTGGTGCTGATAGTAACAGTCTTACCAGTAGCATATTGGAGAATCTATAAGAGTGGACAGTGGACTTAATTAGTGGACAGTGGAGAGTGGACAGTGGACAATGAATTTTCACTATCAACTATCAACTGTCAACTGTCAACTAATAAACTATGTTTTTAAAAAAGTACATATTGCTACTATCATCCATCGCCTTGCCAATGGTGGTTTTGAGTCAGGAGTTGTCATTGGACTCTTGCCTCAGGCTTGCTGTTGTCAATAATGTGGATATAAAGAATGCAAACCTTGCCATTAAGGAGGCGGAACAGACAAAAAAGGCGGTGGTTGCAAAGTATTTTCCGTCAGTCAGTGCATCGGCACAGGCCTTTCATTCAAACAAGCCTTACATAGAATACGGCATTGAGGATATTAAGAATACAGGTGTCAGAGATGTTTTAAGAACCATCTATAATGATATAGGTCCGGCACTTGGCATTGATGACCATCTTGGCTTTCTTGAAAAAGGACTTGTTACAGGAGTTGTTGCCATGCAGCCTATTTATGCAGGTGGCAGAATTGTAACAGGAAACAAACTTGCAAATTTGGGAATAGAGGCATCTACATATCAAAAGCAGATAGCGGAAAGGGATTTGCTGCTCAATACAGAGGAACTATATTGGCAGACAAAGATGCTTGAGGAAAAACTTAAGACAGTTAATACGGTACTTGTATTGTTGGATAATCTTGAAAAAGATGTCAGGGTTGCACTTCAGGCTGGTCTTATTACGCCTAATGACGGGCTTAAGGTGAAGTTGAAAATAAATGAGATGAACTCTAATGCCATTAAAATTGAGAATGGCATAAGACTTTCAAAACGTGCGCTTTGCCAGCAGATAGGAATACAGTATTCTGATGATATCTGTCTCACCGATACAATATCAGAGATAACATCGCCTTGGGAGTACAGGGTTGAAAACAGTGTGGCTGTGCAGAACAGGAGTGAATCAAAACTGCTTGAACTCAATGTTAAGGCAAGCCGTCTGCAAAAGCGTATGATATTGGGAGAGTCTTTGCCACAGATAGGTTTTGGCGGTGTATATACTTATAATAATCTGTTGGAAAAGGATAGGACAAACCTTACCGGGTTTGCCGCCATTCAGGTGCCTATTTCATCGTGGTGGGAGAATGCTCACAATATAAAGAAACAGAATTACAAGATAGAGGAGGCGGAGAATATGCAGTCTGACCTTACAGCAAAACTTGAACTTCAGACTCAGAAGATTTGGGATGAACTTGATGCCGCGTATCGTAGTTATCTGCTTGCTGAGCAGGCAGTTGAAGACGCTTCTTCAAATCTGCGGCTCAGCAGTCAGTATTATAAGGCAGGGCTCATTCCGCTTTCTGACCTTTTGGAGGCACAGACACTGTATCGTAATGCCTTGGATACACGCATAGAGCAAAGCATCACTTATCTGATTTGCTTAAGACACTATAAACAGATTACAGTACAATAATTTTTAACAAAAATTTTGCAGATTAAATTATTTGTAGTATCTTTGCGGTATGAAATGAGGGGAACGGCGTTCCTCTCTTTTTTGTTTTGAATGTCGGACTTAGGTCAATTCACCGTATTATGATAGAAAAAAAGATTATAGAGGATGTAGTGAATGCAGCGTTGCAGGGTACTGACGGGTATCTTGTTGAGGTTACCGTATCTAAGGACAATGACATTGAGGTGGAGATAGATTCAGACAGCGGAGTTGATATTGACACTTGTGTGGCTATAAATAACGCTATTGAGAATGCACTTGACCGTGATGTTGAGGATTACAGCCTTCAAGTAGGCTCGTCAGGGCTGACATCGCCGTTCAAGGTTAAAAGACAATATGACAGGAATGTTGGTAATGAGGTTGAGGTGCTGAGCGGTTCAAAAAAATATGTGGGAGAGTTGAAAAGTGTTGATGATGAAACATTTACAATAGAGACAGAGGTCAAGGTAAAAGGGGAGAAAAAGCCTCAGAAACAGACTTTGACCTTCAAATATTCAGAAGTAAAATATACAAAATATAACTTAAAATTTAATTAATCAAAAAATGGCAAAGGCAGTAGAGCCAACTCCTGATTTTGCGGAGTTGCTAAATTCATTCAGAGATGAGAAAGGTATTGACCAAAAGACACTTGTAAGTGTATTGGAAGACTCTTTCAGAACAGTGATAGTTAAGATGTTCGGTACAGATGAGAACTTTAACGTGGTTGTCAACCCCGGACACGGAGATCTTGAAATATGGCGTGACCGTGAGGTTGTTGCTGATGACGCTGTAGAGAACGCACAGACACAGGTGGGTTTTTCTGAGGCAAGAAAAATTGACCCTGAGTGTGAGATAGGTGAGGATGTTACAGATAAGGTGGAGTTTATGTCATTTGGAAGACGTGCCGTATTGAACTTGCGTCAAACCCTTCAATCAAAGATACTTGACCTGCAAAAAGCGGCTGTTTATGAAAAATATAAGGCTTTAGTGGGAGAGGTTATTTCAGCAGAGGTTTATCAGATTTGGAAAAAGGAGATACTTTTGCTTGATACAGACCATAATGAAATCCTGCTTCCAAAAACAGAGCAGATTCCATCTGATTTCTATCATAAGGGAGACCAGGTAAGGGCAGTGGTTACAAGTGTTGACAATACAAACAATAATCTTAAGATATTGGTTTCACGTACATCTGAATTGTTCCTTCAGCGTTTGTTTGAGCAGGAGGTTCCAGAAATTGCAGACGGCGTAATTTCAATTAAGAAGATTGCACGTATTCCTGGTGACCATGCAAAAGTGGCTGTTGAGTCTGCCGATGAGCGTATTGACCCTGTAGGTTCATGCGTTGGTGTCAAGGGTGCACGTATCCACACTATTGTGCGTGAACTTAAGAATGAGAACATTGATGTAATAAACTACACTTCAAATCTTGAATTGTTTATTGCCAGAGCGTTAAGTCCTGCCAGAATAGTATCGTTGAAGATTGATAATGAGAATAAGCGTGCAGAGGTTTATCTTCGTCCTGAAGATGTGTCACTTGCCATTGGTAAGGGCGGTACAAACATAAAACTTGCCTGCAAACTTACCGATTATACAATAGAAGTGTTCCGTTACATTGAAGGTGATGCTATGGAGGAGGACGATATCTACTTGGATGAGTTCAGTGATGAAATAGAACAATGGGTGCTTGATATCTTCAAGGAGCAAGGCTACGATACAGCACGCAGGGTTCTTGCAGTTTCACGTGAGGATTTGATTAAGCAAACTGACCTTGAAGAAGAGACAGTTGACAATGTAATTGCAGTATTAAAGGCTGAATTCGAGGAGTAGCGAGAACAGAGCAAGTAAGACTTGCTCTGTCGAGTCACAACGAGAATCACGGCGAAGCCGTAATTTGAGGAGAAAAAAAAACAACAAAAAAATCATATATTAATGTCTGTAAAGTTAAATAAAGTAACAAGAGATTTTAACATTAGTCTTTCAACTATAGTTGAGTTTCTCCGTAAAAAAGGTTTTGATGATGTAAAGGACGATATTAACGCCCGTATATCAGATGAGCAGTATGAGGTTTTACAAAAGGAATTCGGCACCGATACTGAGGCAAAGAAGCCAATCGACATTCTTTCTTTGGTAAGAAAGCCGGCACCTGCACCAAAGCCTGCTCCTACACCAGCACCTGCATCGGAGCCTGTACAGGAGAAAAAGTCAGAGCCTGCCATTGTGTTCAAACCGGTTGGAAAAATTGACCTTGATGCAATTAGCGGAAAGAAGAAGGTTAAGGAGACTCAAAAGGAGGAACCAAAACAAGAATCTAAGGAGGAAACACCAAAGGTTTCTGAAACCTCTAAGGCTTCTGAAACCCCTAAGGCTTCTGAAACACCAAAGGTTTCTGAGGCTCCCAAAGAGGCTCCTGTAGTCAAAAAAGAAACACCTAAGGAAGAATCAGTAACCATAGAAAATGTTTCAGTACCTGAAGTAAAGGAAGAGCCTGAAACAGAGGTGGTTGAGCAGGCTACAATTCCTGTTCAACAGATAAATGCCCCTAAGGTTTTGGGTAAGATAGACTTGTCAAGCATTAACCAACAGACACGTCCAAAAAAGAAGACTAAAGAGGAAAAACGCAAGGAGCGTGAAAGCAAATATCCTCCAAAGCAGCAGCAACAGCCTTCTGATAATGGAGCAGGAGCAGGCGAGGGTAAACGCAAGCGTAACCGTATAAAGAAAAACAGCATTGATTTAAGCAAGTCATACGATGAGGACGGAGAAGTAAGAGGCGGAGGAAAGAAAGGCAAGAAGGATAAGTATCAGCCACGTATCCAGGCAAGCGATGAGGAGGTTCAAAAACAAGTTAAAGAGACTCTTGCCATGCTTACAAACAAGCAGAAATCAAAATCTGCAAAATATCGTAAGGACAAGAGAGAGGCTAACCAGCAGCGTATGGAGGCTGAGGCTGAACAGGAACGTCTTGATAATCAGACTATTAAAATTACAGAGTTTGTTACCGTAAATGACCTTGCCACTATGATGAAAGTGCCTGTGACACAAGTCATTGGTACATGTATGAATCTTGGCTTGTTTGTGTCAATAAACCAGCGTCTTGATGCAGAAACCATAAACATAGTAGCAGATGAGTTTGGCTTTAAGACACAGTATATCAGTGCTGAAGTACAGGAGAGCATAAATGAGCAGGAGGATAAGGCTGAGGATTTGGTTCCAAGGGCACCTATCGTTACCGTTATGGGACACGTTGACCATGGTAAGACATCACTGCTTGACTATATACGTAAGGCAAATGTAATTGCAGGTGAGGCTGGTGGTATTACCCAGCACATTGGTGCATATAACGTAAAACTTGAGAGCGGACAGCACATTACTTTCCTTGATACCCCAGGACATGAGGCGTTTACCGCTATGCGTGCCCGTGGTGCAAAGGTTACAGATATTGCAATAATCATAGTTGCCGCTGACGATGCCGTAATGCCACAGACAATAGAGGCTATAAATCACGCATCGGCGGCTGGCGTACCTATGGTATTTGCCATAAACAAGGTTGATAAGCCAACTGCAAATCCTGATAAAATTAAGGAGACCCTTGCAAATATGAACTATTTGGTAGAGGATTGGGGTGGCAAGTATCAGTCTCAAGACATATCTGCAAAGCAGGGTACAGGTGTAAAGGAGTTGCTTGAAAAAGTGCTTCTTGAGGCAGAAATGCTTGATTTGAAAGCAAATCCAAACAAACCTGCCGTTGGCTCAATAATTGAGTCTTCACTTGATAAAGGTAGGGGATATTTGGCTACCGTACTTATTGAAGGAGGTACCCTTCATGTTGGCGATGTGGTTGTTGCAGGTACAAGTTACGGTAGAGTTAAGGCAATGTTTAATGAGCGTAACCAAAGAATCAAGGAGGTTAAGCCAGGTGAACCTGCGTCAATTCTTGGTCTTAACGGGGCTCCGCAAGCAGGTGACCGTCTGAATGTTATGGAGAGTGAACAGGAAGCAAGAGAGGTTACAAACAAGCGTGAACAGTTGAAACGTGAACAAAGTCAGCGTACAAGCACACACATTACACTTGCTGAACTTGGCAGGCGTAGGGCGCTTGGTAACTTCCATGAACTTAACATTGTTGTCAAAGGTGATGTTGACGGTTCAGTTGAGGCATTGTCAGACTCATTCATTAAGCTGTCAACTCCTGAAATTCAGGTTAATGTAATACATAAGGCTGTAGGTCAGATTTCAGAATCAGATATTCTGCTTGCCGCCGCTTCAAACGCCGTAGTTGTAGGTTTCCAAGTGCGTCCAAGTGTTGATGCCAAGAGACTTGCAGAAAAGGAGCAGGTTGATATTCGTCTGTACTCTATAATCTACGATGCCATTGAAGAGGTTAAGGACGCTATGGAAGGCATGCTTTCTCCTGAAATCAAGGAGGAGGTTACCGCCACACTTGAGGTTCTTCAAGTCTTCAAAATATCAAAAGTTGGTTCTGTTGCGGGCTGTATTGTTAAGGACGGTAAAATCAAACGTTCCAACAAGGTTCGTCTTATTAGAGACGGCATAGTTATCCATACAGGAGAACTTGGCTCACTTAAGCGTATGAAAGATGACGTAAAAGAGGTTACATCGGGCTTTGAATGCGGTCTTAATATTGCAAATTACAACGATATTCAAGTTGGTGATATTGTTGAATCGTATGAAGAGATAGAGATTAAGAAGAAGTTGTAAGGAGAAAACTGACAGTGGAAGAGTATATACTTGATATTTGTCTGGTAATACCTCTTGCATGGGGGCTTGTAAGAGGACTGTATAAGGGCATTATATTATCGGTAGGTTCTTTTATTGGTATGATAGCAGGTATCTATCTTGCCAACGCCTATGCCTCTGATTTAACAGCACTTATGCTTAAACATTTTGTTTTGGCAGAGAATCTTGCCCACGCAATAGCCTACTTCATAATCTTTGTTGGGGTAACCATATTGATATTCCTTATTTCCAAGTTGTTGGACAAAGTTATTAAGGTGGTTATGCTCTCTTGGGTTAACAGACTGCTTGGAGCGGTTGTAGGAGTGTTAAAGTATGCCATAGTTCTTAGTGTGCTATTAAATCTAATAGCAATGGCAGAGGGGTATGTATCTGTGATTCCTGAAAAAATAAAGAGTGAATCAGTATTGTACAAACCTATATACAAGTTTGTGCCAACGGTGTTGCCGTACGTCAAATTTTATGTGATGGGTGATGAAAAAGCGTAAAGATGACGAGTTTTCAAAACTGACATCGGGTGATTATAAATACGGTTTCACCACCGATGTTGAGACTGATGTTGTAAAGCGTGGTCTTGATGAGGGTATAATCCGCCTTATTTCAGAAAAGAAACAGGAACCTGAGTGGCTGCTTGATTTCAGATTAAAGGCTTTCCGCCATTGGAAAACCCTAAAAATGCCCAAATGGGCTCATCTGCGTATTCCCGATATAGATTTTCAAGCCATTTCATATTATGCCGCACCTCTTAAAAAGCAGGTGAACAGCCTTGATGAGGTTGACCCTGAAATTCTTAAGACATTCAATAAGTTAGGCATTCCGCTTGAGGAGCAGAAACGGCTTTCAGGTATGGCGGTTGATGCCGTAATGGACAGCACCTCTGTTAAAACCACCTACAAGGAGGATTTGGCAAAACTTGGAATAATATTTTGCTCTATAAGTGAGGCGGTTAAGCAATATCCTGACTTGGTACGTAAGTACCTTGGCTCAGTAGTGCCATACACAGATAATTTCTTTGCCGCACTTAATTGTGCCGTATTTACTGACGGCTCATTTGCATACATACCTAAAGGGGTGCGTTGCCCTGTTGAACTCTCCACATATTTCCGTATAAATGCCTCAAATACAGGTCAGTTTGAGCGTACGCTTATAGTTGCTGACGATGATGCGTATGTATCATATCTTGAAGGTTGTACCGCCCCTATGCGTGATGAGAACCAACTTCACGCCGCCATTGTTGAGATAGTGGCTAATGAGCGTGC
>JAKSNZ010000050.1 GCA_024405855.1 Paludibacteraceae bacterium
CACAAAAAAAATGGCAAAACAACCAAACATCTATACAGTAAGGGGTAAAAAGGTGGTGATAGACCGTGACCTGGCGGCGGCGTTTGGAGTTGACACCAAACTACCACCCATAGAAAATGTTATTACCACCTCTCTTTCATGCCATCGTAGGCAGTGTATGTGTTGGGGAAGATGGCTCTTGCCTCCTGAAGAAGCGGGGCGGTGTCATCGTATCGTTTTGAGAAGTGCCCTATAATAAGTTTACCGGCATGTGCCTGCTCCGCAATTTTGGCGGCATCGGTGGTTGTGGAATGAAGACGTGCCTTTGCCTTATCCTCCATTTCACTGCCGTAGGTGGTCTCATGATACAGACATTTTACACCGTCAATTATTGGAAGTATGCGTTCTGTGTATCTGGTGTCAGAACAATAGGCGTAACTGTTTGGGTTCTCAAATGCTTTCTCCTTAAACAGGAACCCTGCGGTTGGTAGGGAGTGGACAAGTGGTATGGTGTGAACAGTTATGCTTCTGTCTTCATAAATAAGGCTGCTCTCAAGCGGATTAAACGGCTCAAAGTATATGTGAAAACTCATATCGTGGCAAAAGTAGTCAAGCAGAGGCTTCAGTAACTGCTCAAGGTCAGGATGAGAATGGATATGCACATCTTTGTTGTGGTTTTTCATACCCATGGTTGTAAGTAGCGGCACAAGCCCAAAGAAATGGTCTCCGTGCAGGTGAGATATAAAGATATGGCTGATTCTTGAGGTGTGGGCTCCGTACCTCATAAACTGAAGTTGAGTGCCGTCAGCACAGTCAATCAGAAAACTTTTGTCATGTGTCTCTAAGATTTGTGCTGTTGAGTTCCTGTTTTGGTTTGGAACTGCCGAGCCTGAGCCTAAAATAGTTAAATTGAAATCCATACTAATCTCTCTTTTAGTGTTATAACTCCTTTGTCTGCCAAAAGCCTGATAGCCTTAAGTGTGTCATCAAGCGGAATCTTGATTTCTGCCGCCACATCTTCAACTGACATTTTTCTATCTTGTAGCAAAGATACTATTTTATCTTCAATGCCGTGTGCAATATTGCCGTTTTTCTTTTTTGCAATGCAGACATCGCACACTCCGCAATCATGAGCATCGTTGTCTCCAAAGTATTCCAAAAGCATACGGCTACGACATTTTTTATCATTTGTGGCGTAGTTTATTATTGACTGAATAAGTGAAATAAACTTCTCTTTACGCACTTCATAAACATCTTTCCCTATTTCAACCCGTTCTTCAGGCACTCTGTCTTTTGTATAAACAATGTACGGCGATACCTTATGAGGTATGTAATTTATTATTCTGCGTTTTGAAAGTCCTATCAGGGTGTCAAATACAGTATCGGTTGTGAGTTCACACTTTTTGGCAATGTCAGCCTCATGAATTATGGAGTAGTTAGTGTAAAGACCTGTGTAATTACGTAACAGATAATTAATTACAAGTTCTTCATTATGGGTGCAATCTGTGTCATAAAGGTCTTCTCTATGCCCCGTAAACATAACCCTTGAATATGACTCGTCATCCTCAACATACTCAATGTAGCCTGCAAGTTCAAGAATCTTAAGGGCATTATAGGCTGGAATCATAGGGTAGTGGAAAATGGAGCAGAACTCAAGTATGTCAAAGTCCTTGCGGAACCCTTCTCCGCAGTCAACCGCCACTTCAAAAAAGTATGCAAGTGAGTTATATACCTTTACAATGGTTTCACGCGGTGGATATGTGTCAGATATGCGTTTCTTAAGTTTTGTAATGTCATCTTTGTCATAAAGCAGTACGGCGTAAGCCTTTTTCTCATCACGCCCTGCACGACCTGCCTCCTGAAAGTATGCCTCAAGGCTGTCTGGTACATCAAGATGGACAACGGTTCGCACATCTGCCTTGTCAATGCCCATTCCAAAAGCGTTTGTGGCAACTATTACCCTGTATTCATTCTTTTTCCACTTCTCTTGAATGGTGTCTTTGTCAGCGTTTGTAAGTCCAGCATGAAAATGGTGTGCGGTAATGCCCTCACCACGCAGAAAATCAGCCACTTCACGAGTCTTTTTACGGTTTCTTACATAAACCACCGATGTGCCTGGCACAGAGGCAAGTATCTTAAGCAGTTGGTGAGGCTTGTCTTCTGTTTTTCTGACTATGTAGGCAAGATTCTTTCTTAAGAAACTCTTGCGGAAAACATTGTGTTCCTTAAATCCTAACTTGTCCTGAATGTCATCAACCACTTGTGGCGTTGCTGTGGCTGTAAGTGCAAGTACAGGCACACCTGGCAAATATTGTCTTATATCTGCAATTTTAAGGTATGCAGGTCTGAAATCATATCCCCACTGAGAAATGCAATGTGATTCATCAATGGCAATAAGTGTTACGTTAAGGAATTTCAGTTTTTCAAGGAAAGTTCTGGTTCCAAGTCTCTCCGGCGATACATACAAAAACTTATAATGCCCGTAAATGCAGTTGTCGTATGTCTCCATTGTGGCTTGAGCAGACATTCCTGCGTATATGGCTGCGGCCTTAATGCCTCTTGCCCTCAGGTTCTCAACTTGGTCTTTCATTAGGGCAATAAGTGGAGTTACAACAAGACAAAGCCCCTCTTGAGCCATAGCGGGAACTTGAAAGGTTATTGATTTTCCACCGCCCGTAGGCATAAGTCCTAATGTGTCCTTGCCACTACCTACAGATGTTATGATATCCTCCTGCAAACTGCGGAATCCGTCATAACCCCAATATTGTTTTAGTATCTCTCTGTAGGTCATATAGTTACATCTCTTTTAGACAGTCAATTGCTTTTGAAATGGAATCGATGCCTTTGATTTTTATGAAACGCTTTTCTCCCTCTTCCTTAAATTCTGTGGTAGTGGGGTGATTCATTGCATACAAAAGCACCTTATTGAAATTTTCTGACTGATAATAAATTGAGTTGAAGTTGCTTATGAAATAAGCGGTAATCATACCCCTTTTAAGCACCACTTTTTCAATGCCACTCCTCATACACATCTGACGGAAACGTACAACACTGATAAGTGCCTTTGCAACATCAGGGATAGGTCCAAAACGGTCTTCCAACTCCTTTTCAAACTGAATCAGGTTATCTTCAGTCTTTATGCCGTCAAGCCTCCGATACAATTCAACCCTTTCTGAAACGCTTTCAATATAGTCAGACGGAAGCAGAAGTTCCAAGTCAGAATCAAATATGCAGTCAGTGGCATAAACGGTGTCTTCAGCGGCAATCTCATCAGCAAACACCTCCTTAAATTCATCGTGGCGCAACTCTGACATTGCCTCGTCCAAAATTCTGTGGTAGGTTTCATAACCAAGGTCTGCTATGAATCCGCTTTGCTCCCCTCCAAGAATGTTTCCTGCACCACGTATGTCAAGGTCTTGCATTGCAATATGAATGCCACTGCCAAGGTCAGCAAAATTCTCTATTGCTTGTACTCGGCGGCGGGCATCGGGTGGAATGGAACTTAGAGGCGGTGTAATAAGGTAACAGAAAGCCTTTTTGTTTGTTCTGCCCACACGTCCTCTCAGCTGATGTAAATCGCTAAGTCCAAAGTGCTGTGCGTCATTTATGAACATTGTGTTTACGTTAGGTATGTCAACTCCTGATTCAATGATTGAGGTTGAAAGTAGTATGTCATACTCTCCGTTTATGAAATTAAGTAGTGTGTCCTCCAATTTCTCCGATTCCATCTGCCCATGCCCCACACATATTTTTGCTTTTGGAACAAGTTTGTGAAGGAATGCTTCAAGTTCCGGCAGATTTGAGATGCGGTTGTTGACAAAGAACACTTGACCGCCTCTGGCTATCTCAAATTCAATGGCTTCCTTTATGGTGTCAGCATCAAGTCCAATGAGTTCTGTTTGTACGGGGTAACGGTTTGGCGGCGGGGTGGTTATTACTGACATGTCTCTTGCCCCCATAAGTGAGAATTGGAGTGTTCTTGGTATTGGGGTGGCGGTAAGTGTAAGGGTATCGACATTCACCTTTATTTGTCGCAACTTCTCCTTTGAACTTACTCCAAATTTCTGCTCCTCATCTATTATAAGCAGTCCTAAGTCTTTGAATTTTACATCGTTGCCAAGAAGTTTATGAGTGCCTATAAGTATGTCAATCTTGCCTTCCGTAAGTTTTTGTTTTATCTCCTTTATATCTGACGGCTTGCGGGCTCGGCTAAGGTAGTCAATGGTGCAAGGGAATCTTTTTAGGCGGCGTGAAAAACTTTTATAGTGTTGAAAAGCAAGCACCGTTGTAGGCACTAACACTGCCACTTGCTTGTTGTCTGTAACTGCCTTGAATGCCGCTCTTATGGCAATTTCTGTTTTGCCAAAGCCTACATCGCCGCAAATAAGACGGTCCATAGGCTTTGATTTTTCCATATCCGCCTTTACGGCATCGGTGGCTTTACGTTGGTCAGGAGTGTCCTCATAAATGAATGATGACTCCAATTCCTGTTGCAAGTAGCTGTCAGGAGAGTATTTGAACCCTTCCTCCTGCTTTCTTGCGGCATAAAGCTGAATAAGTTCACGTGCAATGTCCTTAACTCTCTTCTTTGTGCGTTCCTTAAGGTTTGCCCAACTGTTGCCTCCTATCTTGTTAAGTTTTGGAGCCTCTCCGTCCCTGCCTTTATATTTAGATATGCGGTGAAGTGAATGGATGTTTACAAAAACAATGTCATTGTCCTTGTAAATTAGTTTCACCATCTCCTGCACATTGCCTCCGCTCTCCTGATGCACAAGCCCTCCAAACTGACCTACGCCATGGTCAATGTGTACAATGTAGTCTCCAACTTTCAGCTGCATCAACTCCTTAATTGACATAACCACCTTGCCCGCTCTGGTTTTGGTGGATTTAAGGGAATATTTATGGAATCGGTCAAAAATCTGGTGGTCAGTATATACGCACACCTTACTGTCATTGTCAATGAAACCTTCATGAATGTTGGCAATTACAGGGGTGAATGTTATGTTATACTGCTTGTCCTCAAAAATATCTTTCAATCGCTCAATCTGTTTGGCGTTATCGCTGAATACAAAAACCTGATAACCGTCAATCTTTCTTGTTCTGAAATCATTTGCAGCCACATCAAAGTCCTTATGGAAAATGGGGTGTGGGGAGTGGTGTGCCTCAAGTGTGTTTTTTGTTTTCAGATAGTTTTTTCCTCCAATCTCAATACACCGATGCTCCCTTATTGCATCTTCAAACGCTTCTGTATCAGCAAACGCATCTGAATCAGGATTGTCTGTAAGTATGCCCGATATGGTGTCAAGCATAAATCTTATGTCAAAAATGCAGAATATGGTATCGGAGTTGAAAAATTCTGTAACAGGAACCAACTCATCTTCCGCTTCATTAACGGTGTTTGAAATTATTGAAATGGAATTGAATGAGTCAACTGAAAGTTGGTTTTCAATGTCAAAACTGCGGATTGAGTCAATGTCATCACCCCAAAAGTCAATGCGGTAAGGAAGGTCATTTGAAAATGAAAAAACATCAATAAGTGAGCCTCTTACAGAGAATTGCCCCGGTTCATAAACAAATTCGGTTTGTTCAAAACCGTATGCAGTCAAGGTGTCAATTACAAACTGCAAGCCAACTTTCTCTCCTACGCTAAGGTGCAGGGTCTCTCCGCTCAGTCTCTTTTTGCTCACCACTTTTTCAGCAAGTGCCTGAGGGTAGGTTACAACTGTCCACCACTCTGATGAGTTGCACTCATTCAGGGTTTCAGTTCTGAGAACTTGGTTTGCTGAGTCTTTTACCGCTCCGCTACGGATGCTTTTTTTATATGATGAGGGGAAAAAGAAAACTCTGCCTGCGGTATCGTACTGTTGAAGGTCATTAAAAAAGTAGCCTGCCTCCTCCTCATCTCTAAGCACAAATACGGCACTCTTTTTTTGCCCGTATCCTACGTTATGGAGAAACATTGCCGGGGCGGAACCAAGAAATCCTTTCATAAAAAGACTCTTCTGTCTGCCTTCTGCCCACCATTTAACCTGAGTTAGAATGGGGTTGTCCTTCAATACTTCCTGAAACTCGGTAATGTTCACTGTTACCTATCTCACTTACAGAGTACAAATGTACGCTTTTTTTTGTAGAATAAAAAAATAATGACTAAATTTGCATATTGCTTTTCGCAATATTTATTATGTGTAGTAAAATATTAAAAATCAAATAGTTAAAAATAATAAATCATTATGAAAACAGTAAAATTCATTTTAATTGCACTAACAGGAGCGTTGCTAATGCTAAGTGCGTGCAGAAATGGTGGCGGCAAGGAACCAAAACCTGAATCTTTTATTGAAGTTACTCCTACTGAGTTACACTTTACAAAGAAAGGAGGCATGCAAAAGTTGACTCTTAGTACGTATGACACATGGGAATCATCAGTTGATGCGTATTGGTGCACCATTTCACCGCGTAATGGTAGTAAGAATGCAACCATTGAGGTAACAGTTGATGCGTCAACAGAAGTTGAAGAAACCACAGCCGTCATTAAATTCTCTGACCCATTGGGTAATAATGTAAAAGTTACTGTAAAGAGAGCTGGTACAGGAGAGAAGTGCAAGGCATCAGACTACCCGCAGGTAACCATAGGCACGCAGGTATGGATGGCAGAGAATTATCGCTGCAGCAGGTATGATACGGAGTCTGAGGCATACAAAGAGGGAAGATACATTATTCCAACATCAGGGAGTTTGGTATACACCCCATACTACACTGAAGTATCGGACACAAGCAAGTGGGATAGAGACAGTAAAAAAATATACGGGGTAAATCTCAAAGATGAGC
>JAKSNZ010000051.1 GCA_024405855.1 Paludibacteraceae bacterium
TGTAAAGACATTAGGACGTGGAGTTGCATGGCTTGACACAGGCACGCATGACAGCCTGCTTGAGGCATCTAACTTTATTGCCACAATACAGAGCCGACAGGGTTTGCAAGTGGCTTGTCTTGAGGAAATTGCATACAAATATGGTTATATTGACCGTGAGCAGTTGCTTGTGCTTGCAGAGCCTCTCAAGAAAAATTATTATGGGCAGTATTTAATAAAGATTGCCAACGAAAAACATATTTATTGATTCTAATGGTAATTTCTACGTTATGCTCGGTTCAAAAATACTCACGTACGACAGTACGCTCCGTTTTTTTCACCTTCGCAGGCCTTGAAATTCCACATTATAATCAATAAATAACATCTAATTATGGTTTATGGAAATAATAGAAACAGGAATTAAAGATTTACTTGTAATCCAACCTCAGGTTTTTGGAGATGCAAGAGGATATTTTTGTGAGACATATAATGAAAAGCGCTACCGCGATGCGGGAATAAACTACAATTTTTGTCAGGACAACCTTTCAAAATCTGTGTATGGCGTAATCAGAGGGTTACACTTCCAATTACAACCTGCATCACAAGCCAAATTAGTCTCTGTAGTTGTAGGAAAAGTGTATGATGTGGCAGTTGACCTAAGACAAGGTTCACCTACATACGGAAAATGGTTTGGAGTTGAACTTGACGGAGACAAAAAGACTCAATTTATGATTCCGCAAGGTTTTGCACACGGATTCTCAGTATTGAGTGACATAGCGGTTTTTACATATAAGTGTGACAATCTGTACACGCCAAGCCTTGAAGGTGGTATTGCCTTTGACGACCCTGACCTTGGAATTGATTGGAAAATTCCTGCCGACAAGCGCATTATTTCAGAAAAAGATACAAAGCATCCTCTATTTAAGGATATTCAAACTAATTTCATCTACAAATGAGAAATATTTTGGTAACCGGTGCCAACGGTCAACTTGGCAACGAGATTAGGATTCTTACAGAAAACAACAAAAACTACAATGTTTTTCTCACCGATGTTGACACTCTTGACATTTGTGACTACCCTGCCGTTGAGAGTTTTGTCAGTAACAATAAAATAGACATGATTCTGAATTGTGCCGCCTATACAGCCGTTGACAAGGCAGAGGACAATGAAGAGATTTGCCGTAAGGTAAATGCACTTGCACCATACAACCTTGCAAAAGCCGCCGCAAAATTCAATATAGGACTAATTCATATATCAACAGATTATGTGTTTGACGGAACAAGTTGCACACCATATACTGAAGATATGGAGGCAACAGGACTTTCTGTCTATGGCAAGACCAAACGAGAGGGTGAGCTGAAGATTTTTGAAACTTTGCCGACTGCCGTTGTAATACGTACCGCATGGCTGTATTCTGAGTTTGGGAACAACTTTGTAAAGACAATGATTAGACTTGGTAATGAACGTGATAAACTTGGAGTTGTTTTTGACCAAATAGGAACACCTACATACGCACTTGACCTTGCTGGTGCAATGATTACCGTTATGGAGAAGAGTTTTGAGAAGGGAAATATATTTGGCGGAATATATCACTTTACAAATGAAGGCGTTTGCTCTTGGTATGATTTCACAATAAAGATTCATGAACTTGCAGGCATTAAAAACTGCAAAGTCAGCCCTATTGAGAGCAAGGACTACCCTGCCAAAGCACCTCGTCCAAGTTACAGCGTGCTTAACAAGGCAAAAATTAAGAACACGTTTGGAATTGAGATTCCACATTGGGAGGAAAGCCTAGTAAATTGCGTACGCAATTTACAAAGTTGACAGTTGATAGTTGACAATTGACAGTGAATAATTGTCCACTCTCCACTGTCCACTGTCCACTGAATATCATGGTTGACGAGAACTACATATTGAACAATGCTGACCCTGTTGTTTTTTACGGGGTTAACAATGCCAATATCCATCTGTTGAGAACTCTTTTCCCAAAAATCAAGATTACAGCAAGAGGAACGGCAATTAAGGCAAGCGGCGATGAAGCCGATGTAGCCACCTTCATTGAGAACCTTGGAGCCATAGAAAAGCATATAACTGAGTACAATACAATTACAGAGGCTATAATAATTGATATTGTAAAGGGCAAGAAGCCTAATATTGTAACAGAAGACAATCTTATTCTTCACGGCTTGAACGGAAAACCCATTACAGCACGCACAAAAAACCAGCAAGAACTTGTAAAGGCTTTCAGCAAGAACGATATGATGTTTGCCATAGGTCCTGCAGGTAGTGGTAAAACTTATACCGCCATTGCACTTGCTGTCAGTGCCTTAAAGAACAAGCAGGTCAGGAAAATAATTCTTTCACGCCCCGCTGTTGAAGCAGGTGAAAAACTTGGATTCCTGCCTGGTGACATGAAAGACAAGATAGACCCGTATCTTCAGCCGCTATATGACGCTCTTGAAGATATGATTCCTCCGTTCAAACTTAGGGAATACATTGATGAGCATGTTGTTCAAATTGCCCCGCTTGCATTTATGAGAGGACGTACCC
Organism: Paludibacteraceae bacterium; assembly: GCA_024405855.1. Classification (GTDB taxonomy): domain Bacteria; phylum Bacteroidota; class Bacteroidia; order Bacteroidales; family Paludibacteraceae; genus Enterocola. The sequence goes on from JAKSNZ010000051.1 coordinate 2,531, forward strand.
TCAGCGATGCAGTAATTATACTTGACGAGGCACAAAATGCAACAAACCAACAAATTAAGATGTTCATTACCCGTTTGGGATTCAATTCAAAAATGATTATCACAGGTGATATCACCCAAATAGATTTGCCAAACGGACAGAGCGGACTTGTAAACGCAATGCACATACTTAAAAACGTTAAGGGCATTGCCCACATTGAGTTTGACAAGCAGGATATAATACGGCATAAACTTGTGAGCAGGATTGTAGAAGCGTATGAGAAGAGTTGAAAGTTGAAAATTGAAAGTTTCTATATACCCTTGACAGTGCGTCTGCACCCACGCAGCCGTATAGTGGGAGGGACCCGTAGGTTCACAGAACCGTTACGGGAGGGACGAATACCTTCACAGAAGGTATGAGCCACTGGAAAGGGTGTATAGAAACTATTAAACTATAAAAACTAACATAAACAAACATATAATTATGAAAGCGTTAACTAAAACAAATTTCAAGTTTAAAAACCAGACCGCCATTTACAACGGCAAAGTAAGAGACGTATATTCAATTGGTGATGACACACTGATTATGGTTGCAACAGACCGTATCTCAGCATTTGATGTGATACTTCCTGAGGGAATCCCTTATAAAGGACAAATCCTAAACCAGATTGCGGCAAAATTCCTTGATGACACAGCCGATATAGTTCCAAACTGGAAAATATCAACCCCTGACCCAATGGTTACCGTAGGAAAGAAATGCGTAGGCTACCCTGTTGAGATGATTGTAAGAGGATATCTCTGCGGCAGTGCATGGAGAGCATATAAGAGCGGAGTAAGAGAGATTTGCGGAGTCAAGATACCTGATGGAATGAAAGAGAACCAAAAGTTCCCTACCCCAATAATAACACCTACAACAAAGGCTGAAATAGGAGAACACGATGCAGACATTTCAAAAGAGGAGATTATTGCCAAAGGGCTGATTCCTGCTGATGAATATGAGAAACTTGAGAAATACACCCTTGCACTATTTGCACGTGGCACTGAAATTGCAGCCAAACGTGGTCTTATACTTGTTGATACAAAGTATGAGTTTGGCAAATGTGGCGATGAGATAACCCTTATGGATGAAATCCACACCCCTGACTCAAGCCGTTATTTCTATAGTGAAGGATATGAAGATAAATTCAAGAAAGGCGAGCCACAAAAACAACTCTCAAAGGAGTTTGTAAGAGAATGGCTTATGGATAACGGTTTCCAAGGAAAAGAAGGTCAGAAAGTTCCTGAAATGACACCTGCAATTGTAGAGGGCATAAGCAACCGCTACATTGAGCTTTATGAAAACATAACAGGCTCAAAGTTTGTTAAGGCTGACACCTCTGACATTCTTGCAAGAATAGAGAAGAATCTGGCATCATTCAAGTAATTTACCTTATCATTTTTGAATTATTATTAAGCAGATTTTGTTTTTTACTTGAAGGGGCATAGTGGGGCTATGTCTCAAGAGTAAAGAACAAAATATGCAAATAAGAATCAAAAATATGTCTAAGAACATTGTTGACATACGGAATCTCGTTTACAAATCTCTCCGCAATAAATCATTGGGGAGAGCACTTGCACAACTTGCCGTTATTGGCAACGTGCATCTTGACAAGATTCAAAATCTGCAAAGCACATACCGCACCCTTCTAAACTACTATATGGACGGAGCGGAGGACCCTGAGCGAGCGGAAATAATAAATTACCTTACAAAAGAGACATACGAGCTTACTGATGAAATCTGTGCTGGATATATTCCTACACCATACTGCGAATATGATGTATTTAAGAAGTTGATACTTGGCATTCGCTATGATAATAGCACACTTTCATTTATACATGAAATCTTTACTGAAAACAATGAAAAGGATTGTCTGCTTGCATGTTCAGCCATTACAATATCTTCATTAAATCTGTTTCATGAAGAGAAAATTGAGGCACTTCTTGAGTTCTGCAAAAGCCAACACAGAGCAGTACAACTTAGAGCAATAACAGGTATTATTCTTTCACTTCTTTACAACAGTGAGCGTCTTGAATATTACCCTCAGACAAACAATTCCCTTAACCTTCTGTTTGACGATGAGGACAATGTGGCATTGGCACAAGATGTAGTGCTTAATATTTTAAGATGTACCGAAACTGAACGCATTTCACAAGAGATTTCAGAGGAGATAATTCCTAATATAAAGAAAATTGCACCTGAATTTGACACAGACAAAAATGAAGATGAGGAAAAGGTATCGCCCGATAAAAAGATTTATGAAATTCAGGACAAACTTGAAGACAGCGGACTTGCAGATAAAATGCGTACCTATGCTACACTTCAACAAGAGGGAGCCGACATAAACTTCACCACATTTAGGCAACTGAAAGCATTTTCATTCTTCACCTGTCTTGAAAATTGGTTTATGCCGTTCTCAAAAGAGAACAAGGATATTGCTGAATTGTTTAATACAGAAGAGGGAAAGACAAGCATTGTTGAAGCCTTGCTTTCAAGCAGCACCATGTGTGACAGTGACAAATACTCCCTATGTCTGAACATAAAATCAGTATCGGTGCAACTACGTCAAACGCTGTTAGACAACATAAACGCAGAAAACGATGCCATGTCCCAGGCTTTTTCAGATTTGAAGGACGAGTCTGACAGCAAATACATAAATCATTATTTACAAGATATTTACAGATTCTTCAAACTTTATAGGGACAACAGGTATTATAAAGACATATTTGCAAAGGATTTAGACATTCACAATGCCGGATTCTTTAGGTTTTTGAATCCTAACAATGAGTTCCTGCCTAAGCTTGCAGCATTTTATATGAGTAAGCGGCTTTATAAAGAGTCTCTTGACGCATATCTTAAACTGCTTGCCTCCGATACTTCCAACATTCAGTATTACAAGGCAATAGGCAACTGCCACATAAAACTTCAAGACTATTCAAGTGCTTGTGACTACTATAAAAAGGCTGACATTATATTGTCCGATGAGGAGTCTGTGCTAAAAAAACTTGCCTTGTGTTATCGTAAGACAGGCAATTTTAAGGAGGCTGAAAAACTATACTCTTCACTTTCAGCCACCGATGAAAAAAATTTAAGTTATTTGTACAATCTTGCTATCTGTCAGTTTGAACAGAAAGACTACAAACAGGCAATCAATAACCTATACAAACTCCGTTTCCTTGATGAAGATGTAAAACTCTCACCTGAATACAACATGTATCTTGGCATCTGCCTTTGGAATGAGGGTAAAAAGAAAGAGGCTGTAGATGCTCTTCATCACTACAACCCCTTACATGAACTTGAAAAAGCCCTCAAAGAATCCTCCTATCCATTCTCAAATGAGGAGGTGAATTTCATTATTGACTACTTGAGACTTAATTAAAAGTATCAGTTCTTTATGCAACGTACGCTATACGCGTTGTACTTATCGATGTTGTCCTCATTCAAGGAGTCAAAGTCGGCTTCAATGTAGCGGTAGCTGGCATTATCACTATTGATGGCGTTTGATGACCAATAGTAGGCGTAGTCTCCAACACCGGTCACACTACTTCCATAGGCTTTGCCTGCCGGCAGAGCCGCAAAATCGAAATCTCCATCACCTGTGCCTGAACTCCAGCCAGTGTCGGTCCTCATCTTCATGCCTGCTCGAGATGGGCCACCCAATGCATCTCTAAGAGCAAGCCAGTCCGCATCTGACGGTATGTGCCAGCCGTTAGGGCAGATGCCCTGACGGCGTTTTGTGAATTCTGTTGTCTGAGACTGACCATCCGCTAAACCAACAGCAGCAGCCCAGTTGTACAGCATACCTAACTTACCCCACTGCTCTTTACTCATATAACCAGGTCTGTCTGTTGATGTTGTAGGGTCTGTGTAGTATGGGGTATATACAGCACTTGATGATGTAGGTATAGTTTTAATTCCAGCCTTGTACGCCTCTGACTCTGTATCATACTCTATGCACCTTGTGTTTACATTGAGCCACATCTGACTGTTTATTGCATAATGGTTGGCTTCTACATCCAATGCCGTCTGACACTCAGGACGGGTTGGCGGCTTTGGCTTCGTAAAGCTTAAGCTGTCACACTCTGCAACCGCATACTCTTTTGTGGTGCCGTCATTCATGTACACATAAAATTTCTCTTGTGCCATTGCACACATTGCTGTCATCAGTGC
>JAKSNZ010000052.1 GCA_024405855.1 Paludibacteraceae bacterium
AGAAAGAGGACGTTTGGGAAAAGGTAAAGGAAGAGGTGTCAGAAGTGGAAGAAGAAATTTCAAAGCAATCAAAACTACAAGATTCTGAAACTGATACAGACAAACTACAAGCAATTTCCAAACGAATTGAAGAGGAATTTGGAGACCTTATGTTTAGTATAATTAACGCTGCTCGTTTATATAAAATTAACCCCGATAATGCCCTTGAACGCACTAATCAGAAGTTTATAAAGCGTTTTAACTACTTGGAATCCAAAGCTAAAGAACAGGGCAAAACAGTTAATGAACTACCATTTGAGGAAATGAATTCCTTATGGGAAGAGGCAAAACTACATTAACCTAAACGCACAAAAAAGGCTGACATCACACTGCCAGCCTTTTTTCTTTCTACACCTATATTGTTTAGTCAATAATAACACCCAATACAGTGCTTTTTACTCCACCCTTTACAATTATCAAATTATAATGCTCATCAAAATACTTATACTCTACAGGTTCTGCTCCATCTAATGGCTTGTCATCACCTGTTATAGGGTCAAGTGATACAGTAACGCTACCATCGGCATTCTCTGCAAGATAAAGATTCTGTGCACCGGCAGGCAACATTAGTTTATCATGTCCTGAAGCAATTGTTGCAACATCGTACATAATAACAGAACGAACTTCACCTGCCCATCCATTAGTCATATAATCTATTCCCGAATTATACTCATGAACAAATACGTATGAAGGAGTTGACTGGTCTGCTGTAATGCTACTGATATCTGCTACTCCATTTACAAACGGATAATCCTCTCCATTATAATCAGCACCACCTATATATCCATATATATACCAAACATTATCTCCAGGAGTTGGAGTTGGACCAGGTGTTGGACCAGGGCCAGGGGTATCTCCACAGCCTGTACCTGCACCTACATACAGTTGGTCTTCACCAAATTTCAACTTGATGTAGAAATCATAGCAACCTGACTCTGTCATTGAATAACTAAACTCATCTACTTGTGTAATTCCTCCTACACTTGCTTGGTCTAATGGAACCGCCCATGTTGAACCTGTTGATGCATCATACAAAGCAACAGTCTGACCTGCAGCAAGTGACTGATTTAGAACCATGTACTCTTGGAAGCCCTCCATTGGTGTTGGATTCTCCAATCCTATTACAGGAGTTGTTCCGTCAATCATAATACCAAAACCGGTTTCGCCAGGTGTCGGTCCAGGTGTTGGACCAGGGCCAGGGGTATCTCCACAGCCTGTACCTGCACCTACATACAGTTGGTCTTCACCAAATTTCAACTTGATGTAGAAATCATAGCAACCTGACTCTGTCATTGAATAACTAAACTCATCTACTTGTGTAATTCCTCCTACACTTGCTTGGTCTAATGGAACCGCCCATGTTGAACCTGTTGATGCATCATACAAAGCAACAGTCTGACCTGCAGCAAGTGACTGGTTTAGAACCATAAACTCTTGAAAACCCTCCATCGGGGTAGGATTTTCCTGTCCAATTACAGGAGTGGTACCATCAATCATAATGCCAAATGCGGCAAAAGATGCAATGGTTGACAAAATAATTGCCGTGAACAACGTAAATAATTTCTTCATAGTTTTGTAAAATTTATTAGGTTAATAATTTGAAATATTCATTTACAGGCACAAAATTAAGCATTTTAAAATAATAAAACAAGATTTTTTGTAACTTTGTGCCGCTATGGCTGATAATTTTCTTGAAAAACATTATGAAGAGTATGAAAAGCGTAAGGCTGAATGGGAAAAAGCCAAACGCTTAGGCAAATTTGTGCATCGGGGTAAAACAGGAAACAATGACAATAAGTGACACTGACAATAAAACACTTGAACTTGAGCAGAAACCAATTGGACAATTACTGCTCATGTATGCCTTACCGTCTGTAATAAGTCAGGTGATTGCATCTGTCTACAATATTGCAGACCGCATATTCATAGGTCAAGGCGTTGGTCCGCTTGCCATTGCAGGTCTTGCCATCACATTCCCGCTTATGAATGTAATCCATGCATTCGGCTCTCTTGTAGGCGTTGGTTCTGCCGCCAGAATATCAATAGTTCTTGGTAAGAAAGATATTCGTTGGGCAGAAAAAATACTTGGAAACTCAACTATCCTTACCATTATTATGGGAGTGCTAATCCTTGGTTTCGGATATGGATTTATGAAAAAAATCCTTATGCTTTTTGGTGCTACACAAGACACCATTCAGTATGCTTTAGAGTATATGAATATTGTATTGCCTGGTATGGTGTTAATGACTGTAACTCTTAACCTTACAGGACTAATAAGAGCCACTGGCTACCCTGCCCGATGTATGTATATATTAGGTGGCGGTGCCGTACTGAATGTAATTTTGGACCCGATATTCATATTCGGATTGCATTTGGGTATTGCAGGTGCGGCATGGGCAACAACCATATCAATGACTATAACCACCATTGTATCAATTCTTCACTTTGTAAGCAAAAGCTCATTTATCAGATACAAGTTGCACGCTTGGAGGCCTAAATTGTTCATTTTCAAAAATGTACTTATGATAGGTTTAAGTCCATTCCTTATGAACCTTACTGCCGCAGGAGTGGTTGCCCTGCTAAACTCACAACTGCTTAAGTATGGCGGAGATTATGCCGTAGGTGCATTTGGAATAGTTAACAGTTATGCCAATTTTACATTCCTATTCATTCTTGGAATATGCCAGGGAATGCAACCTATCGCAGGTTACAACTACGGAGCAGGACATGCAGACAGACTTAAAGGCATTTATACACTCACCACTAAAATCTGTGTGTCTATAGGCTTGATATGCAGCATTATATGCCTCGCCATTCCTGAACCGCTTGTGCGTGCGTTTACAAAAGACACAGAACTTATAGAAACCAGCATACCTGCCATACGGTTTATGATGGCAATGTTCCCGTTTATTGCATTTCACATAACAAACACAAACTTTTTCCAATCCATAGACAAACCTTGGATATCAATAGTAACCAGTCTTTCCAGACAGCTGTTATTCCTATTGCCGCTGTGCTATATTGTACCTCTTATTTTTGAATCTATGGGACAGCCTGGACTTTACGGAGTTTGGATGTCATGCTCCATATCTGATTTCTTAGGTGCGGTTCTTGCAGGCATACTACTCTACACCCAAAGAGATGTATTCAAGGTAGCAGCACCATTAAATAAGCCCGCTGACTTTTAATTTCTCCCTTAGTTTTTCAGGTGATTCAAATATTATTGTTTTTATACCTATGGCCTCCGCCGATGCGGTATTTGCAGGGTTATCATCAATAAAAATGCACTCTGATGCCTTCAAGTTAAACCGTCTTAGCAATTCATAATATATTTCAGCATCGGGTTTAAGCATTTTGGCATCGCCTGAAATAATATATCCGTCAAGCAGTTTTTCAAACTCAAAACCATCTTTAACTCTATCAAAAGTCTCTCTTGCCCAATTACTTAACCCTAACACCCTATATCCTTTTGACTTTAGCTGCCTTATCAGGTCTGTCATACCGGGCAACTCCTTACCCACCATCTCTACCCATCTGCCAAAGTACATAAGTATCTCTTTCTCCCATTCAGGATACTTGGCTATCAGTTCCGCCTCTGCCTGTTCTATAGTCTTGCCTTTATCCACCTCTCCATTCCAATCCATTGTACATATATTGGCAAGGAACCAATCTGCCTTCTCCTTACCACCAAAATATGGGTCATACACATAATGTGGATTCCAATCCACAAGCACTGCCCCAAAATCAAATATTATGTTCTTAATAGCCATAACTACACTATATCATTATTGTTTTGCAAATATAATATTTTGGCACGATATTTGATGTAAAAATAGTAGATTATTAACCTAAAACATTTTTACTATGGGAGCAACGTTACTAATTTTGGCAGTCCTGACACTCCTTATTGATAGTGTCGGGTGGAAAAGATTTATTTGGTTCATATCAATTGGTTACGGCTACAGTATTTCAGCCATTGCCATTGCACTTGTAATTATGCATTTCAATGCACTTACATGGACCACTGCTGTGTTATGCGGTCTAATGGCATTTTACGGATGCCGATTGGCTACCTATCTGTTAATTAGAGAGTTGCAAAGTACCAATTATAAACAGACTGTTGACCTTGATGCCAAAAATAACAGCGATTACTCAAAAGGTGTGTTGTTCGCAATTTGGATTAGTTGCGTTATTTTGTATCTGTGTCAGATGTTTCCCCTTATTGTAAGAATACAGAATGCAGCAGACGGTCTCCCCGATACACAGATTACTGCTTATATTGGAATTGCTATTGCTGCTTTTGGCATTTGGATGGAGATGTGGGCTGATAAGCAAAAGAACGATGCAAAAAAGATTAATCCCAAAAGATTTGTAGATACAGGACTTTACAAAATTGTGCGTTGTCCTAATTACTTAGGTGAAATTTTAGCGTGGACTGGCATATTTATCAGTGGCATAGGTTGTTACCTCACTTGGTGGCATTGGGTACTTGCTCTGCTTGGATACATTGGAATTATATACATAATGTTCAGCGGTGCCAGAAGATTGGAGTTAAGGCAAGATATAAACTATGGTACAGACCCCGAGTATCAAGCCTATAAAAAGCGGATTCCTATTTTGATACCTTTTTTACCTATATATTCAGTATCAAAATACAAATGGTTGAAAGGCTAAAACTCTACAGATAATCCTGTATAAATTTGCTCTATACGGTCTCCAAGAGCGTTTTTTAGAATACTGAACGGGCGTTCACCTGTACAATGACCTGTGTAGATTTTTTGCACATCAAGTGCTTTTAACTTAGTGGCAAGGCTCTCCACCTCTTTATTAGGCAACATAAACAGGTGGAAGCCACCTATAAGTGCATAAATCTTTTCATCGGGGAATGTTTGGTTTATCTCATTTATAATGTTATCCGCCCCGGCGTGAGAACAACTGTTAAGCACTACAAGCCCTTTATCTGTCTTAAATACAAGGCTTTGTTCATGGCTAAAATCATCGGGTTTATAGCCACAACCACACTTTAATGCAAAATGCGCCTTCTTACCCACTTTATCAAGACCCGTAGTTTTATGTGGAATCAGATATACACCTTCTGATATTTCAGTATCGCCACAGGCATACTCAATGCGGTCTGCATATTTTGAAAGCATACCTTTTTTAAGCCCAATATACTTGCCAAAAATCCAATACTTATGATAGCAATTTTCTGCCACAGCCTTACGCATATAACATTTTGCCTTACTGTTTGACTCAAAAAAAGCCGGAAGCCCGTTACCATGGTCATAATGAGCATGAGAAAGTATGGAATAATCAACTTCCGATACATCAATTCCCAAAGCAACGGCATTTTGCAAAAACCTATTTGATTGCCCCGCGTCAAGCAAAAAACGCTTTCCGTTATACTCTATATACACGCATAACCCCCACTCAGGAAGCAGAGAGGCATCTTTAGTGTTATTATCAACAAGTATTGTCAGTTTCATACCTTAATAAAAAAGCAACCCTTTTAGGTTGCTTTCTGTGACCTCGGAGGGGTTCGAACCCTCGACCCATTGATTAAGAGTCAATTGCTCTACCAACTGAGCTACGAAGTCATTAAATAATGATTGCTCATTTTTAACGGGTGCAAAGATACATAAATTTTTTTATATACAACTATGTAATGACTATTTTTTATAAAAAAGTTGTATACTTTGATTTTTATTTTTCCACTTTTTAGACAATTTTTATCTGCAAATATAATATCGGCGTTTGACTGTATTTGTCAAAAATGTAGAATTTAATAGGTGCAAACGGGTAAAACCTTATTCTAAAATCACTACAAAAAATGTAGTGAAAGTTTAATAATTGTACTTATTATAATTTGATAATCAATAAGTTATGTAAAAATTTATTTGCTCGACAGATATATATATTGTACCTTTGCAAAGAGGATTAAAACCACTAAACGATGAAAATATATAATGTACGTGGCAGATGTGTGGTGCTGGACAAAGATTTGGCTACATTCATTGGTATTGATACCAAATATTTAAAAAAAGTGATTAGACGAAACTTCAACTTTTTTAGTGATGAAAATCTAGTGTTTGAATTAACATCAGATGAAAATTCAAAATTACAAAATGAGTTTTGTGGAGACAAATTTGTCTCCTCAAAAACAGATGGAAGAGGTGGTTCAAGATACCTGCCTTTCGCCTTTACAAAAGCGGGAATTTCAATGCTTGAAAAAGTGCTGAAACGTGACATTCATATTGAGTTTGAAGAGGAGATAGTGGAAGCGGAAGTATTGCCAAAATCATGGAATGAAGGCACTGTAGTGCTGTATCAGCCTAATGATGATATAAAAATTGATGTGCGTGTTGAGAATGAAACAGTGTGGCTTACGCAGGATCAAATGGCACTGCTTTTTGGCACAAAAAGGCAAGCAATTTCTAAACACATCAGTAATATTTATGAGGTTGGAGAGCTGGATAAAAGTCAAACATGTTCCATTTTGGAACAAGTTCAAACAGAAGGAGGAAAATATGTAACCAGAAAAATTTCCATCTACAATTTAGATATGATTATATCTGTTGGATATAGAGTAAAGTCTCTAATAATAACGCAAGAATTAATTATAGTAAAAAAACGAACAACTCTTGCATAGTATTCATAATATTACTATA
>JAKSNZ010000053.1 GCA_024405855.1 Paludibacteraceae bacterium
TGCACACATTGCTGTCATCAGTGCAGCAACAAATAGTAAAATCTTTTTCATAATTGAAAGTTGAAAATTATTTTGTTAAACTCGTTACTAAAAATATGTAACTACAAATTTAGATATTATTTTTTGTTATGCAAAATTTTTTAAAAGATTTTTCGTTACGCCTTCGGCTTCACTGTCAACTGTCCACTGTCAACTGTCAACTACTATTATATTCTTTCTAACACCGTTTCAACCAACTCACGCATCTTGGATTTGTAATCCCCGATAAAGCGTTTGCCCACCCTGTTGGCTATTATCAGGCATACTGTTGCGGCTTGGTGTCCAAGCATACCGGCAAGACCTGCAAGAGCGGACGATTCCATCTCAAAATTAGTGATACACTCTCCGTTATATGAGAAACTCTCTATTTTTGAAATCAGATTTTCATCTTGCAAAGGTATTCTTAAACGCCTGCCTTGCGGTCCGTAAAAGCCGCTTGAGGCTATTGTGTTGCCTCTTACCATATCACTGCCTGCTATACGGTCAACAAGAGCGGTACTGTTTATTGAACAATATGGTGTGCCGTGCGATGCGTCAAAACCAGTATGCTTTACAAACGCCACCTCAAAATCCAAATCCCTGACACACTCTGTATCGGCGTAGAAATTAAGGACACCGTCAAAACCGATAGAACGCTGAGAGACAACGTATGAACCTTCAGGACAAATGGTTTGCAAGCCTCCTGAAGTGCCAACTCTAACAAGTGTAAGTGATGTATGCTTAGGTTTATCACATCTGGTGGCAAGGTCTATATTGACAAGTGCGTCCAACTCATTCATAACAATATCAATGTTACCTGTGCCTATACCTGTAGACAACACACTGATTCTCTTGCCTTTATAAGCACCTGTAATGGTTCTGAACTCTCTGTTCTCCACAGTACACTCTACCGTATCAAATAAAGAAGCCACCAAATCTGTGCGACTACGGTCACCAACAAGCAACACTTTTTCAGCCAACTGACCAGGTTTCAAATGCAAATGAAAAACTGAACCGTCAGGATTAAGAATAAGTTCTGAATCAGGATACATAATAATTAAAAGATATTTGCCAAAGTTACATATTTTTTTTGTAAATTCGCACCCTATTATGGAAAAAGAGATAAAAGATACTGCTATTATGCTGTTGCACTGTCCTGACAAACAGGGCATCATAGCAACTGTAACGGAGTTTATTAATGTAAATAAAGGTAATATAATTTACCTTGACCAGCATACTGACACAGTACAAAAGGTGTTCTTTATGCGTGTAGAGTGGGAATTGGAGGAATTTTTGATTCCAAAGGAGAAGGTTGAAGAGTATTTTTCAACTCTTATAGCAAAAAAATATGACATGGATTTTCAAATCTATTTCCATGCCCAGAAGCCAAGAATGGCACTTTTTGTATCAAAATCGGCTCATTGTATGTATGATTTGCTGGCTCATTATGAGGCTGGGGACTGGAACGTTGAGATTCCTCTAATAATAAGCAACCACTCTGAACTTGAGAAAGTTGCGGAGAAATTCAATATTCCGTATTACTATTTTCCAATAACAAAGGAGAATAAGGCTGAGCAGGAGGCAAAGGAACTTCAATTGCTTAAAGACAACGGCATAACATTCTGTGTGCTTGCAAGATACATGCAAATAATCTCACCTGAAATGATTAAGGCATATCCAAATAAGATAATCAACATACACCACTCTTTCCTACCTGCATTTGTGGGAGCAAAACCATATCATGCAGCATTTGAGAGAGGTGTTAAAATTATTGGGGCTACAAGCCACTATGTAACGGAGGAACTTGATGCAGGTCCTATAATTAAGCAGGATGTGGCTCGCATATCTCATAAAGATACAATAGAGAACCTTATAAGCAAAGGTCAAGACCTTGAAAAGGTGGTACTTTCACGTGCTGTTGAGAAACATATAGAACGAAAAATTCTTGTATATAAAAATAAAACAATAGTGTTTGGATAAATGAGAAATGAGAAATCTTTCTCCTTTTTCCTTTTTCCTTTCTCCTTTAACTATTATGGTTGCGGTAATAAAATATAACGCAGGAAACATTTACAGTGTGGTGCATGCACTACGCCGTGAAGGGGTTGAGCCTTTGGTGACTGATGACAAGCAGTTGATTTCAAAGGCTGACAAGGTTATATTTCCTGGAGTTGGAGAGGCTTCAACCACAATGGATTACTTAAGAAAGAACGGGCTTGACACCTTTATTAAAGAGTTAAAGCAACCTGTCTTGGGTATCTGCCTTGGAATGCAGCTTATGTGTCGCCACTCTGAAGAGGGAGGTGCTGACTGTCTTGGCATATTTGATGCCGATGTCCGCAAATTCATTCCTAAGGAGCGTGAGAAAATTCCTCACATGGGCTGGAATCAGATATATTCACTCAAATCAGACTTAATGAAAGGTATTGAAGATAATAAGTTTGTATATTTTGTACATAGTTATTATGTTCCTATATGCTCAGGCACCATTGCAAAAACAGACTATATTGAACCGTTCAGTGCATCGTTGAATAAGGATAATTTCTATGCCACACAATTTCATCCTGAAAAAAGTGGAGAGATAGGCAGTATAATTCTAAAAAATTTCTTAAATTTGTAGTTTATGATAGAGTTGATTCCTGCCATTGATATTATTGACGGAAAGTGCGTGAGGCTTTCACAGGGAGACTACGATACAAAAAAAGTGTATTCTGACAGCCCTGTTGACATGGCAAAACGCTTTGAAGATGTTGGAATCAAGCGGTTGCATGTTGTTGATTTGGACGGAGCAAAAGCGGCTCACATAGTAAACTATAAGGCTTTGGAAAGCATTGCATCAGCCACTGACCTTACAATTGATTTTGGCGGAGGCCTTAAAACTGATGAAGACTTGCGTATTGCATTTGAAAGCGGAGCATCAATGGTTACGGGTGGCAGTATCGCTGTCAAAAGCCCGAATGTTTTTGAAGGTTGGCTAAAAAAATACGGTGGAGAGAAAATTATTTTGGGAGCAGACGTAAAGGAGAGAAAGATTGCCGTATCGGGGTGGATAGAGAACACCGATGTTGACTTGTTTGAATTTTTGAAAGATTACATAGGCAAGGGAGTCAGCAAGGTTATTTGCACAGACATTGCCAAAGACGGTATGCTGAAAGGCCCTTCAATTGAACTTTACAAAGATATTTTGAAACAGCACCCTACCCTGCACCTTATTGCAAGCGGCGGTGTAAGTTCAATGGCAGACATTAAGGCACTTGACGCAGCCGGCGTTCCTGCTGTAATTTTTGGCAAAGCCATATATGAGGGGAGGATAAAAGTTGAGGAGTTTAGGAGTTTGATGAGTTAAGAATAATGGAAAGTTAATAGTTAATAAAGAATAGTACCCTCCTAACCTCCCTAAAGGGAGGAACAGTTTGTACTAAATATTAATTTTTAACTTTCAATTCACCGATTCACCGATTAACCATAAAATAGATAATTGCCGTATGTTAGCAAAGCGTATTATTCCATGTTTGGATGTAAAGGACGGAAAAACCGTCAAGGGCGTTAATTTTGTAAATTTCCGTGATGCAGGAGACCCTGTAGAAATGGGTAAACAGTATAGTGAGGCTGGTGCCGATGAACTTGTATTTCTTGACATTACGGCATCGTATGAAGGCAGAAAAACATTTGTTGATGTTGTAAAGCGCGTTGCTGCAAATGTAAGCATACCATTCACAGTCGGAGGTGGAATAAATGAACTGTCCGATGTTGACAAACTGCTTAACGCAGGTGCTGACAAGGTTTCAATAAACTCTGCCGCACTGCGTAACCCTCAGTTAATCACTGACATTGCAAAAAACTTTGGTTCACAGGTTTGCGTTGTTGCAATTGACGGCAAGGAAGACGCTCCAGGCGATTGGACTTGTTATGTCAACGGTGGTCATGTACCAACAGACACGAAACTCTTTGATTGGGCACGTGAGGCACAGGAGCGTGGTGCAGGTGAGATTCTTTTTACAAGTATGAGCCATGACGGAGTAAAGCAAGGCTATCCTAATGAGGCTCTGTTACGCTTGCATAATGAACTTAACATTCCTGTAATAGCATCGGGCGGAGCAGGAAAAATGGAGGATTTCAAAGATGCCTTCATAATTGGCCAAGCCGATGCCGCACTTGCCGCCAGCGTATTCCACTTTGGAGAAATAAACATAAAAGAACTGAAAAGTTATTTAAAGGAGAATGGAATTGTAGTTAGATAGTTTTTAGTTAAAGGAGAAATGAGAAAGGAGAAAGGAGAAATGAATCTTGATTTTAAGAAACAAAACGGACTTATTCCCGCCATTATTCAAGACGCCGACACTCTCAAAGTGCTGATGCTTGGATATATGAACGAGGAATCCCTGAAAAAGACTCAGGAGACAGGTAAGGTTACATTCTGGAGCCGTTCACGCCAATGTTTATGGACAAAAGGTGAAACCAGCGGAAACTTTTTGAATGTAGTGTCAATGAAAGAGGATTGTGACAATGACACACTGCTTATTAAGGTACACCCTAATGGTCCCGTATGTCACACAGGTACAGACACTTGTTGGGGTGAAGACAATAAATCTGATGATATTATGTTTTTCAAGACCCTGCAAGAGTTTATAGAGAAACGTCACGCAGAGATGCCTGAAGGCTCATACACCACTTCACTTTTCAAGGCAGGTGTCAATAAAATGGCTCAAAAAGTTGGAGAAGAGGCAGTTGAAACAGTTATTGAGGCCACAAACGGTACAAATGACAGACTTATTTATGAAGCGTCTGACCTTATGTACCACCTGATAGTCTTACTTACCTCTAAAGGATTGAGCATAGAAGATATAGCAAATGATTTAATAAAACGTCATAAAGTTACAAAAGATGAGTACCCTCATAAGATACAATAATGTTGACATCTATCAAAAAGAGCAAAGAGTTCTAAAGGATGTAAAACTTGAAATAGGTGAAAGTGAGTTCTGGTATCTGACCGGCAAGGTTGGTTCAGGTAAGAGTAGTCTAATGAAGACCATGTATGCAGAACTTCCTATAGAACGTGGCGAAGGTAATGTTTTTGAATACAATCTTAATGATATTCGCGAGAGCGACATCCCATATCTACGCCGTAAAATAGGCATTATTTTTCAAGATTTCCAACTGCTTACTGACCGTAGCGTAAAAGACAACCTTCTGTTTGTTCTTAAGGCTACAGATTGGCGTGGAACTGAAATTATGGAGAAAAGAATTGATGAGGTGTTGAATGAAGTTGGCATGCAGAATAAAGGCTACAAGATGCCTCATGAGCTCTCAGGCGGTGAACAGCAGCGTATTGTAATTGCCCGTGCCCTACTTAATAAGCCTAAACTTATTCTTGCCGATGAGCCTACAGGGAACCTTGACCCTGAAACAGGAAGAGGACTAATGGAACTGTTACACCGCATCTGCAAAGAAGAAGGCACCACCATTATAATGGCAACCCACAACTTAGGACTGCTTCAAGAGTTTCCAGGCAATGAGATGCACATTGACAACGGCATCCTCACCTACACAAAACCAAACGCTAAAGAAACGGAATCTACAGAAGAGACCATAGACGCTTAAAAAATTATCAATATTTGCACAGAAAACGGAAAAAAATTCTTTTTTCTGTGCATTTTTTTATATCTTTGCAGGCAAAAGCAAATATATGCAATGAACGCAGAGGTAATAAAGACACTGAAGAACACTCCTGTGAGCGGCAAAATTCTTATAAATATGATTGGTGATTTTGCTGACACGGCAAAGAAACTATCTAGTATGGAGCACTCAGGCGATATAATTCGTCTGAAGCGTGGACTCTATGTGTTAGATGGCAGCGACTTCGGTTTTCCACCTTCCTTGCCCATCTGCTCAAACCACATCTATGGTCCGTCATACGTGTCGTTACAGTGGGCTTTGAGTTTCTATGGATTAATACCCGAGCGCGTTTATAGTATGACGGCTGTAACGGTAAAGCGAAGCCGTGAATTCAACAACAAACTTGGCCGTTTCACCTATATGCAAGTACCTAAGGAATACTTCCATATTGGTATCAGTACGGCAATAAATGACGGAGCAAACTTCTTGATTGCCACTCGGGAGAAAGCACTCTGCGATATGATTCTTGCCGACCCATACGTACCGAATCTTTCCGTTATCGCACTCAGACGATACCTTGAGGAAGATTTACGCTTAGACACAGACGAACTTGCGGATTTTGACATCGAGATAATACGCCAATGTGCAGAATGTGGCAGAAAGAAAAGTACATTTAACAACCTAATCAAAATAATAGAACAACTATGAGTATGTTTGACGAACTGGTTGGTAAGATGCTTCACCCTACCCGACCTCTATGCCGGCAAGATGCACGCACTTGCCTATCGGGCATGGCAAAGACGTATATAGAAGATGAGTCCGAACTAGACATCTGGTCAAACGACTACTTCCTGCAACTGGCAGATATGATAAAGTTTGGATAATTCCACAAAAAATCCTGACCTCAAAAGAAGTCAGGATTTTTT
>JAKSNZ010000054.1 GCA_024405855.1 Paludibacteraceae bacterium
GGTTTGACAAGTATTCCTACCTTATAGAGTTAGGAAATGCCCTGCCACCGTTCCCTGAAGAGAAGAAGACAGATGATAATCTTATCAGAGGTTGTCAGAGCCGTGTATGGCTTGATGCAGAGAAAACAGTGAATGGCAACATTATTTTTACAGGAGACTCCGATGCCGTAATAGTCAAAGGCATACTCTCATTGCTGATTTCAGTTATGTCAGACCAACCAGCCAATGATATAGCGGAGGCTGACCTCTATTTTATAGAGAGAATCGGGCTTAAGGAACATCTTTCACCAACCCGTTCAAACGGCCTGCTTGCAATGGTAAAGCAAATGAAAATCTATGGAGTTGCGTTCTCCTCGTCATGCTGAGTGAAACGAAGCATCTCACAATGATTATGAGATCCTTCGTTTCACGCATTTTCGGCTACACTCGGCATAGAAAATGAATTTTCTCTGCTCTCGTTTGCACGAAAATTCGCTCCGCTCAGGATGACGAATTTAATCAGGATGACGAATTTAATATGATATATATAGTAACTAAATAAAAATTTCTAATCATGAAAAAAATTAAACTAAACCAAGGACCTTGGAAATTCATCAGTGCCGGAGGCAATGTCAGAGTTAATCTAACATCGGGTAAGGACATTAAGAACCTGAGCAAACTTGACCAAAAGATGTGGAGCGTGCTATCTATGCCTACATCGGGATTGGAGTTTGACCAAAACACATTGAAATACCTTGATACAGACTGTGACGGAAAAATCCGTGTACAAGAGGTCATAGCCGCTACAGATTGGATAACATCAGTGCTTAAAGACCCTAATTATCTTCTAAAACAAACTGATACACTGCCACTTGCAGAAATCAATCAGGAAAATGAGGATGGTGGTAGGCTTTATCAGTCCGCTCAGCAGATTCTTAAGAATATGAAACTTGAGCAGGATAACATTTCAATAGCCCAGACATCTGACAGCATAGCCATTTTTGCACAGACCACATTTAACGGCGATGGAATAATTATACCTGAGTCATCTAATAAAACAGAGATTCAGGAACTTATATCATCTGTAATAGCCACAATGGGTGCGGTTCAAGACCGTAGCGGAAAAGATGGCACAGATGCTGATAAAATTGAGGCGTTCTATGACGCTTGTGCCAAATATGACGCTTGGCAAAAGGCAGGAGAGGCTGACAAGGCTAACATATTCCCATACGGAGATAGTACTGCAGCCGCATTAGATGCCTACAATGCCATAAAAGATAAGGTAGATGACTACTTTATGCGTTGCCGTCTTACAGCATTCAACGCTGATGCCCAATCACCACTTGACGTATCGGCAGAGCAATTCCAAGCCATTACATCTAAGAATTTGGCAGAGTGTGGAGAGGATATTGCCGCATATCCGCTTGCAAGAATATCGGCGGTGGCGGAGTTGCCGCTTGATAAAGGTATCAACCCTGCATGGACAGCGGCGGTTGCCACATTCAAAAGCCTTGTAATAGATGTTGATTTCCCTAAGGCAAAAACACTTACAATGGAGCAGTGGAACACATTTGCCGCCAAATTTGCCCCATACACCGCTTGGATAGGTGCAAAAGACGGTGCTATAGTTGAATCATTGGGAGCGGAAGCGGTTGCTAAAATAGTAAAGGCAGACAAAAAGAGTGAACTTCTTGCTTTGGTAGAGAAAGACAAATCATTTGAGGCACAGGCAAATGCAATAAATGATGTAGATAAGATGCTACATTATGTAAGAGACATCTTTGCTCTGCTAAAGAACTATGTGACATTCCTTGATTTCTATTCCCCTACACAAACAGTTAAATCAGTGTTCCAGGCAGGTACCTTATATATAGACCAACGCAGTTGTAATCTTTGCTTGAAGGTTGCCGATATGGGCAAGCAGTCTGCACAGGCTGGAGCCAGCGGTATGTACCTTATATATTGTGATTGCACCTGTAAGAGCAAGCCAGGCACTATGTCTATTGTGGCTGTTATGACAGACGGCGATATAGACAATCTTGCAGTTGGAAAGAATGCCATATTCTATGACCGTGAAGGCAATGATTGGGATGCCGTTGTAACTAAAATCATTGATAATCCTATAAGTATTCGTCAGGCATTTTGGTCTCCTTACAGAAAGTTTGCTAAATTCATAGAAGACCAGGCTAACAAGTTTGCCGCTGACCGAGACAGTAAGGTAACCTCCGATGCCACCTCTTCCATAGAGAAGGCAGGTACTGATATGACATCGGGCGACCCTGCCGCAAAACCAGCCGCACAACCATTTGATATAGCCAAGTTCTGTGGTATCTTTGCCGCCATTGGTATGGCATTGGGCTTCATAGGGTCATTCCTTGTGGCATGCTTTGAAGGGTTCTTTAGCCTTTCTTGGTGGCAGATGCCTCTTGCAATAGCAGGCATTATGCTGCTTATTTCAGGTCCTGCAATGATTATGGCTTGGCTTAAACTGCGTAAACGTAACCTTTCACCAGTGCTTAATGCTAATGGTTGGGCTATGAATACCGCACTGATAGTTAATATTCCGTTTGGAAACACCCTTACACAACTTGCAAAATTCCCTGTGTATGCCGGTGAGGATGCCTTTAAGCCAAAACATCACGGCAGATGGTGGAAAATAACCGTAACAGTGCTTGTTATACTTGCAATAATTGTTATCATATTGTATTCTAAAGGCTTATTGCAGGCATGGGGAGTGCCTTATCACTTCCTAAAGCCACTTAAGTTTTGGGCATAGGTAGCAGTAAAAAAGTCCGAAAAGTTTAACTTTTCGGACTTTTTTTGTTTTTTTGATAATGTGCAAAAATATTTTGCAAAATAAAAAATTATTTCTACCTTTGCCCTAGTTTGCTGAACAACAAATGACAAGACATAGAAGCCGAAAACGGCTTATATATAATTAGGTGGTAAAATTACCCTCCTCGAGTGTATCGGGGGGGGTAATTTGCTTATTATCAACGAGTTATAAATTAGTGGACAGTGGACAATGGACAGTTGACAGTGATTTCCTCTCGTCATCTCGAATGTGCTTGCCAACGAGGGCAGAAACCAAGTTTACTTGGGTTATGCCGAGTGCCGCTAGCACTTCACGAGCGAAGCGAGTAACGAAGAGAGGAATCTTTACTTGAGCATTGCACAATATGAACCAAAAGATATCTCACTTCGTTCGATATGACGAAATAGCAAGAAACGAGATTAACTAACATATTAATAACTTTCAAAACATTATTTAAACAATGAAGAAAAATTATTCCGCTCCAGCATTGGAGCAAGTAAAAATGGAGTCCGAGATGCCTGTAATGCAGACATCAGTTAGTCCTTCTCCAACTAGAATGTCCAGACTTTCAAGTTTCATTTGGGATTAACAGGAGGCAGTGACAATGAAAAAAATTACAGTTATAGTTACGGCACTTACTGTAGTGATGGCTGTGCTTGTTGGTTGTGAGAAGAAGAGCGTTGTCTCTGAATCAAAGCAATCAGCAGAGAAGGTGGCAATGACCTTCTACGCCTATCCGCAAGGAAGTGTGCGTACAGGATTGATACCTGATGATGTGCTTAAACTAAAGTCAGTGTGGACTGAGAATGATGAGATAGTCATATTCACAGCAAGTAACACTAAAGGTAGTGTTTTCTCACTTACAGATGGTGTTAATACAGACTACGGAACCTTTGAGGGAGAGGCGTTCAAGGCAGATTCATACGCCGCCGCATATCCAGTCTCTATGGTAAGCACCACAGACGGCAGCACTATGACGTTTGTATTGCCAAACAACCAAACCTATAAGGAAAACACTTATGAAACCAACACAGTGCCAGTGGTGGCATACACCAGCACAGACGAGTTGTATTTTGACAATGTTACAGGTATGCTGCGTGTGGGAATAAAGAGTGCTGAAGAGGCAACCATAACCAAGATGGTGCTGAAGGATAAAGTCAGCAGTTTTAAGTTGTGGGGTACATACAGATTTACGCCCACATCAACAAATGGTCTTGAGTATGTGTCAGGAGGCGACAACGCTATGGAACTAAAATTAGGTGCTGGCGTAAAACTTAAGTCATCAGACTACACATACTTCTATTTCTGTCTGCCAGTAGGAGCCCTTGCAACTGGATTGACAGTTGATTTGGAGGACAGTAACGGCAGAGTGGGAAAAATAGACTATGCAGAGACGGACAAGGTTATGGTTCTTAACCATGGCAAGACCCTAATAGTGGAGAATGTGGAGTTTAAGACTCAGAGAGACGAACTTAACTGTATGACATTAGAGGAAGGGGTGTGGATGGAGACAAATTCCATGCCAAACTTTGTTGAGGAGAACGGTTCGTGGGATTAATATATAACACACATAAAACATATAACAAGAATAATCAAAAACACAATAAGACATGAAAAAATTTATTTACATGACAGTAGCGGCACTGGTAATGCTGACTACATTATCCTGTGAGAAGGAGAAACTTTCCCCAAAAGACAATCCATCATCAACTGAGTCATCAGTAGAGAAGGTGGATATGGTTTTTAGTGCAGTAACAAGTGGCACAGAAAAAACTACAATAACAGATGAGACTGTGGCAATATGGTCTGAGACCGATGTAATAAAGGTGTTCACAGATAAGGACACACAGGGTAGTCCGTGTGCCATATCAGATGGAGCAGGTACAACATCTGCCACGTTCTCTGGACAATGTGCTAAAGAAGGACCTTGGACAGCAGTATGCCCAGCTGATAAGGCTACAGGTTTCAATAACGGTACAGTAACCCTGACAATGCCAGAAAACCAAACTTATGCACTCAACACTTTTGCATCTGGGGCATTGCCGTGCGTTGCATATTCTGACAAAGAAAGCTTTTTCTTTGACAATTCATTTGGTGTATTGAAACTACGTTTGCAATTGGCTGCTGGCAGAACAGGCTCAGTAAAAAGCATAACCCTTACAGACAAGGCAGGAGCCAAACTTAACGGAACATTTACAGTAAATCCATCTTTAAGTCCTGTTGCTACAAAGGGCGGAGCGGACGGAACATCATCAATAACCCTTGATTGCGTCAATGGTGTGGAACTTAGCACAAGTACAGCCACAGAATTTTGGTTTGTAGTTCCAGAGGGGGCTTTTGCAAGTGGACTTGATGTAAAAGTAACTTCTACAAATGATATTGAAGAGGTGTTCTCAACCACGTTGCCAAACAAAATAACGGCAGGAAAAATAAAGGTGATGCCTATAAGTGAGATAGTATTAAAGCCTGCTTCAATAGGAAGGGGTACCGCTACAAGGAAAGAGGGAACTGGAGAGGTTGAGATAGAGTGGATTCAGTTATGGGAGAATGGACCTCAATTTGCAGAGTATAATTTGGGTGCCACAGCAGTAGGTGGAGTTGGTGGTATGTTCTGTTGGGGTGGTCATGAGGCAGGAAGCCGGTCTTCCTCGCATGCCCAATATGATATACAACAGTCATCCGATGATGCTGCAACATTGATATGGGGACCTGATTGGTGTATCCCTACGCGTGATGAGATGCAGTACCTTATTGATAACTGCACTATGGTATGGAAAAGAGCAAATGAGAGTGGCTATGGTGTAGAAGGCTGTTTTGTAACCGGTAAAGGTGATTATAGTGGCAACAGCCTATTCTTCCCAGTAACTAGATACGATTATTACGATGGTTATTCTGCTGCATATTGGACATCTACTCCACAATCTGGGAGTGCCCACCTTTGCAATCAATTTAGAATATGGTCGTCCTATCCTGTGCCTGGGTCATATATATATGGAGAATCTGATTATGACTTGGTCGGTATCCGTCCTATTTACAAGAAGGCTCCTGTGATATCTGGAGAGGCAGAGAGAACAGGTGGTGAAAATGTTAAATGGGTTATGATGTGGCCAGGTGGACCAAAATGGGCTGAGTACAATGTTGGAGCGGACTCTGAACTTGAATATGGAGGCTACTATTTTTGGGGAATTTCTGTCAATCAAGTAGATAGACCAGGAGTTCAAACTTATAGCCAATCCACTAATTCCATACAAGGTACCAATGAAGATACAGCAAAGAATCTATGGGGAGATAATTGGCAGATGCCCACTGAAGAGGATTTAAATGGACTTATAACTAAATGTGATGTTGAGGTTGTGAGCAACTACAATAATTCAGGTATGAGTGGAAGACTATATAAAGGTAGGGGAGCGTGTGCTGGTAATACTCTCTTTTTACCAGAGTCAGGCTATTGTGATATGATGGGAAACGTTGGCTCTAGGAATAGCGTAGGTTATTACTGGAGTGCTACTCCTCATGGTAGTGATAAATCAGGTGAGTTGTATATAAGTTATTCTAGTACTTCTATTGATCATTCTGCTCGCTATATTGGTAATTCAGTGCGTGCTATATTGGCTGAGTAGAGACACTTATATGTAGAAATGTAAACAAATAAAGAAAATAATAAAGACAATGAAAAAAGTTATAATTATAGTTACGGCACTTACTGTAGTGATGGCTGTGCTTGTTGGTTGTGAGAAGAA
>JAKSNZ010000055.1 GCA_024405855.1 Paludibacteraceae bacterium
TTTATTATTTCCATTCCAGTCTTAATAGCCTCTTCATTTTGCGGAAGCAGGTTCCAGTGACGTTCAGGCAATGATTTCTTAAGACCAAGCATAACATGCTCAATATCTACAATAGGGCATAGTTTTAAGAATCCACCTAAAATGAACATATTGAATGACTTGGCAGCATTCAGTTCCATAGCCTTATCCATTGCGGCAGTGCTATAGATATTAATGTCAGTACGGGTAGGGGCCTTTGTAATTCCGTATGGGTCATAAATAAGTCTGCCGCCAGGTTTTACCTTTGATTCAAACTTGTCAAGTGACTGCTGATTAAGAATAATGGCAGTGTTGTATGTGTTAAGCACAGGTGATGAAATAGGGTCATCACTTATTATCACGGTAACATTTGCCGTACCTCCACGCTGCTCAGGACCGTATGCAGGCAGCCAACTTACTTCTTTTCCTTGCATAAGACCTGCGTATGCAAGAATTTTTCCCATTGACAATACTCCTTGTCCACCAAATCCGGCGATTATAATCTCTTCTTTCATAAATTTTTATTCTAAAAATTTATGCATGTTTGTTCGTGACTCGGCATAATCAGGTAAACCTGATTCTTAAGTTTTCCTCTGTGTGTTGATTAGAATAAATTCTATCAACACCCATCGTAAAACTTTAATCTGCTACGCAGATTCTGCTCTCGCTACTCCAAACAGTCATAACTTTTAACTATTCTTTATTATTAAACTTCGTTTAATGATTTTTATCGTGACTCGGGATAACAAGTAAACTTGTTCTCCTCTCACTACTCCAAAAATTCACTATTAACTATTCTTAAGGTCTCCTATAGGGTAGGCTTTGAACATGTTCTCAGTCATCCAAACGTTGGCATCGGCGGGAGACATTTTCCAACCTGAATTACAGGTGGATACAATCTCAACAAACGATGCACCCTTCTTTTCAGGCTCCATACAGTTCATAAACGCCTTTTTAATGGCAGCCTTAGCCTTACGAACTGCAGCGGCGGTGTGAACACTCTGACGCGTTACATATCTTGTACCTTCAAGTTGGGCAATAAGGTTTGAAATAGGCAAATGATAACCGTTAAGGGTTACGTCACGTCCGTATGGGCAAGTTGAGGTCTTCATACCTTCAAGTGTGGTAGGGGCCATCTGTCCGCCTGTCATACCATAAATTGCGTTATTGATGAAGATAACTGCTATATTCTCACCACGGTTGCATGCATGAATTGTTTCCGCTGTACCAATGGCGGCAAGGTCACCGTCACCTTGATAAGTAAACACAAGTCTGTCAGGAAGCAGTCTCTTAATGGCTGTTGCCATTGCAGGTGCACGTCCGTGTGCAGCCTCCTGCCAATCTATATCAATATATTTGTATGCAAACACAGCACAACCTACAGGGGATATTCCTATAGCTTTGTCTTCAAGACCAAGTTCTTCTATAACCTCTGCAATAAGCTTGTGAACAACACCATGACTGCAACCGGGGCAGTAGTGCATTGTTTTGTCATTGAGTAATTTTGGTTTTTTGTAAACCAAATTCTCAGGTTTCATTATATCATTTGTTGTCATAACTTACTTAATTATTTTATCCTTCAATGCGTCCAAAACCTCACCAGGAGTAGGAACAATACCACCTGTTCTTCCAAAATGCTCAACAGGCACCTTACCCTCAATGGCAAGACGTATATCCTCAACCATCTGTCCTGCATTATATTCAACAGAAAGAATACCTTTAACCTGATTTCCAAGTTCTTTTATTTTTCCGTAAGGGAATGGGAATAGGGTGATAGGGCGGAGCAGTCCAACCTTCATTCCTTTAGCACGGGCAACCTCAACTGCTTTTTGACAGATACGGGCTGCTGAACCAAATGCAACAAGCAGATATTCAGCATCGGAGGTCATAATTTCTTCAAACCTAACCTCATTCTTCTCAATTTCAGCATATTTTGCCTGAAGAGCAATATTTCTACGCTCCATAGGCTCCGGCTCAAGTTCAAGAGATGTAATTACATTAGGCTCTCTGTCAGGTGTACGCCCAAGCGATGCCCAAGGACACTCTTTGCGTATCTGTTCCTCTGTACGGCGTTTTTGGTAGGGTGGAAGAACCACTTTCTCCATCATCTGACCAATAAGACCGTCTGCAAGAATGACAGTAAGAATATTGTATTTGAATGCAAGGTCAAATCCAAGTCCTACAAAATCAGCCATTTCCTGAACGCTCTTTGGTGCAAGGGTAATTTGTTTGTAATCACCATGACCACCGCCTTTTACTGTTTGGAAATAGTCTGCCTGAGATGGCTGAATTGTGCCAAGTCCAGGACCTCCACGCATAACATTTACAACAAGGGCAGGTAGGTCTGCACCTGCAATATAGGAGACACCTTCCTGCATAAGACTGAAACCAGGACTTGAAGTTGATGTCATAACTCTTTTTCCACAGCCTGCACCGGCATAAACCATATTAATGGAGGCAACCTCACTCTCTGCCTGCAATACAACCATACCGGTTGTCTCCCAAGGCTTGAGTTTCATCAAAGTCTCCATAACCTCTGATTGCGGTGTAATGGGGTAGCCGAAATAACCGTCACAACCACAACGGATTGCGGCTTCAGCCAGAGCCTCATTGCCTTTCATTAGTCTAACTTCTTCACTCATAATATTATTCCTCAATTTTTACTTTATACACTGATATACAACCGTCAGGGCATACAATAGCACAACTTGCACACCCTATACAAGCATCGGGGTTCTCCATATAGGCATAATTGTAACCCTTGGCATTAACTTGCTTTGACATTGCAAGAACCTTTGAAGGACATGCAATTACGCATAGTCTGCAACCCTTGCAACGGTTAGTGTTAACTTCAACTGCACCTTTAATTTTTCCCATTTTTATATGATTTTTAATATTTTTCAAAAAAGTTGTGCAAATGTACTAAATTTAAGAGAAAATAAAAAGTTTTTTCCTTTCATTATTAATTAATTGCAAAAATTGTGCTAACTTTGTAATAATATTTAAACAAACCGTTAATTGTTCCTTTAAGATGAAACAGATTTTACTGCCGTTGGATTTTGAAAAAGTTTCAGACAATATTCTGAAATTTACATTTTCACTTGCAAGGGTAGTGGATGCTGATGTTACAATTCTTAATGTAACGGATGGGAAAAAGATATCAGATGTTAATTTTGCTCCTTTGAGTGAGCGTATTGAGCGGATGATTCATGAAAAAGAGTTGCAAGATGTTCATTATCAGTTTGTTCTAAAGAAAGGTGTGCCAGAAAAAGAGATTATTGTATATGCTGAAAACAATAATGTGCTTATAACCGTTATGGAGACCAGGAGCAAGGAAGAGAAACAGCAGGAACTTATTGGCAGCATAACGGCTGAAGTTGTAGATTCGGGCAAAATTCCTGTATTAGAGATACCTAGAGACTATAATGTCAGCGATTTTAATGATTTCAAGTCTGTAGGAGTTGCAGAATCGTTGACTGAATATGCTGACCAATCATACGATAAAATTCTCCAATTTATTCCTAATCATATTATTGAACTCAATATTGTACATATTTTGGAGAGGAATGAAAATGTGGAATCGTGTCAGGCAATAATTAAAGACATTGATGCATACATCCATAAGAATCATCCAAAGGTTAAGGTTTCATTTTCAATAATTCCTTTTGAAAAATCTTTGTCAACTGATTTGATTAACTTTTTTTCCACATCTGCATTTGATTTGTTGGTTGTCAGGAATTCAAAAAGAAATCTTATCAGCAGACTTTTCAAATCTTCACTTGCAAAGAAACTTGCGTACCACGCTAAGACTCCGATGGTGGTTTTACCTTTTAATGAGTCAGTGATTAACAAATTCAAATCATTGCATTAATATTTACAAATCCAAACAAAGTTTGTGTTATAATTACGGCTTCACTTCGTTTGCCGTGATTATAAACTTCGCCTCAGCAAAACATAGAAAAACGGCTTGTGTTATAATTAATATTATGTTAAATAGAATAAACCACTTGAACACCGATGCCGGGGTGAAATGTGTTTGGGTTTTAGTTCCCAAACACCATCTCGCCGTCTTTGTAATCAACCATTACAGGTTTGGTGCGGTCAACTTTGCCGGAAATGATTTGCTCTGAGAGTTCATTGAGAACAAGGTTCTGCAAGGCTCGCTTGACAGGTCTTGCACCAAATTGTGGGTCATAACCTACTGATGCAATGTAGTCTGTGGCGGCGTCTGTAACTCTTAACTCTATGCCGTTTGCCATAAGCATACGGGCTACAGCGTTGATTTGCAGATTCACTATCTTTGTAATCTCTTCCTGACCAAGCGGCGTAAACATTATAAGGTCATCTATACGGTTCAGAAACTCTGGCTTTATAGTCTGTTTAAGCAGTCCAAACACCTGATTCCTTGTGTTTTCAAGCACTTCCGCCCTATTATCGCCGTTCATCTTCTCCATATTCTCTCTAATAAGCTGAGAACCAAGGTTAGATGTCATTATTATAATGGTGTTCTTAAAGTTTACGGTTCTACCCTTGTTATCTGTCAGACGACCATCGTCAAGCACCTGTAACAGAATGTTGAACACATCGGGGTGAGCCTTTTCAATCTCATCAAAAAGCACCACAGAATAAGGCTTGCGGCGTATTGCCTCTGTCAGCTGACCGCCCTCATCGTAGCCTACATATCCCGGAGGCGCTCCTATAAGCCTTGTGGCAGAGAATTTCTCTTGATACTCGCTCATATCAATACGGGTAATCATATTTTCGTCATCAAACAGGAACTCCGCCAATGCCTTTGCAAGTTCCGTCTTTCCTACACCTGTTGTACCAAGGAATATGAATGAGCCGATAGGACGTTTAGGGTCATTAAGCCCTGCTCGACTACGTCTTATGGCGTCCGATACGCTCTTTATTGCTTCTTGCTGACCCACTACCCTCTTGTGCAACTCTTCCTCAAGGTGCAGTAGTTTTTCCTGCTCACTCTGATTCATTTTGCTTACAGGTATGCCGGTCCATTTGCTGACTATCTCCGCAATGTCCTCATCGCTAACTTCCTCACGTATAAATGGCTCTCCGTCAAGGTCTTGCAATTTCTTCTGCAGGTCTGCAATATCCTTCTCCTTTTGCTGAATCTTGCCATAACGGATTTCCGCCACCTTACCATAATCGCCATTACGCTCTGCCCTTTCTGCTTCAAATTTAAGATTCTCTATATCAATCTTATCTTGCTGAATACCATCTATATAATGTTTTTCGGTCTGCCATTTGGTCTTGCCTTCGGCATCACGTTTCTTGAGGGCATCTATTTCTTCATTGAGTTGTTTCAGTTTGCTCTCATTATTCTCACGCTTGATGGCTTCACGCTCAATCTCAAGTTGCTTAATGTTACGCTCTATTGTATCCAATTCCTCTGGTACAGAGTCCATTTCAAGCCTTAGACGTGCTGCCGCCTCATCTATAAGGTCTATTGCCTTATCGGGTAAGAAACGGTCAGATATGTATCGGTTGCTCAGTTCTACTGCGGCAATGATGGCATCGTCTTTGATACGCACCTTGTGATGGTTCTCATAACGCTCTTTCAAACCTCTTAATATAGAGATGGTTGCAGCCTCATCGGGTTCATTAACCATAACTATCTGGAACCTACGTTCAAGTGCTTTATCCTTCTCAAAATACTTTTGATACTCATTAAGGGTTGTGGCACCGATGGCTCTAAGTTCACCTCTTGCAAGTGCCGGCTTAAGTATATTGGCGGCATCCATTGCTCCGCCACCGTTTCCTCCAGCACCTACAAGTGTGTGAATTTCATCAATGAACAATATTATTTGTCCGTTTGATTTAATCACCTCATTTATAACCGCTTTCAGTCTCTCCTCAAACTCTCCCTGATACTTTGCACCTGCTATCAAGGCACCCATATCAAGTGAGAAAAGAAGTTTCTCTTTCAGATTTTCAGGTACGTCACCTCTTATAATACGGTGTGCAAGGCCTTCTGCTATGGCTGTCTTTCCTACGCCTGGTTCACCTATTAATATAGGGTTGTTTTTTGTTCTACGGCTAAGGATTTGCAGCACACGCCTGATTTCCTCATCACGCCCTATTACAGGGTCAAGTTTCCCGCTCTTTGCACGCTCATTCAAATTTATGGCGTACTTGCTTAATGCTTCATAATTCTTTGCTTCCATAGTTTGTAATAATTTTTGTAATTTCTTAAACCTTGGAGAAAACTATTACGAGCCCCCG
Organism: Paludibacteraceae bacterium; assembly: GCA_024405855.1. Classification (GTDB taxonomy): domain Bacteria; phylum Bacteroidota; class Bacteroidia; order Bacteroidales; family Paludibacteraceae; genus Enterocola. The sequence continues at coordinate 6,259 of JAKSNZ010000055.1, forward strand.
CACAAAACAACGTACAATTGGAGGTACGAACAAGGTTTGAGAAAATACTTACAAAAACTATTCCAAACGCAAAACTGACAGAATGTCATATAGCAATTTTTTTTGGCACAGATGTTGCATATATCAATATGCAAGGCAGCTCAAATGGTGTC
>JAKSNZ010000056.1 GCA_024405855.1 Paludibacteraceae bacterium
CTCAAATTCGTAAAAAAACAATAAAAAATGTGCTTTTATTTTTCCTGAATCATATATTTTTGTATCTTTGCGGAAAGATAAAAGCATATATTTATGTGTAATTTAATAGGTAGAGAAAAGGAGATTGAGACACTTAAGCGTCTGTATAACAGCACACAATCCCAGTTTGTGGCAATATATGGGAGACGGCGTGTGGGTAAAACATTTCTTGTAGATGAAACCTTCAAGGGTAAATTAACATTCAGGCACTCCGGGTTGTCTCCTGTTGATGATAAAGGCAAACCACATTTATTAAAGGACCAACTTAAACATTTTTATCGTTCTTTATTGCTGCAAGGCATGAAAAAGAGTCATTGCCCTACATCGTGGGGTGATGCGTTCTTTATGCTTGAACAACACCTTAGAAGTATTGATAATGGTAAGCGTCAGGTTGTTTTTTTAGATGAATTACCTTGGATGGACACACCACACTCCGGGTTTATTACAGCACTTGAGGGTTATTGGAATTCGTGGGCTTGTCAGCGTAGTAATTTGATGCTCATTGTGTGCGGAAGTGCTACATCGTGGGTGGTGGATAACTTGATAAATAATCACGGAGGACTTTACGGGCGTCTTACATACGAGATTAAACTGTCTCCTTTTTCACTGTGTGAGTGTGAACACTTTTATAAGAAGAATGGAATTCGTATGTCAAGATATGATATGGTGCAGAGTTATATGATATTTGGTGGCATACCATATTATCTTAACTACTTGGATAATAAGTTAAGCTTATCACAAAATATTGACACTCTGTTTTTTAATAGCAACGCAAAACTTAGTGATGAATATGACCGTTTGTTTTTGTCTGTTTTTAAAAACCCCGATGAAATGAAACGCATAGTGGAGTTTCTTTATACAAGACGTGCCGGCTATACAAGAATGGAAATTCTGAAAGGTTTAGGAATACATGAGGGTGGTGCATTGACAAAGTGTCTTAGAGCATTGATTGCAGGCGATTTTATTGTAAAATATGTGCCGTTTGGTGTAAGCACCCGATATGAAAGATATAAGGTAATTGACCCGTTTTGTATGTTTTATATTCATTTTCTATCTGGTAAGGGTAATATTACCCCTGATTTATGGGCAAGTGGGAATCAGCAATCTGTTATAAGTTGGAGAGGGTATGCTTTTGAGGAGTTGTGCTTTAACCATATTAACCAAATTAGGGCTGCACTAAGTATTGGCGGTGTAAATTCAACAATATCTGCATTTACCATAGATGGAGATGGTAAAGAAGATGGTGCTCAGATAGATTTACTCATTAACAGAAGTGACAATGTTGTAAATATGTGTGAAATAAAATTCTACAATGATGATTTTGTTGTAACTAAAGATTATGCCAGAGTCTTGTTGCGTAGGCAAAATGTGCTTGCCGAAAAACTCCCTAAAAAAGTGGTGGTTCACCCTACGCTTATAACTACATACGGACTTAAGGACAACGAGTATTGTGGCTCTTTTACCAGCACAGTAACAATTGATGATTTGTTTTAAATGTGTACTGTTGTAGTAGTGTTTATTATTGGTTGTAGTACATTGGTATAGGTACTACAACCATTTTTTTGAAATTAAGTTTATATCTTTGTATTTGTAAAATTTGCTTATGCCTTAACAAATACTCTGATGATAAAGCAATTTATTAAATCCTTAACCGTTTTTGCACTACTGCTACTACCTACAACAGTATTAGGAGCAGATTATGGTGGTGAGGTTTTCCGCTTGAATAATGATGGTGGCTACGATGCTATGTATAAGTATCGGTTTATGTACTACATGACCACTGCCGATGATGCACAAGGTGAACATTGGGCTACTATTATACTTATAGGATATCCAGGTACTGCAGAGGTGGCAGGTTTTTACCTTAGGGTATTGGACGGAGGTCAAATCACAAGCCCTGCAGGTAAGACAGGTGAGTGGGGAGCCAATGCCAATCCTACTCAGAACGCATACTATGACAAAGTAAACATAAACTATGAAATAAACGGCTTTACACAGGAGCAGGCAAAAGAGCATTTTAAGGTGGATTTTCCAAATGTTAAATTCAACTGCCTTGAGGCTCCGCAAAAAGCCATAAGAATTAAACTGCATTATAAGAACAAACTTACTAAGTTCAGAATAACTTACAAAGGCTCATATAGGAATAATGGCGGTAATATAGAGTTCTCTAACAATGAGTGGAACTTTGATGGCGGTTCAGGAGAACGCCACGCCCCATTGCTATCGCTTGACGGTTCTCTTGCAGACCTTATAAACCAGCAAGCAGATGCTGATAATACCATTTATTTAGGAGAGCCTAAGGGTAACTCCTTCTGTACAGAAGACCCTGAACCTCTTGTAGTTAATCCTATTAATACAGACCCCATAACAGGTGGTTGCGGCACACTGCTTGCGTCTACTAATTTCTCTCCTAAGAACGCAGGAGCAGACCACATAACACTTGATGATATTATTTGGTATGACCCTACTAACTCAGTAAATGTGGAGGTTTATTATCCTGAGGTTTATTCTAACGGTGATTTTCCAATGGGAGAGTATGACAAAGGCTATGCCATAGTATCCAATCCTAAAGTTTTGTCGGGTGATTTGGTTCACAGAGAGGACGGTCAGAACCGCCTTATAATAAAGTTGCCAAGAATATACTCAGACCCTGTAGAGGGGCAGGACCCTATATTTAGGGTTAAGGTAAACGGAATGAAAGCGGGCAATGCAAATCCTGTAACTATGAAGATAGATTGGGAAACTGTCAATGATAACTGTCTTGTACAGGATAAAAGCGTAGGTCCACAGAGTGAGTGGCTGCGTTATGACTCTCAAATAATAGGTTACACAGGAGTAGGGGATATAAATATAGATGGAATAAGACCTGCTACCGCTAAAACCAAACAACAGTCTGTAACACTCCCATCGGGTGCCATGAATTCTTTCTTCTGGAAACCAAGAGTAAAAATAAGCAACGGTTGTACAGTAATTGCTATTAAAAGTATTAGCATTTATGGTTGCCCCCACTACTACATACAAAAGAGCATAGGTAGTAATCTTGCTTGTGAAGGAGAGGTGGTAAACCTACAGGCAAACGGATTCCCTGAGACTGTAACATCGGTTGATTGGTACAGAAATGATGACCCAGAGGGAACGGGTACATTTCAGAAAATAGAGGGAGTAACCGCCCGCAATATTGACTTTACATCAGACCTTAACGCACACTCTTTCTACGCACAGGTTCCTGGAACTAATTACCGTACAGATACCGTGATGGTTCAAGGTAAGGTTTGCTGTAGCACGGAGAGTGGCTCGTATGAAACTCTGTATGAAGAGGATTTTGGCACTTTCCCTGCCCCTACAGGCTACCGTAGAGATTGGGCAAGTGTAAGAAATCATACATATAGAGGTGTGGGACAATGTATGTGGGATGGTGATTATGCTGTGCTTCCTACTACCGATGAGGCAGTGGCACCAGGTGCATGTCCACCATGGGAAAAAGGTCATGGAGACCACACAGGTAACGGTAATGGTGGATTTCTACTTATAAATGTAGGTAAGGATGCCACAGAAAATGATAAGCTTCTTATGGTTTATGATATACCTGACTATGACTACTGTGAGGGTATATGGTATAACGCATCCATTTGGGTATCGCAGATTGCAAATCCAGGTCAAAACCCTGCCAACATCATTATCCGTTCATACAGCGTGGATGATAGCGGTAATGAGGTTCTGCTTGGTTCTGCCGTTACAGGTAAGCTTGATATTTTCCGTATGGAGGAGTGGATTAATTTCTCCGCATCATTCAGTCCTGGCAAGGATGTTAAGAAGATAAGAATTAAAATATTTAACCGTGGTAATACCGGCGATGGCAACGATGTTTGCTTTGATGACCTAACTGTTACATCTTGCTCTCCACAGGCTGGTCTTACAATTCACGGAGGACTATTGGAGTATGAGTATAACTGCGGTCAGAATATTGACTTTAACATAGAGATTCCTGGTCTTAAATCCAGATTCTTTGCCAATGACCCTTGGTGTGCTTGGCAGAAATCCGCTGATGGAGGCGCCACTTGGACAACGGTTACCATATCACAACTTGATATGGATGTTATGAATATACCTGACATTCCAGCCAATGTTAAGTCAAAAGAGTTATACAGGGTGGTTATGGCTGGAGATGAGAATACATTGAACAAGATTATAGCAGGTGAGGAGGTTAAATGTCAAGTGTATGCAGTAACTAATTCTGTTACAGTTAGTTGTAATGGAGAATGTCCTGTATGGGAAGGTCCTGAAATTTATCATAACGGTTCTGATAATTGAAACTACGTAACTACATATTGCTCATTTTTCTAACTTGTGCAGCAACACTGTTTGCACAGGGTAGTGATGGTTATCAGTGTTCAGAAGATGCAAGCACATATTCCGTTATGGTGCAGGTGGCGTATGGCACGGTATCGTGTGATGAACAATCTGGAGCCATAATTACTCACGAGGGTAACATTTGGACCATATCGGGGCTTGAAAACGGAACAGAGCGTACCATAAGAGTGACTGATGATTACGGCTGCTCATCTTATATGACCGCTTATAAAATGTGTGTCAAGCCTGAAAAGCCTTGGCCTACCATATTTATGCCGTACAACAGTGATAGTAATAACAAGGATTTTCTTGTAGATTATGAAGAAGGTCCTATAGAATTATATGTTTTTGACCGTACAGGCAATATGGTTGCTCATTCCTATAACGGGTGGGACGGTTATGCCAATATAAATGGCACAAACAAAATAGCAATGCCTGGTGTATACTATTATAAAGCCGTTTTACCCGATGGCAGTACACGTAAGGGTAATGTAGAAGTTTATAAAAAGTAAATAACAATTAAAATCAAATACTATGAAAAAGTCAGTTCTTTTAGTTTCATTGTTGGCAGTTTCTGCCGCTATGTTTGCAGCCGCTCCTTATCCTGAAACAGGAGACCAAAGTGTATGTGCATCAACACAGCCTTACGGAGTAGAGGAAAATGCAGGTTCAACATATCTGTGGAGCATTACGGGTAGTGCTTCTGACAGAACCATTACGCCAGGTGCCACATCGGGTCTTATATCGGTAGAGTGGATAAATAAAGGCTCTTATACTATGAGCGTGCAGGAGAAGACCGCAGACGGTTGTTTGAGTGAACTGTCTACCATTGCTATTACTGTAGTTGCAAAGCCTGTAGTGGAGAATATTACAGATAGCAAGGCTTGTTCAGGAGAGGCTATAGGTAGTGAACTTCCGCTTGCTGATAAGTCAGGTACAGCCATTACAAGTTGGACACTCATTAGTGTTGATATACCTACAGGTGTTACCGCCGATGCCGGCAATGTAGTACCAGGCACTACAACTGACAAAACATATATATCGGCTGATAAATATATCAATAACAGCGGTGCTGTAGCAAATGTGGTTTATCACCTTACAGCCACTGTAGGTTCATGTGTAAGTGATGAATTTACAATTACCGTACCTGTTAATCCGGTGGTTCCAAAACCAACAATATACCACAAATAAGCCGTAAGGCTATTCAACTAAAATTCTGTAATTGTTTCCGTTACATAATACGGAATATACTCCCTGAGGTAGCATTGTTTCAATGCTACCTTTGTTGTTGCTCTCATAAACCAATACACCCATATCATTATATACAGATACGTTGCCGTTCTCAATACCATTAATATAAAGTATTCCACCATTAGAATATACGCTAACGGCGTTTGAATCTTCTGTATTTTCAGTATCCGTAGGAATAATCCCTATTTTCTTGTCAAGCCAATCAATACGCTGTGATACGTATGT
>JAKSNZ010000057.1 GCA_024405855.1 Paludibacteraceae bacterium
TAATTTTATGAATATGCAAAGATACTGAATTCGGCGGTAGCTGTCAAATAAAAATACATATAACTTACTGATTACCAAACTATAACAAGTACAATTATTAAACTTTCACTACATTTTTTGTAGTGATTTCAGAATAAGGTTTTACCCGTTTGCACCTATTAAATTCTACATTTTTGACAAATACAGTCAAACGCCGATATTATATTTGCAGATAAAAATTGTCTAAAAAGTGGAAAAATTGTACTAAATGTGCAATGGTTTTTGTATATTTGTAGATTATAAATATCAAACATAAAGTTTATGGCATTTGAACAGGCATTAAAAAACATTGATAACAAACTCAGAGTGGATGAGGGTTGTGGAAGTGAGTTGGATTATGTAGAGCAGACTTCTTGGATTCTATTTTTGAAGTATTTGGATGATTTAGACAAGACACGTCAGTTGTCGGCAGAGTTATCAGATGAGGAGTATAAACCAATTATTGCTGAAGGTTACAGATGGAATGATTGGGCAATGCCGTTGGATGCTAATGGCAAATATGATATATCTAGTGCATTGGTTGGTGATGATTTAATTGAATTTGTCAATGGTAAACTGTTCCCGTATTTGAGGAAATTCAAGGAGACTGCATCGGATACGCATTCTATAGAATATAAGATTGGTGTTATTTTCTCAGATATTCATAACAGACTACAAAGTGGATATAATCTTAGAGACGTTATTGAACAAGTTAATGAACTTCAATTCCAAACATCTGAACAGAAACACGAACTAACATATTTCTATGAGAGCAGACTGAATAATATGGGCAATGCCGGACGTAATGGTGGAGAGTATTACACCCCACGTCCACTTATACGCACCATAGTTAATGCAGTTGCCCCTAAGATTGGCGAGACTGTATATGATGGTGCCTGTGGTTCTTGTGGTTTCCTTTGTGAAGCATATAATTATATGCATAAACAAGTGGAAAAGACTGCTGATGAGGAAAAACTGCAAACCACTACCTTCTATGGAAAAGAGGTTAAGCCACTTGCATACATCATTGCCAATATGAATATGATTCTACACGGCATTGAGAGTCCGAATATAATACGAACCAATACACTTACAGAGAATCTTGCTGACGTACAAGAGAAGGACAGATTTGACTGTATATTAGCCAATCCACCATTTGGAGGAAAGGAACGTGCACAGGTACAACAGAACTTCCCTATAAAGACAAGTGAGACTGCATATTTGTTCTTGCAACATTTTATAAAATACCTACGTGCGGGAGGAAAAGCAGGTATTGTAATTAAAAACACTTTTTTGTCAAATACTGATAATGCTTCTGTAGAATTAAGAAAAAAACTACTTTCTGAATGCAACCTACATACAGTATTGGATTTGCCATCGGGGGTATTTCAGGCAGGAGTTAAAACAGTTGTACTTTTCTTTAAGAAGGGTGAACCCACACGCAAGGTGTGGTTCTATCAGTTGAACCTTGATAGGACATTAGGAAAAACGAACCCACTTAATGAAAATGATTTGGCAGATTTCTTGAAACTCCAAAAAGATAAGGTGGATAGTGAAAATTCTTGGAGTGTTAATGTTGCTGATTTAAATGAAAACTATGACTTATCTGTCAAGAATCCTAATAAGGTTGAGGTTATTGATGAACGTACACCTGAACAGATTGCAAATGAGATAAAGACTCTTGCTGAGGATAGTCAGAGATTGTTGAATGAGATAATTGAGATGCTATGAACAGAGTGTCAATTGATGAAATTTGCATTCATTCCAAAAATATAAAGTGGAATGAAATAAGCGATGCCCAACTTTTTTCTTATGTTGATTTAACATCAGTTGACAGAGAGTCGTGTTCTATTGTTAATCCTCAAAAAATTTCAAGAAGTAACGCTCCATCAAGAGCACAACGTATCATTAAAAGTGGGGATGTTATTTTTGCAACAACACGCCCAACATTACGTAGGTTGTGTGTTATTCCAAATAATTACAATGAGCAAATTTGTAGCACAGGTTTTTGTGTACTCCGCCCAAAGCAAAATATAGCATTGTCAAAATGGATATTCTTTATGTTGTCAGCAGATGTGTTTTATGACTATATCAATCCATTACAAACGGGTGCTACTTATCCTGCTATTTCAGATAATGATGTTCGAGCTTTTAAGATACCCCTGCCATCATTATCTGAGCAACAACGCATAGTTGATATATTGGATGCTGAATTTGCAAAAATAGATACCCTGAAAGCAAATGCAGAGAAGAGTCTGCAAAATGCAAAGGATTTGTTTCAATCAGCACTATCAAAGGAACTTGAACCAAAAGAAGGTTGGGTTACAAAACTTATTCCTGATATTTCAGAGAATCTTGATAAAAATCGTATTCCTGTTACAAAGAAAGATAGGGAAAATGGGAAGTTTCCATACTATGGTGCATCTGGAATTGTTGATTATGTAAATGAATATATATTTGATGGCAAATTTCTTCTTGTTTCAGAAGATGGAGCAAATTTAATAGCACGAACAATACCAATTGCATTTTCTATCTCGGGTAAAACTTGGGTTAATAATCACGCACACGTGTTACGTTTTGATGATGAAAATCTGCAATATTATGTAGAATATTATTTTATCAAATATGATTTAAGTGATTTGATTACAGGAACCGCTCAACCGAAATTGACTCAGAACGCATTAAATTCCATCAAAGTATCTTTCCCATCGGATAAGAATCAAATTAGCAAAATTGTCATTATACTCAATGAACTTAAAGAACGTTGCAACACACTTCAAGATAACTATACCAAAACCATTACCCTCTGTGATGATATGAAACAATCATTACTGAGAAAAGCATTTAATGGAGACTTATAATATGCCAGAACAAGAAGCACAAACACGTTTTGATAAAATTAACCCAAAACTTGCAAAAGCAGGTTGGGGTGTAGTTACAGATAGTCGCATACTTGTGGAACATCCTATTACACGTGGCAAAATCTCTGCAACGGTTAAACATCAACCCCTGTGGGCAGATTATGTATTGGTGTATAAAGGTGTGAAACTTGCTATTGTGGAGGCAAAGAGCATTCAGCACGATGTATCAGATGGTGTGATGCAGGCTAAGAAATATGCAAATATGCTCAACATCCGTTTTACATACGCTACTAATGGAGATGAAATATATGCCATAGATATGGAAGGGGAAGAGGGCGAAATTGATACATTCCCTACACCTGATGAACTATGGAATAGGATATTTGGTGATGTTGATGAGTGGAGGGATAAGTTCTATAATCAACCGTTGTTTGATAATGGCACAAAAACACCTCGCTATTATCAGGAGATAGCAATAAACAAAGTTCTTGAAGCAGTTGCAAAGGGTAAGGATAGAATACTTTTGACACTTGCTACAGGTACAGGTAAGACATTTATTGCATTTCAGATTGCATATAAGTTATTCCAAACTAAATGGAATGTAAAAAAGACAAACAACCGTCCACGTATTCTATTCCTTGCAGATAGAAATGTTCTTGCAAATCAGGCTTTCAACGGATTCTTTGGTTTCCCGCAAGATGCTTTGGTGAGGATAAAACCCAATGAAATACGTAGAGATGGTAGAGTGCCAACTAATGGAAGTGTGTTCTTCACTATATTTCAGACATTCCAATGTGGCGAGGGTGGAAAGGAGTACTTTGGACAATATCAACCTGACTTTTTTGACTTTATTATTATAGATGAGTGCCACAGAGGTGGGGCAAAGGATGAGAGTCAATGGAGGGGCATAATGGAGTATTTCTCTTCTGCCGTGCAATTAGGATTGACAGCAACACCTAAAAGGGATTTCAATGCAGATACATACAAATACTTTGGGGAGCCTGTTTATCAATATTCTTTGAAACAAGGCATATTTGATGGATATTTGACACCTTTCCGTCATTGCAAGATGCAGAGTGGCATTGATGATTATATTTATAGCCCAGAGGATGAGGTGTTGAGTGGAACTGTGGAGAAAGGAAAGGTATATGATGAGAATGATTTTTATCAAGGCAATATAAAGATAAAAAAGAGAGACGAGAGTCGTGTGGCTGAATTTATGCGGTATATCCAATCTGATGAAAAAACATTGGTGTTTTGCTATACACAGGACCATGCAGGGCAGATAAGGGATATGATAAACCAATATGCCAATAAAAATGGGTTTGGAAATCCTCTTTACTGTGTACGTGTCACTGCTAATGATGGTGCTACGGGTGATGAATACCTTGCAGAGTTTCAGGACAATGAGAAAACAATCCCCACTGTACTGACAACAAGTGAGAAACTGTCCACAGGTGTTGATGCTCTGAATGTCAGAAACATTGTGTTGTTACGTCCAATAAACTCAATGATAGAGTTCAAACAGATAATAGGACGTGGTACACGTCTATTTGATGGTAAGTATTATTTTACTATTTATGATTTTGTAAAGGCTTACGAGCATTTTAATGATACTGATTGGGATGGTGAACCTGTATGCTCTAAATGTGGAAATAATCCTTGTACTTGCACTCCCCCTAGTGGAGGTTCAACATCAACAGGAACAGGCGGAGGAACATCTGAGACACCAGCACCACCTGAGACACCTGAACCACCTAAACCAACAAAGGAAATATTAGAAATAAGGCTTTCAGATGGTAATGTCAGGAGATTAAAATACATCAAGACAGATATGTTCTATGGTGCAGATGGTAAGCCTGTAACTATTGAAGATTTTATAAATGAGATGTATGGCAGATTTCCGTCATTTTTCTCATCTATACAGGATTTGCAAGAGAAATGGAGCACCCCAAAGACTCGTAATGCACTATTGGATAAGATGGCAGATGCTGGTTATGGCAAAGATATTCTGAAACAGATAAGAACGTTGATAGAGGCGGATAATTGTGATTTACTTGATGTACTGGAGTATCTTGCATATAATAACCATCCTATTGCACGCGCAGAAAGAACTAAGAGGGCAGAACCATTCTGCTCAACACTTACAAAGGCACAACAGGACTTTGTGGCATATCTGATAAATGCCTATATCAAGTCAGGTGTTGAGGAATTGGATAATGATAAACTTGACAATTTGTTGAGTTTGAAATTTGGTTCACTTGCAGACGGTGTAATGCAGATGGGTGGGGTTAAACAGGCAAAGGAAACCTTCTTAGGTTTTCAAAGAAGTTTGTATGTGTGTTAATATTGTATGACAAATTATAATTGTTAAAAATATGAAAAAGTTCGTAAAATTATTGTTATTGGTTTGTGTGTCATTTGCTTTTATTGCGTGTCAAAAAGAGGAGGCAGTTAAGAAAGGTAATGATGATAAAGAAGATAAAGAGGTAACTGATACCAGATATTACGTTAAATACGTGATTAGTCCAAAATCAATATACATATTTAAAAATGGTTCTATTACTGTGAGTACAGATAAGGGTGGTGCTACATTTTCTCAAGTTAGTATGGATGAAACTTTTGGACCAGTTTCAAAGGGTTTTGTTTGTGGCATATATGCAAAGCATCTATCAGATGAATCATTGGCTCAAACTACATACAATGCTTACATATATGTATCATATAATAATGAACCGTTTGCACTCAAGGCTTCTACATCAGTGGATTCAAAGACAGACATAAATCTGTCGTATGCTATTGACTTTTAATTTTTGCTTACGCGTCATCGGGGTGGGTTACAGCATTATTATGTTGCTTAGTTCTGTGGATAGTTTGTGTATTCCGTTCTCA
>JAKSNZ010000058.1 GCA_024405855.1 Paludibacteraceae bacterium
CGAGCGATAGCGAGAAATCTCTTTCCAATTCTCAATTATACATTATGGGCAACCCACCGTTTGTGGGAGCAAGGCTTATGTCAGAGGAACAGAAACAAGATGTACTTGACATATTCGGAGCAAAATGGAAGAACGTTGGCAATCTTGACTATGTATGCTGTTGGTACAAAAAAACGGCGGACTTAATACAAGGTACAAACATAAGAGCGGCATTAGTATCAACAAACAGTGTGTCACAAGGTGAGCAGGTGGCAAATCTTTGGAAACCACTTATGCTTGATATGGGTGTTCATATAGATTTTGCATACCGTACATTCCGCTGGGATAGTGAGGCAAGCCTAAAAGCTCACGTACACTGTGTTATTATAGGGTTCTCTATTAGTGAGAAACCATCGGCAATAGTTATATACTCAGAATCTGGTCAACCACAACAGGTTAAGAACATTAACCCATATTTGGTTGATGCCTCAAATGTTTTTATTGAAAGCAGAAAACAAGCAATTTGTGATAATTTACCAGACATGCTATTTGGTAGCATGCCAAATGATGGTGGTAATTTCTTGTTGTCAAAAGAAGAAAAAGAAACATTGGTTAAATCAGAACCATTAACTCAAAAGTATATCAAAAAATTACTTGGAGCAGAAGAGTTTATAAATAACAAAGAACGCTTTTGTCTATGGCTTAAAGGAGCTAATCCAGCTGATTTGAAACAATGTCCAAGCGTAATGGAACGCATAAACAATGTGCGTGAAATGAGGGCATCAAGCAAAAGAGATGCTACAAGAAAGTTGGCAGATATACCAACTTTATTTGGAGAAATCAGACAGCCGGAAACAGGTAGCTATTTATTAGTTCCAAGTACATCTTCTGAAAGAAGACGATATATTCCATTAGGATTTTTTGACTGCAATATTATTAGTACCAACGCCAATCTTATTATTCCTAACGCTTCCCTCTACCATTTTGGAGTATTGACATCAAATGTACACATGGCTTGGATGCGGGCGGTATGCGGAAGGTTGAAATCAGATTATCGCTATTCAAAAGATATTGTCTATAACAATTTCCCTTGGCCATCAGTAACCGAAGAGCAAAAAGCAAAAATTGAGCGTACCGCTCAAGCAATCCTTGATGCACGTGCATTATACCCAGACTGTTCACTTGCAGACCTGTATGATGAGGTTACAATGCCGCCTGAACTGCGCCGTGCCCACCAAGATAATGACCGAGCCGTTATGCAGGCATACGGTTTCCCCATCAAGGACTTCACAGAATCAGACTGCGTAGCCCGCCTGTTTGAACTTTACAGCAAACTGACAGAAAAATAAAAAATTATTGCGTTTTTATTGTCATAAAACTTGCTTATTTTGCAGAAAATCAGTATCTTTGTATAGATAATGATACTGATTTGTGATGTCTGAATATACTTGTGATACTGATGATTCTGAATTGTTATATTTGCTTTACGAAAGCAATCCTCTTTATGATATAACATCAAAACTGACAAATCTTCAGGGCTTGAATGGCTCTGCATATAACATAGCATTAGAAGAGATATGTAAACTGAAGTGCTTCAAGTCATATCCTAATGAACAGAATATCTATTGGGTTGGCAGCATCGGTGACTTTGATTTGGAAAATCTGCTGATAGCGGCTAAAAAAGCGGTAAGTTTTGGATATACAGTTTACATACTTCCAAACCCCAAGAATGTTAGAACTCCTGATTTTATTTTTGAGAAGAAAGGTCTGTATAGGGATTATGACTTAAAGACTATAAATGGGAAAAACTCAGTAGGAAATAGTCTAAGGGATTCCATTGGGCAGACAAGACACGTGTTGTTGAATGTTAATTCAAATTACAATCCAAGAAAACTATCTGAAGAATTGGTAACGTATTTTGAAAGGAATGTTAATGCTCTATCTATAATGCTTTTCAAAAAGAAGCGTTTGTTGTTCTATAATAGAGATCAGGCGTTGCTACCACAATTTAACAGAATGTTTCGTAAAGAATGGGCTAAAAAGAAATAGCACCAGCTTGTTAGAATCTGGTGCTAATCAGTGGAAGAAACGTTTTGCCTTACCACTATCCATCGGAAGTATTGCCGAGACAGTTATCGTTAGATAACACTGCAAAGATAGTCATTTTTAACGGAATAATTGCACAAACGCAACAATTTTTTATAAATTAAATTTTTTTCGCATCCTGTCCTAAGTTATGAGACTTTCCCGTTAAGGACTTCACAGAATCAGACTGCGTAGCCTGCCTGTTTGAACTCTACAAACTTATTTATCCAAATAAATTTGCATTTTTTGTAATGATTTTGTAATTTTGCTGTTCCCACTCTTTTACAAGAGTGAAAACAATTGTAGAGACATTAATTATATTTTTTACTAACTTAAAAACTAAAAACTTATGAAGAAACTTATTACTATGTTGGTGACTATTGTAGCCACTACATTTGTAGGTTATGCAGCAAGTGGAGAGGAGTGGTACAGTTACTCAGATAACCGTACTTACTGGATTCCAGCGGGCAGCAATGATATCTGGGTTTATTATGGTGAAAACCAGAAAGCCGTAGATATTAAGAACACTACCACCAGAGGTGGTCTGACTACAACAACCTACAACATTGTGAAAATTGACGACTATGCCTTTAATGGTTATGGTATAGTTGAGAATGTAACCATAGGGTCTGGCATACAGACTATAGGTGACCACGCATTCTTCAATTGCTCAAACTTGTCAAAAATCACATTCAAGGGTGCTTGTGCTAATATTAACGCAAATGCGTTTGTGGGTTTGAACGCACTTACTGAAATTGTCAGTGAGGCTACTGCTCCTGTGGCGTTGAAGGGTTTTGAGGCATACTATAATAAGGTAAAGGTAACAGTTCCCAAAGGCACAAAAGCCGCATATCAGGCTACAGCCGGTTGGAAAGAGTTCACTAACCTTGTAGAAGAGGGAGAGACACCTGTCCCAGTTCCTACTACATATATTAATATACAGATACAATTACCTAACGAGTGGAACGCTCCTGCAACTTACACTTGGGCATCGGGCGATGAAATCAAGACAATGACAAAGGCGTTCTCAATAGGTACTTTCACTTGGTGGAACGGTCAGGTTAAGGCTAATACTAAGTTCCTTGTAAAGAACGGTGCTAATACAACAGATTGGAAATACGCCACACAAGATTGCAAGGGTCAGTCTGCTGACGTTTGTATGGCAATAGGTGATAAGATGGAGAGTGGCAGATATGCCGCAACCACCACTACCTGTGTGGAGCCTCCTGCAGAAGAGCCATATATTGAATCATTTACAGCATCCCCAACATCTGTTCAAGTTGGTAATGCCGTAACATTTACAACCGTGACCAAGAATTTCAGTGGCACTCCTACTCTTACTTATAGTGTTAAGTTAGGTACAGATGAGTTCAAGGCTGCCACAAGCCCATATACTCCAACAAAGGCGGGCTTATATACTGTAAAAGTTGATGCCAAATACAATGCGGAGGAGGCAAGTTCCACTACCACATTTACAGCAACAGCGGTTCCTCCTGCTCCTGTTGTAAAGTACTATGCTAAGAATAACTGGGAAAGCAAGACGTGGACTTGGAAGGAGATGACAAAAGACGGCAACGTCTATAAACTTGAAAAAGTGATATTTGGCGGTACAGGTTTCAACTTCAATACTAAAGCCGATGACGCCGATGCAAAATGGGTTTCAGCGGATAAGTTCACTGGTGATGCTGTACAAGCCAACGATACTGTAAGTTTCACCTATAATCCGACAGGTGATGTTGTTACTATGACATTAGTAGGCCGTCCTAAAGAGGCTGACGCTGTTATCACCGCCATAAATATCACAGGTAATAAATATGTGGGTACAGAACTTACATTCACTGCCTCAACATACGGATTCAAGAGCACTCCTACAATTTCTTACTCTGTTAAGAAAGATGGTGGAGAATATGAGACCGCTGAAGGTGGAAAATTCACTCCTGCCGAAGCCGGTGAATATATTGTTAAGGCGTATGCCGCAACTGATACACAGGAGGCTTCAAAAGAGCAGAGGTTTACTGTGATTGCCGCACCTGTCATAAAGAGTTATGTAGCAGGCGAGTTTACAAGTTGGGGCGATGGCAAGAAAGAATTACCTGCAGAAATAGAACTTGAGGCTAAAAAATATGAATTCAAGCAAATAACAGGAGAGGCTTGGCATGGTGCTAATGATAAAGGTGCCACAATGACACGTGGCAACAGTGCTTGGAAACTTGATGGAGGTGAGAACGTTATTTTAGACGCTGATGTTAAGGGTGTTTACAAGTTTGAGTTGGTAGGTGATGTGTTTACTGTAACATATCCTAAAGATGAGTGCACCTGGACTATGGTAGGTGATAACGCCTCCCTATTTGGTGAAACTTGGAAACCTGAACTTGCAGCAAATGATATGGAGGAGGTTGATGGTGTCTTTGTAAAGTCATATAGTAACAAAACATTCAAAAAGGATGATAAGATTGAGTTCAAGGCTGCAAAGAACCACGCTTGGACAACTACTGTTCCATCAGGAGACAACGCAAGTTACACATTCACAGAAGATGGTACATTTGACATTACATTCTCACTAGACAATGCTAATGATAAGGTGAACATTGATGTTAAGAAATTTGAGCCTGAAGAGCCAACTGTAACATCAATCAATATCTCTGGTAAAAAATATGTAGGAGAAGAACTGACATTTACAGCAACTGTGGCTAAATTCAGCGGCGAGCCTACAATAACCTATGCAGTTAAGTCAGGAGAGGGTGAATACAAGGCTGCTGAAGGTGGTAAATTCACACCTGGTGATGCAGGCTCTTACACTGTTAAGGCCACTGCAACCTATACACCTGCTGAAGGTGATAAAGAGGAGGCTGTTCTTGAATTGCCATTCACAGTTACAAAAGCACCTGAGAGCATCGTGGTTAAGTTACTTGAATCTTCAACCACTTGGTCAGAGGTTGCAATCTACGCATTTGACAATGCCGGTACAATTACAAAGGCTTGGCCTGGTGATAAACTTACAGCCACAGACGGTTGGTACAGTTACACCATAGAGGGTGAGCATACGGGCTTGCAGATAATCTTCAACAACAATGTTGCAGATGGAGCGTCACAAACAGCGGATACCCCTGTATCAGCATCTACATGTTATGAGTTAGGTGCATACGATGAGACATCAGGCACATTTGCTCTGAACACACGCGAGTGCACAGTTCCTCAAACCACTTGGACAATGGTAGGAAACAGTGAGACTTTGTTTGGTACTAAATGGGACCCTACGCTTGAGGCAAATGATATGGAAGAGGTTGAGGGCGTATTTACAAAGGTTTATAATAATGTAGAATTCATTAAAGATGAGGTAATTGAGTTCAAGGCTGCAAAGAATCACGCTTGGACAACATCAATACCTGCAGGGGATAATGCTAAGTACACCTTTACAGAGAGCGGTTTCTTTGATATCACATTCACACTTGACATTGCCGGTGACAAGGTGAACATCGTTGTAAAGAAATTTGAGCCGAAAGAACCAACTGTAACTGCAATCAACATTGTAGGCAGCAAGGTTGTAGGTGAAGAATTGACATTTACAGCAACTGTTGCCGGATTCAGTGCAGACCCTATGGTAATCTATGAGGTTAAGGCTGAAGAGGGTGAGTATGAACAGGCACAGGGAGGCAAGTTCACACCT